>NZ_JBVHPX010000013.1:0-261030 GCF_055567735.1 Streptomyces sp. NPDC026394
AAATGGCCCTGGGGCCCCCTCGTCGACCAGCGCAGCGCCACCCACCCCGCCACCTTCGTCAACCCCATCGGCTGACCCCACCGCACTGCCGCACCGCCCGGCCCGCCGCCACGGAAATTCACTACGGAAGCGGCGGGCAGGGCCACTACCGTGCCCCCCATGGCTGCCACGACCGGTACTCCCCTGAGTTACGACCGCTACTGCGCCGAAATCGTCCACCAGGCCGACCAACTGCGGTCCACCGTCAAGAACACCGACCCGGCGGCCACCGTGCCGACCTGCCCCGGCTGGAACCTCGGCCAGTTGATCCGCCACGTCAACGGCGCCCACCGCTGGGTCGAGACGATCGTCGGCACCCGGGCTACGGAGCCCGTCTCCGACGAACTGGTCAACGAGACCCCGAAGCTCGCCGACGAGGACCCGGCCGCGCTGGGCGCCGTACTCGCCGAGGGCGCCGCCCGGCTGTCGGACACCCTGCGGGCCGCCGGTCCCGACGTGCCGGTGTGGACCGTGGCGCCCGGCGGCACCCCCGCCTTCTGGGCCCGCCGGATGACCCACGAGACCGCCCTCCACCGGGCCGACGCCGCTCTCGCCGCCGGCCGGGAGTACGTCCTCGACGCGGACGTGGCGCGCGACGCCCTCGACGAATGGATGGGATTCCACGCCGTCGAGGAGATCGCCGAGGAACAGCCCGGCGCACCCGTCCTGCTCGGGCCCGGCCGTACGCTGCACTTCCACGCCACGGACACCGAGGCGGAGTGGTTCGTCGACCTCACCGGCGAGGCCCCCGTCTGGCGCCCCACCCACGAGAAGGCCGCGGTCGCCGTCCGCGGCACCGTCACCGACCTGGTGCTCTTCCTCTACGGGCGGCCCGCCGTCGCCGGGGGCGTGGAGACCATCGGCGACCGGAAACTGCTCGACGTGTGGCTGGAGCGGACGCGGTTCTGGCTCCAGTGAGGTGGGTGGGGCATTGACGCAGGGCGCCCATGGCCGGTTCCCGACGTCCGCGCTACGCTGACGCCGACGTAAACGGAACGGTGTTCCAGGGGCGGAGGAGGCTCATGAGCGAGGACCCGCGGCAGCAGACCGGCGCGGACACCCCGGCCGCGAGCCCCGCCAAGCGCGTACGCGCCGACGCGCAGCGCAGCACCGACGCCCTGCTCACCGCCGCCGCCGACGTCTTCGCCACCTCGGGAGTCGACGCCCCCGTACGGCAGATCACCGCCAAGGCAGGCGTGGGCGCCGGCACCCTCTACCGCCACTTCCCGCAGCGCGCCGACCTGATCGCCGCGGTCTTCCGCCACGAGGTCGACGCCTGCGCCGACGCGGCCCCGTCCCTCATGGCCGAGTACGGACCGGTCGACGCGCTCGCCCGCTGGCTCCAGCGCTTCGCGGGCTTCATCGCCACGAAGCGCGGCCTCAGCTCCGCGCTCCACTCGGGAGACCCGGCCTTCGACAGCCTGCCCGGCTACTTCCAGGAGCGCTTCGTGCCCGTCCTCAGCGCTCTTCTCGACGCCGCGGCGAGCGCCGGGCACATCCGCTCCGACCTGGACCTGGACCCCGAGGACCTGCTGCGCGCCGTGGCCAACCTGACCCTGCCCGCCGCCGAGGACGACGACCCCACCCAGCAGATGGTCACCCTCCTCGTCGACGGCCTCCGCTACGGCGCGCACACCCCGGACGCGTGCTGAGCCGACGGCGACTGCTGCGGTTCCAGCCGGCCACTGTGTGTCCGGCCTTGGCGAGGTTGACCGCCATCGGGCTGCCCATGATGCCGAGGCCGATGCAGCCGATGGTGCCCATCGCGCGACACTTCCACCTTTTTCGCCTGCCGGATCTCCTCTACCGTCATGCGGAAACGGGTGGGAGTGTCACCGGCACACGTCAACGCTCACGGGAGGACGATCGCGGTGAGGTCGATGTCGATGTCGAAGGGGGCGCCCAGCTTTACCTGCTCCCGGAAGGTGTGCACGGAGCGGTAAGTGCGGGTTTCCTCGTCCAGCTCGAAGACCTGCACGACGGGGTGGCCACCGGGCCCGGCCTTTTCGACCCGCCAGAAGTGCGTGATACCCGCCTTTGCATATTTGTGCGGCTTGGTGTCGCGGTCCCGTGCCTCGGATTCCGGAGAAACGACTTCGACGGCGAGCAGGACGTCCCGCACCTGAAAATGCGTCTGGTCCGAGTGACGCACCGCTGCGGTCCGCACTACCGTGATGTCCGGTTCGGGGCCGTTGCGTTCGTCGATCAACACAGTCATTTCGCGCGCGACCGTCAGTTCTGGCGGCGCCGTGCGTCGCAGCCCGCTGACCAACGAATCGATCACGACGCTGTGAAAAAACCTCTGTGGGCTCACAAACACCAAGCTCCCGTCGAGCAATTCCGTATGCGGCGGGAGGTCAGGCAGGGTCAGCAGGTCGTCCACGGTGTAACCGTCTGGCGGGGGCACGGGCCAGTGGTGCGCGATCTCAGCGGTCATGAGTCCTCCCATGGACGGGATTCTGGGCCGTACGGCCAGCGTACCCACCAAGAACGCCGCAGCCGCCGCTCAAACTGCTGAGCGACGGCTGCGGCGTTGACCTGGTGCGGGGACCTACGAGGGGGTCACTCCCACTCGATGGTGCCCGGGGGCTTGCTGGTCACGTCGAGGACGACGCGGTTGACGTCGGCGACCTCGTTGGTGATGCGGGTGGAGATGCGGGCCAGGACGTCGTACGGCATGCGGGTCCAGTCCGCGGTCATCGCGTCCTCGGAGGAGACCGGGCGCAGCACGATCGGGTGACCGTAGGAACGGCCGTCGCCCTGGACGCCGACGGAGCGGACGTCGGCGAGGAGGACCACCGGGCACTGCCAGATCTCGCGGTCCAGGCCGGCCGCGGTCAGCTCCTCGCGGGCGATGGCGTCGGCCTCGCGGAGGAGGTCCAGGCGCTCCTTGGTGACCTCGCCGACGATGCGGATGCCCAGGCCGGGACCGGGGAAGGGCTGGCGCTGGACGATCTCGTCCGGCAGGCCCAGCTCGGCGCCGACCGCGCGGACCTCGTCCTTGAAGAGCTGGCGGAGCGGCTCGATGAGCTCGAACTCCAGGTCCTCGGGGAGGCCGCCGACGTTGTGGTGGGACTTGATGTTCGCGGTGCCGGTGCCGCCGCCGGACTCCACGATGTCCGGGTACAGCGTGCCCTGGACCAGGAACTTCACGGGCTCGCCGGCCGCGCCGGACTCGGCGACGATCTCCGCCTGGGCCTGCTCGAAGACCCGGATGAACTCGCGGCCGATGATCTTCCGCTTCTGCTCCGGGTCGGAGACGCCGGCCAGCGCCTTCAGGAAGCGCTCGGAGGCGTCGACGACCTTGAGCTGGACACCGGTGGCGGCCACGAAGTCCTTCTCGACCTGCTCGGTCTCGCCCTTGCGCATCAGGCCGTGGTCGACGTAGACGCAGGTGAGCTGGTCGCCGATGGCCTTCTGGACGAGGGCGGCGGCCACCGCGGAGTCCACGCCGCCGGACAGACCGCAGATCGCCCGCGCGCTGCCGACCTGCTCACGGATGGCCGCGACCTGCTCGTCGACGACGTTGGTGGTGGTCCACACCGGCTCGATGCCCGCTCCCCGGTAGAGGAAGTGCTCCAGGACCTGCTGGCCGTGCGTGGAGTGCATCACCTCGGGGTGGTACTGCACGCCGTACAGCTTCTTCTCGTCGTTCTCGAAGGCGGCGACCGGGACCATGTCGGTGGAGGCCGTGACGGTGAAGCCCTCGGGCGCGGCGGAGCAGGCGTCGCCGTGCGACATCCACACGGGCTGCTCGGCCGGGGTGCCCTCGAAGAGGGTCGAGGCGTTCTTGGAGACGTGCAGGTCGGTACGGCCGTACTCACGGGCGCCGGTGTTGTCGACCGTGCCGCCGAGGGTGGTGGCCATGAGCTGGAAGCCGTAGCACATGCCGAAGACCGGGACGCCGGCCTCGAACAGGGAACGGTCCAGGCTGGGCGCGTCCTCGGCGTAGACCGACGACGGGCCGCCGGAGAGGATGATCGCCTTGGGGTTCTTGGCGAGCATCTCGGCCACCGGCATGGTGGACGGGACGATCTCGCTGTAGACCCGGGCCTCGCGTACGCGGCGGGCGATGAGCTGGGCGTACTGCGCGCCGAAGTCGACCACCAGGACGACGTCGGGGGCGGCAGCAGGTGACGCTGATGGCACTTCGGCGGCCTTCCGGCGGTGTGGTGCAGGGGTTGGACTTTCGATTCTAACGGGCTCATACTGAGCGCCATGTACAAGCAGCTGACCTTCGTCTTTACCTATGGCACCGGCCCGTCCGGCTGCCATGGTCGTGCTGCTTGATCAACTGACGAGCGACTTCCCAGGCGCCCCGGGCCGGTACAGGCCCGGGGCGCTCGGTTTTTCCGCGGGCGGCGGGCCCGTAGGCGGTGCGGACGGCGACTGTGGGGTCATGATCCGTAGGAGTGACGGACATGAGCGGTATCCAGGCGGTCACGGACCCGGCGACGCTTCCCGAGACCACGGCCGCGGGCCGGGCCACGGGCAGGGCCACGGTGAAGCCCGACACCGGCGCGCGCACCGAGGCGGCGGCCGGAGTGATCACGGACGCCCGGGAGCGGATCGACGATCTCGACGGCCGGATCATCGGCCTCGTGCAGGAACGCATGGCCGTCTCGGCCGTGATCCAGCGCGAGCGCATCGGCTCCGGCGGGCGCCGGGTGAACCTGTCGCGCGAGATGGAGGTGCTGGAGCACTACCGGGGGCAGCTCGGCCGGCCCGGCACCGCCCTCGCGATGACGCTGCTGGAGCTGTGCCGCGGCCGGATCTGAGTCCGCGGCCGTCCGGGGCCGGGTCCGCGGCCGGTCCGGGCCGCGGGCGTCCAGGGCCGGGGCCGCGGCGTCCGCAGCCGAATCCGACCCGTGGGCGGCGACTCACCCGTACGGCGCCGTGACCGGCCCCCGCCGAACTTCGTTGTTCCGGATGCCACGCCAGCCAGGTGCGGTCTGCAGGACTACGCGTAGACGCCGCCCGTGGGCGGATCCACCGGAGCGATGAGACGCCGACCGACTTGGAGCGGTCCGCGTCGTGGGACCTCGCTACGGTGCTGTGGCCGGTCAGCAGGGGACAGCAGCCCGGTCACATCCGATGGGGCGGTCGGTCCTGGGGACGCCCGGGGCCGACCGCATCCGGTCGAAACGGTTGCGCCGGGTGAGGCGCGTCCAGCACGATGCACAAGAGCGGCACACCGTGCCCGAAGCGGGGCCGTGAAAGCGGCACGCCGTGCCCCGAACGGGAGACGGCACCCGTCGGCGGTCCGGACCGCCGACGGCGTCACGGACGCCGGAGCCACCGGCGCCGGCAGGCGGCCGAGGCCGCGAGCGCGGGGGTGCCCACCCCCGGGACAACTTGAGAGCCAGCGGCGCCATCCCCCCCCCCGGCGCCGCCCCCTCGGCGCCGACGCTGCCCTGACGCCGGCGCCGAAAGCCAAGGGCCCCGCGGCCGTCCGCACCCCCCTCGCGGGCGGCGTCCCGGGGCCCTTCGCTATGGCGGGATGCGGGGCACTACGGAGCGACACCGGCGTAACTTCCGGCGCTCAGGCCGGACCGTGCAACCTTTTCCGCGCACGGCCGGTCAGTATCTGCAATCGCCCGGCCATCCCGCGCCCCACCGCGACGGCCCACCCCGAACCGGTGCCGTGATCACGGCACTTCGGCTCCGAGAGGTCTTCACGATGCAACTCCGCCGCGCCCTGGCCGCCGTCACCGCAACGGCCGCCATAGTCCCTGCCGCCCTGCTGGCGGCCCCCGCCGCGTACGCCACCGAGACGCCCGAGCGGGCCTCGACGGCCACCGCCACACCGACCGCCACACCGACCGCGACGGCGACACCGACGCCCGGCGCGACCGAGACCTCCGGCTCCCCCGCGCCCGGCGAGAGCGGCAGGCCGCCGCAGAGCGGGGGCGGGACGAAGACCGCTGCGCCGGCTCCGCCCAAGGGCGTGGCCCCCGGGAAGAACGCGGAGCCGGGCACGCCGACCACGCCCTCCGCGACCCCGGAGTGCAAGGACTGGTCGAGCGAGCGGTCGGTCAAGGCCGAACTCCGCGGCCTGCCCGGCAAGATCGTCGCCGGGGCCGGATGGGTGGACTTCACCTACCGCGCCACCAACACCTCCACCGAGCACATCCTGTCCGTACAGGCGTACACGCAGGTCTTCGCCCTGGACAACAAGACCTCCGACGATCTCTCCGAGCACCTGACGCTCGAATGGTTCGACGCGGCGACGGGCCGGTGGAAGCCGGTCGCGGGCTCCGAGGAAGGCGACGGCTACTTCGCCTCGATCGCCGGTGCCGACGGCCTGCGCCCCGGGGAGTACGCGGAGGCGAAGCTGCGGTTGAAGGCCGACGCGAAGACCCCCGCCGGCTACGGCGGCGCGGTCAGCGTCGGCTGGTACCTGAACGCGGACCTGAACTGCGGCTCTTCGGACGCCGCGGACCACCCGTTCGACATCCTGCCCGCCGGCAGCACCCGGCCGCCCCACGTACCGGACTCCAAGGGGCGGCCCGGCACCCGCCCCAACCACCCGGCGCCGCACGGCGGCGTGAAGCAGCAGGCCCAACTGCCGGTCACCGGCAAGCTGGCCGAGACCGGCGCGTCCTCCGGGCTCCCGGGCCTCACGCTGTCGGGTGCGGCGGCGGTCGCCCTCGGTGCGGGGGCGGTGTTCGCCGTACGCCGCCGCAAGGGCGCCGACGCGTCCTGAGCCCGGAAGCCGGGACGGGACGCGCCCCGGATCAGCTCTCCGCCGGAGCCGTGACCTGCGACTTCGGCGGGACCGCCGGTACGGGCAGCAGGGGCAGCCGCAGCGCCGCGAACGCCTTCTCCGGCACGGCCGGGCGGTGCGGCGCCACCGCCGACAGCCGCTGATAGGCCCGGCCCGGCGCGGGGCGGGGGTCCGCCTCGCCCTTGTTCGGCCAGAAGGACATGGCGCGTTCGGCCTGGGCGGTGATGGTCAGTGACGGGTTGACACCGAGGTTGGCGGAGACCGCCGAGCCGTCGACCACCGAGATGCCGGGGTGCCCGTACAGCCGGTGGTACGGGTCGAGCACGCCGTGGTCCGCGTCCTCGCCGATCGGGCAGCCGCCCAGGAAGTGGGCGGTCAGCGGGGTGCCCATCAGCTCGCCGACGTTGCTGCCCGCGAAGCCGTTGATCTCCTGGGCGAGCAGGGTGGCCGCTTCGGTGGCCTCGGGGATCTGCTGCGGGTTGGGCGCGCCGTGGCCCTGACGCGCGGTGAGCAGCCCTTTGCCGAGTCCGCCCGGCTTGCGGTACGTGGTCAGG
Organism: Streptomyces sp. NPDC026394; assembly: GCF_055567735.1. Classification (NCBI taxonomy): domain Bacteria; kingdom Bacillati; phylum Actinomycetota; class Actinomycetes; order Kitasatosporales; family Streptomycetaceae; genus Streptomyces; species Streptomyces sp. NPDC026394. Next base: position 7,321 of record NZ_JBVHPX010000013.1, read on the forward strand.
GAGTTGTCCAGCGACTGCATGACCAGGCCGATGATGGTCCGCTCGGACCAGCGGCGGTTGGACAGGGAGCGCAGCAGCAGGAGCGGGTGGCGTACGCAGTTGGCCGCCCAGGCCAGGGCGCGGGGCGCGCGGGTGACGATCGGCACCTGGAGGACGGACAGGCTGCCCATCGCGTTGGAGCCCTTGCCGTAACGGACCGGCTCGATGTGGGTGCTGTCGTTCGGGTGGATGGACGAGGTGATCGCGACGCCGCGGGTGAAGTCGGCCTTCGGCGCGCCGTGTGCCCTGCGGTAGCGGCGGTCGTCGGTCTGCGCGCCGACCAGCGCCTCGGAGTTGGTGCGGGTCAGCTCGCCGAGCCGGCCGGAGATCCGGGGCAGCAGGCCGCTGTCCTTCATCCGGTGCAGGAGCGTCTGCGTACCGTACGTACCGGCGGCGAGGACCACCCGGCGGGCGGTGAACGTGCGGCCCTTGCCCTTGCGCTTGTCGTCGGTGGGCAGCGTGCCGACGGCGAAGCCGCCGCGGGAGTCCTCGGTGACGGTGACCACGGACGTCATCGGGTGGATGACGGCGCCGGCCTGCTCGGCGAGGTGGAGGTAGTTCTCGTTGAGGGTGTTCTTGGCGCCGTGCCGGCAGCCGGTCATGCACTCGCCGCATTCGGTGCACGCGGTGCGGGCGGGGCCCGCGCCGCCGAAGTACGGGTCGGGGACCTCGGTGCCGGGGGCGGCCTTCGCCGTACCGTCGGTGTCCTGGCCGTCGCCGAAGAAGACGCCGACCGGCGCCATGTGGAAGGAGTCGCCGACGCCCATCTTCTCGGCGGTGGCCTTGAGGTGGACGTCCGAGGGCGTCATGGTCGGGTTGAGGCGGACGCCGAGCATCCGCTGCGCCTGGTCGTAGTACGGCTTCAGCTCGTCCTGCCAGTCGGTGATGTGCCCCCACTGCTGGTCGGCGAAGAACTGTTTCGGCGGTACGTAGAGGGTGTTGGCGTAGTTCAGCGAGCCACCGCCGACCCCGGCGCCCGCCAGGACCATGACGTTGCCGAGCAGGTGCACGCGCTGGATGCCGTAGCAGCCGAGGGCGGGCGCCCAGAGGTAGTTCTTCAGGTCCCACGAGTTCTTGGGCAGCGTGGCGCGGGTGAAGCGGCGCCCGGCCTCCAGGACGCCGACGCGGTAGCCCTTCTCGGTCAGGCGGAGCGCGGAGACGGAGCCGCCGAAGCCCGAGCCGATGACGAGTACGTCGTAGTCGTAGGCGTGCCCGTCCTCGGCCGGTCCGGGCCGGTGTGGGGCATGGTGGTGCTGGGGCACTGGCACTCCCTCGATCTCGGCGGGTCCTGGGGCGCTTCTGCCGGCGCTCCGCGGCGTCGCGACGCCCGTGTCTCAGCGGAGGCGGAACGCCTTCATCGCGCGCAGGCTGCGGGTCATGAGCGCCGCGTACTTCTCGTCGTCCATGCCGAACGACGGGGCGAGCGGCATGAGGCGCTGGTGGGCGACGGTCTGCGCCTCGGTGTACTTCAGGATGCCCTCGGAGCCGTGGCGGCGGCCGAGGCCGGAGTCGCCCATGCCGCCCATCGGGGACTGGACGCTGCCGTAGGCCGCGGCGTACGCCTCGTTGACGTTGACGGTGCCGGTGCGCAGCCGGGCGGCGACGGCGCGGCCGCGGCGGCCGTCCCTGGTCCAGACGCTGGAGTTCAGGCCGTACGGCGTGGCGTTGGCGCGCGCCACGGCGTCGTCCTCGTCGGTGAACCGGTAGACCGAGACGACCGGCCCGAAGGTCTCCTCCTCGCACACGGCCATCGGGGACTCGACGCCGTCGAGGATGGTGGGCTCGTAGAACAGCGGACCGATGTCCGGGCGGGCGCGGCCGCCGGCGACCAGGGTGGCGCCCTTGGCGACGGCCTCGTCCACGTGCCGGGTGACGGTCTCCAACTGGCGTTCGCCGACCAGCGAGCCCATGTCGGCGCCGTAGGCGAGGGCGTTGCCCAGGCGCATCGCCTTCGTGCGGGCGGCGAAGCGCTCCATGAAGGCGTCGGCTATGGACGCGTGGACGTACAGCCGCTCTATGGAGATGCAGAGCTGGCCGGCGGAGGAGAAGCAGCCGCGTACGGCGCCCGCCGCGGCCTTGTCGACGTCGGCGTCGTCCAGCACCAGCATGGCGTTCTTGCCGCCGAGTTCAAGGGAGACGCCGACCAGGCGGGCGGCGGCGCCCTGGGCGACCTCGCGGCCGGTGCGGGTGGAGCCGGTGAAGGAGACGTAGTCGGCGTGCCGGACGACCTCGGGGCCGACGACCGGGCCGTCGCCGAGGACGACCTGCCAGACCTCCGGGGGCAGCCCGGCCTCGATGAGCTGCTCGCGGGCCCACAGGGCGGTCAGCGCGGTCTCCGTGTCGGGCTTCATGACGACGGCGTTGCCGGCGGCGAAGGCGGGCAGCGCGTCACCGACGGACAGTTCGAAGGGGTAGTTCCAGGGCGCGATCTGCCCCACGACGCCACGCGGCTGCCGCAGTTCGGTGACCTTGGTGAGGGTCGGTACGACACCGGTGCGGCTCCGGGGGCGCAGGTACGCCGGTGCCTTGCGGCCGTAGTGGCGGGCCGCGATGGCGACGGCCTGGATCTCCTCGTGGGCGTGCAGCCGGGCCTTGCCGGTCTCCAACTGGATCAGGTCCAGCACCTCGGCCTGGCGGCGGAGCACCAGGTCGTGGAAGCGCAGCAGGACGGCGGCGCGCTGCCGTACGGGGACCTCGGCCCAGGCGCGCTGGGCGGTGCGGGCCCGCTCGAAGGCGGTGGCGACGTCCTCGGGTGTGGACTCGGGCAGGTCCGCCAGCTTCTCGCCGGTGAACGGCGTGTGGTTGGCGGTACGGCCGGTGCCGGTCACGCCGCGGGTGAGGCGGGTGACCAGGTGCGGGGTGACCACGTCGGCGGCGGTCCGGGTGCCGGCGGCGGCGCGGGCGACGGGGTTGCCGCCGGCGGGCGCGTCCCGGTCGGCGGCGGGCCCGGCGCCGACGGGTGCGGAGGAGCGGGTTCCGGTGTCCTGCGAGTCCGTCATGCGGGCGAGCGTATGACGCGCCGGACGCTTTGGGTACCCACCGGTAACGAGTTTTCCCGCGGTGGGCACAATCACGCCAGTATTCACTGGCCACAAGGGCGCTGTGCTGGGGGCTTACGGGGGGGCGGGGCGGAACGGGGGACGGTGCGCGAGTGGCACTCGGGCGGTCCCCGGGCGGTGCGGCGAACGGTGCGGCAGAGGCCGGGGCCGGCCGGCGAAGCTCCCCGTCACCGTGCCGGAGAGCCGGCGCCTACCGGGTGAAACGTCCGCAGGGCCACCGTGAAGTGGCGTTTCGCCCGCTCGCGTTCGGCCAGTGGTGCCGAGACCCACACGTCGTACGTCCTGCCGCCCTCCTCCCAGACGAGGTCGAAGGTGTGCCGGGGCCCGCCGTCCTCCGGACCGCCGTCCCAGGTGAACTCCCACCGGGCGGCGGGCAGGCCGCGGTGTGTGGCGGGCGAGACCGTGCCGTCGCGGTACCCGGGGTAGAGGCCGGGGCCGTCCGCGTGGGCCCGGCGCATCGCGTCCAGCGGCCCGGCGGGGGACGGTCTCCGGAGGAGGATGCCGAGCCGGTAGCGCCTGCCCTCGGAGGAGTAGAAGACGCGGGGTGCCTCGTACGAGCGGGTGGCGCCTTCGGGGACGGCGAGAGCGAAACCGAGTGGGTCGCGCGCCATGGTGTAACCCGGTGGGGCGGTGTCAGCCGTACCAGGGGTGCCCGAACGTTCCTGCGACGGGGACGGCGACCGCGACGGCGGCGATGGCGATGGCGATGGCGATGCAGACTGCGTCGCCCGGCGTCCGTCGCCCTTGCCGTCCGGGTCCCCGCCCCGGTCCCCGTCCCGCAGAAACAGTGCCGCGAGGCCCACCCCCGCCCCCGCCAGCACACACACCGCCAGACCTGCCAGGAACACGGTGCGCGCGCGTCCGGTGTGCGGGCGGGCCGCGGCGGCCAGCGCGCGGTCCGCCAAGGCGTCCGGTATCGGGACGCCGTGCGCACGGCCCGGTTCCGGCGCGGGTGCCGGGCGCCCGGGGGCCGCGGCCGCGGAAGCGGGCGGTGGTGTCTCGGGGGCGCGGCCCGACTGGAGGTAGCCGCGCAACAGCCGTTCGGTGCCCGGGATGTCCAGCCGCCGGTCCGGGTCGCGTTCCAGCAGGCCGCGGACCACGGCGAGGAGGGGGCGGGCCGGTTCCGGCAGTTCGATCTCGTCTTGCACGACCGCGCTCAGTACGCCGCCCAGCGAGTCGCGGTGGAACGGCGAACGCCCGCTGAGCGCCGCGCACAGCAGTGCACCGACCGACCACAGGTCCGCCGCCGGTCCGGCGTGCCGGCCGGCCATCCGCTCGGGCGCGGTGTACTCGGGCGAGCCGACGAAGCCGCCGGCCTCGGTCAGTGTCGGGCTGCCGGGGAGCTGGGCGACACCGAAGTCGGTGAGGACGACCCGCCCGGTGCCCTCCTCCAGCAGGACGTTGGCGGGCTTGATGTCGCGGTGCAGGACGCCGCGCGCGTGCGCCACCCGCAGCGCGCCGAGCAGGGCCAGACCGATGCGCGCCACCTCGCGGGGCGCCAGCGGGCCGCCGCCGGCCAGCCGGTCGGCGAGGGAGGCGCCGTCGACCAGCTCCATGACGATCCAGGGGCGCGCGTCCTGTTCGACGACGTCGTGCAGGACGATCACGTTCGGGTGCTTGATGCGCGCGACGGACCGGGCCTCGCGCATCGCGCGCGCCCGCTCCGCCTCCGGGTCCGCGCCGGCCGGGCCGTCGTCCAGGTGCAGTTCCTTGACCGCGACCTGGCGGCGCAGCATCTCGTCGGTGGCGCGCCAGACCGTTCCCATGCCGCCCCGGCCGAGCCGTTCGCCCAGGCGGTAGCGGCCGGCGATGAGCCGGCCCTCGCCCCGCAAGCTCCCCATGGGGCCATCTTGCCCCAACGGCCGGGCGCCGGCGGTGGAGGTCCGGAGGGACACGGGGTGGACGAGAGGCGCACGGGTCGGTTGTGCACGATTGCGGAGCGCGCCCGCGGGCAGGGAGTGGGAAGCCTGGCCGGACGGTGTGCGGTGGGGCGTGGTGACCCCGCGTACGGCAGTGCCGCACGACACACGCGGGGGAACCTCCGCCGCCTCTGCCGCCGTCCTTGACACAGTGAGGCGGCAGCAGCACTCGGCAGAGGCAACAGGGCAGCGGCAAGAAGGCAGTCGGCGGCACACGGGCTCTGAGCACGGCGCGGCGGATCGGGGGTCGGACATGGTGATGCAGGACGGCGGTGCGGTGGACGTCCGGCCCGGTCCCGACCCCGGGCGGGCGGCGGCCGGGCACGAGCGCGCGTACCGCACGGCGGGGGCCGCCCTCGCGGTCTACGGCGGCGCGCTGACCGCGTGGACGGTGTACGGCATCGTCCAGGGTGAGGGCAGCGTCTGGGACTTCTTCGAGGGGCTCTTCAACCCGCGTGCCTCCTTCTTCATGTGGACGCTCGGGCCCGGCGAATGGGCCCTGGTCGTCGCGCTGCTGGCGGTCGCGGCGGGCGCGCTGGCCCTGCGGCGGGTGGCGCGTACGGGTGCTCTGCTGCTGGGCTGGGTGATCCTCGCCCAGTCCGTGCGCGAGATCGTCGGCCTGTGCCACGCCGGGTACCGGCAGTTGTACGCCGTGGAGCCGCTCGGCGGCTGGGTACTGGCGACGCGGGCCCTGGGGCTGCCGGCCGCCCTGATCGTGATCGTGGCACTGCTCCGGGCCACCGAACGGGCGGGAGCGGCCGGGGCCGCCGCGGGCGGCGGGGCAGCCGGAGAGGGCGACACCCGGACAGGAGTGACAAAACGGTCGTGCGCCGACACCGACTCCTGGTGGCGGCGCCGGCTCTCCCGTATCTGCGGGGTGCTCTTCCTCGTCATGGGCGCGACCCGGCTCGTCTGGGCGGCATGGAGCACGGCCGAGGAGCACATCGGCCTGGGCACCTATCTGCGCCGGGCGGTGGACGGCTCCGCGACCGGCGGCATGGTCCAGCTCTCGCAGTCCGGCGAGTTCACCACGCTCTCGTCGGTCAGCGTCCTGCTGGTGCTCGGCGTGCTCGCCGTCCGCAGCAACCGCGACGTGCGCGGCGCGCTCCTGGTGTTCGCCGCGGTCGAGCTGTACCTGACCGTGCGGACGGTGGTCCTGCTGACCGTCACCGGGTTCTTCGGCGGCCCGTTCGTCACGGGCGAGAGCGCGGCGTCGCTGGTGATCACGGCGTACGAACTGGCCGCCACGACCTCGGTGGTGGTCCTGGCGACCGGCCGCTCGTTCAGTGCCTATGGTGCGTACGAGTCCCGGCTCAGCGGCCCGTATGGCGGTGGAAGCCATCGATCATCGCCTGACGGCCGGGCAGGTTGAACTCCCGGCCCAGGGTCCGCATGATCGAGTTCTCGGTGGGCCGGTTGAGGCCGCGCGGGTGGTAGCCGCCGCCCTCGAAGGCGCCGACCTTGCCGCCGTCCGGCGAGTTCTGGCCGAGGTAGCGGTACCACTTGGCCTTCTTGGCCTTCATCTCCGCGACGCTCATCTTGGTGATGTTGGGCGCGGCCGGCTCCGGGCCGCTGTACGTGCCGTTGGTGTCGTACACGTACTCGTCGGCCAGCTTCCCGAGGGAGTGGCCCGTCTCGTGGACCGCCACCTGCGCGGAGTCGCGGTGGTCGGAGGAGGCGGTGGCGATACCGTCGTACCCGACGGACGAGGTGATGCCGTTGTAGCCCGCGCCGCCGTACTTGGCGGAGTTGCCGAGGACGATCACGAGGTCGGCGTCCGGGGCCTTGGAGGCGTACGACTCGACCTTGCCGGTGTCCACGCACAGCAGGCGCTCGATGTCGTCGCACCAGAAGCGGGCGTCCAGCGCGGTGTCCTTGACCACGCCCTTGGCCGGGTCGCCGGAGACGCCGGACTGGTTGGAGACGGCGTCCACGGTCCAGACGTTGAACAGCGAGCGGTTCGAGGCGTACGGCTCGACGGCGGAGACCTGCGCCCACTTGGCCTTCGCGTCGGCGTGGAAGTCCTTCTGCTGGGCGAGCGTGTAGCCGTCGCCGATGACGACGACGTCGACCTTCTTGTCGGTGGGGCCGTTGCGCACGACCGAGGTCACGGTGCCGTCGGCGGCCAGCTCGGCGGCGGAGCGCGCGCGGTGGGCGCTCACCAGGCTCTCGGGCGTGGCGGCCGGGACGGTGGTGTGCCGGGGGTGCCCCTGCGGGGTGAAGTACTCGACCTGCTGGGTGCGGGCGTCCGCGGGCGGGGGCGCGGACGCGGCGGGGGAAGCCGACGCGGCGGCGGGGGCGGTGGCCGCCATGCCGCCGACGAGCGCGAGGCCGGCCGCGGCGGCGGCCACGCGAAGGCCCGTACGGCGACGGGTGGCCGCCCGGGTCCGTATGCGCGTCCGTATGGAGGTGCCGGGCGGTGTGGGGATACGCCGGGGTCTGTGCACGAAGAAGCCTCCGAAGCGATGCCGAGCCGTGCCCCGGGGGGCCGTGCTCCGAGGGGGTGGTGGCCCGCGCGGCGCCCAACGGGCAGGCGTGCGGCGGATCGCGGCCAACCTAGAGGCGCCAGTGACGGGAGGCAACGGGCGGGGCGGAAGTTGTCCGGAGGTGAGCGACGCCGGGCCGGTCGCGGATACGGAACGGGTCCAGCGGGACGTTGCCGGGTGGCTGGTCGAAGTCCGCCAGGGCGCTCAACGGCGACGGCCGCCACGTGTGGGGGTCGCGGCGGCCGTCACTGTGAGCTGCGCCGCCTCGGCCGCTCGTGGCCTCCTCGGTGGTGCAGCATGAAAGGCACTCTGCCCGCGGGCGCCACCTCACGGCATCCTCCGCAGGTCGTGCACCGACCCCCGCCGTCCGGCGGGGGTCGCCACGGTGTGCGGCGGGCAGGCCCATGGACGCGATGCAGAGAGGGGCGGCCGGTGATCCGTGTCGCGGTGGTGGACGACGAGCGGCTGGTCAGATCCGGGCTGCGGATGATCCTGGGCACCGCCCCGGACATCGAGATGGTCGCGGACTGCGGCGGCGGCGAGGCCGTGGACACCGTGCTGGAGAGCGCGGCGGACGTCGTACTGCTCGACATCCGGATGCCGGACGTGGACGGGCTGACCGTCCTGCGCGGCCTGCGCGCCGCGCCCGAACCGCCCGCCGTGGCCATGCTGACGACCTTCGACGCGCAGGAGTACCTGACCGCGGCGCTGCGCGAAGGCGCGGCCGGTTTCCTGCTCAAGGACTCCGACCCGGAACAACTCGTCCGGGCCGTACGGACCCTGGCCGAGGGGGGCAGCGTGCTCGACCCGGGGGTCACCCGCGCCGTGATCGGCGGCTTCCTCACCGCCGAGGACCAGGCCGCCGCGGTCCGCGCCGTAGGGGCGCTGACGCCGCGGGAGTCCGAGGTGCTGGCCCTGCTCGGCGAGGGCCTGGGCAACGCGCAGATCGCGGAGCGGATGGGCCTGGCACCGAGCACCGTCAAGGACCACGTACGGGCGCTGCTGGGCAAGCTGGGCGGGCTCAACCGCGTCCAGGCGGCGATCCTCGCGGACCGCGCGGGCCTCGTCGCGGGCGGTCCCCGGTGAACGCGCGCGGCGGCCTTACCGACGGCATACGCCGGGCCGTGCCCCAGGCCGTGTCCCGGACCGCGTCCCGGGCCGTACCCCTGGTCGTGCCGGTGCTGCTGTCCATGGTGGACGCCTTCCTCGTCAACGGTCTGGACCTGGGACTGGAGTTGGGCGTCTCCCTGGTCGCCGCCACCGCGCTGCTGCTGCGGCGCCGGCTGCCGCTCGCCGTCTTCCTCGTCACCCTGCCGGGCCTGTACATCGGCTACATCTGGTTCGCGCCGATGATCGCCCTCTACACCCTCGCCGCGCTCCGCCCCGGCCGCGCCCGGCTCGGCGGCTGCGCCGCGCTGCTGATCGCCGCGCACTTCCTCCCGTACCCGCTCTCCGACCTGGACCCGGGCGCGTACCGCGAGAACGTGCAGGTGCTGATCGACGCGACGGTGACCTCGGCCGCACCCATCGCGCTGGGCCTGCTGGTGCGCACCCGCCGCGAACTCGCCGCCCGGGTCGACGACCTGACCCGCAGCCTGCGCCGCGAGGACCGGCTGATCGCGGACCGGGTGCTGGCCACCGAGCGGGCGCGGCTGGCCCGCGAGATGCACGACGTGGTCGCGCACCAGGTCAGCCTGATCAGCCTGCAGGCCGGAGCGGTGCAGGTGAGCACCGGGGAGGACGCCGCGCGGGAGTCGGCCCGGACGATCCGTGAGCTGTCCGTACGGACCCTGGAGGAGCTGCGGCACATGGTCGGCATCCTGCGGGCGGCCGGCGGCGGCAGCGCGGACGCGCGGGACCTGGCACCGCAGCCGGACCTGGCCGAACTGCCGCGGCTGATCGAGATGAGCGCCCTGGACGTCGTGTACGAGCACGAGGTGCCGGACGGGGCGGCCGGGGCCAAGGCCGTGGAACGGGCCGCCTTCCGGACCGTCCAGGAGGCGCTGACCAACGTACGCAAGCACGCGCCGGGCGCGCGGGTACGGGTGCGGGTCGCGGCGGTGGGGGCGGAGCGGGCGGAGGGGAGCGCCGAGGGAGCGGAGCCGGTGGCCCCGCGGGGGCTGCGGGTGGAGGTGCGCAACGGGCCGCCGGACGCCTCCGCACCGGCCCCGGCGCTGCCGGGCGGCGGCCACGGCCTGGTCGGCCTGCGCGAGCGCGCCCAGAGCCTGGGCGGGCTGCTGGAGGCCGGGCACACGGCGGACGGGGGATTTCTCGTACGGGCGGAATTCCCCCGGGACGCGGGGTGAGGATTCCGCCAGATTTGTGGCGAGTTGAAATGATCAGGAGCAGAAATGAAGGGCTCCGACTCGACACTTGATCCCGGTAAGTAATCGACATGCGACTCTGCGCCATCATCGATCGCCGGGCGCGGTCGCCGGAAGACCCCGCCCCGGCGGGTCTCGTGGAACTACGCGGACAGCGGGGCGGCCGCTTCGTCGACGGCCGTGCTCAGGTCCGGGTAGACCTCGAAGAGGCGGCGCACGCCGAGCGCCGCGAGCACCCGGTTGACGTGCGAGCCGTCCACCGCGCCCTGCGCGGGCAGGATCAGCCGCAGCCGCCCCTGGCAGGAGCGCATCAGCCGACGGGCGGCGATCAGCACGCCGACGCCGCTGGAGTCGCAGAACTGGACCTCGGAGAGGTCGAGCACCACACTGCGACGGCCCTCCGCGACCGCGTCGTGCACGTGCTGGCGCACCGTCGGCGACGTGACCAGGTCCATCTCGCCGGAGACCTGCAATACGGCCCAGCGGCCCTGCTCGCCTTCTGCCACCTTCAACGACACGCGCTCGAAGCCTTTCGCTCGCTTGCGGACGGGACACTCCCCGGTACCAACCGGAATGCACCCTTCCCGCCTCGACTGCCCGGCCGTTCTTCCCTGAAACTCTTCAGAATTCTGTGCGCAACGGGCCGTTCCTCTCCAAGGCTATGCCCAGTGAGCGGGGAACTTTCCCCGGGAACCGGTCACACACGGATAACACATCGGCAGATACGGGCGCGAACGGTTGCGCTTCGATCCACCCTGAGCGGGCATTACCACCAAAAGTGACCGTCTCCATACCATCCGTAGGTCATCGGCAGGGCGGGTTTGCCGCAAAGGGGCATCAATGTCGGACCGGGCCACTACATTCGATGGCACGGTGGAGTGCGGGGCACGGCGGCGGCGAGGGATGGGGGCCGGATGGGACATGACGCACCACCGCGCTGGGACAGGCGGATGCAGCAGCGGCTGGCGCGCGGCGAGGCGGCCGCGCTCGGTGAGCTGTACGACCGGTTCGCTTCGCTTGTGCACAGCCTTGCCCGCCGAGTCCTCGGCAGCGAGACCGCCGCCGACCGCATCACCCGTGAAGTCTTCGGCTACATCTGGGAGAACCCCGACTCCTACGACCCCAAGCAGGGCTCGCTGCGCTCCTGGGTGGCCCAGCTCGCCCAGCGCCAGTCCGTGCACCGGCTGCGGCAGGCCGAGGCCGCCTCGGCCCGGGACCGCGGCAAGGACGCTCCCGAGCCCGCCGAGCTGGAGCGCCAGGTCCGCGCCGCCTCCACCGCCGCCCGCGCCGACTACATCGTCACGTCCATGCCCGCCCCGCTGCGCGCCGCCCTGGAGCTGGCCTACTTCCAGCGCCGCGACTACCGCCAGACCGCCGCCGACCTCGGCGTCACCGAGGACGAGGCCCGGCGGCGGCTGCGGCTGGGCCTGCAACTGCTGTCCACCGCGCACAACCATCAGGCCCTGCCGCCCGCGCGGCCGGCGGAGTCCCCGCCGAGCGGCCCCGGACCCGGACGGCAGCGGTGAACGGCCCGGAGGAGTGGGACCGGCACGATCCGGACGACCCCCACGGCCCGCACGAGCCAGGAGGCCCGCACGAGCCGGGAGACCCGCACGTCCCGCACGATCCGGGCGCCCCGCAGGGCCCCGGCACCGACGGCGCGTCCCGCTCCGGCGGCCGGCCCCGTATACCGTCCCCGCGCACCGCGGCCGAGGACGACGGGCCGCTGCCCGACGCGCCGTCGCCGACGGCGCGACCGCACGCACCGGAACCACCGGCCCCGGAACCACCGGCACCCGCGTCACCGCAGCCCGCATCATCGGAGTCCGCATCACCGGAACCGGCGACCGCCCCCGCGGACGCCGGGAACGGGTCCGCGCACCCCCTCGCGCCACCCGGGCCCGCGCCCGCACCGCCCCCGCACCGGGTCCTGAAGTCCCTGCTGGGCGCGTGGGCCCTGGCCGCCTGCTCCGCCGAGGAGACGGCCGCCGTGGAGGAGCACCTCACGGACTGCGCGCCCTGCGCGGACGAGGCGCTGCGCCTGCGGGACGCGGTCGGCCTGCTGCATCCGGCCGACCCGCTGGACCTCGACCCGCTGTTGCGCTCGCGGGTGCTGGAGGGCTGCCTGGGCCGGCGCCCGGCCCGTATCCCCGTTCCGGAGTGGGCGGCCCCGTACGACGCCGAGACCGCCAAGCTGGACGCGCTGCTCAGCGACATGGGCGAGGCGGAGTGGCAGGCTCCGGTGCGGCTGCGCTGGTTCGAGGACGAGCGGCCCGCCGAGCGGCGCACCACCGTGGCCGGGGTCATCGGGCATCTGATGGCCGTGGACGGCCTGGTCGCCACCGCGCTCGGCCTCGGCGACCCGCTGGGCGCCGCCGCCCCGCACGGGCCGGCCGGTCCCGACGACCGTACGGAAGCCTGCTGGCAGGCGATCGCCGACGGCCGCGCCCCGCACGCCACCCGCGGACCGTGGCGCGACCAGAGCCACACCCTGGTCCGGACGGTGTCCTTCGCCGGCCACGGCGTCACCGGACTGGCCGTGCCGTACGGGGGCACCCGGCTGCCGCTGCGCGACGCCTTCCTGGACCGCGCCTTCGAGTGCTGGGTGCACGCGGGTGACATCGCCGAGGCGGTGGACTATCCGTACGAGGCCCCGGCCGCCGGGCATCTGCACCTCATGGTCGACCTGGCGGCCCGGCTGCTGCCCCGCGCGCTGGCCTACCGGTGCCGGGCCGGGCTGGCGCCGCCGCCGCAGCGCCTGGTCGAGGCGGGCGCGCCCGGCCGTACGCTGCATCTGGAGGTCGAGGGCAGCGGCGGCGGTCACTGGTACATAGCCCTGGACTCGCCGGGCGCCCTCGGCACGCCGGACCGCACGGTCGCGCACATCGCGCTGGACAGCATGGAGTTCTGCCAGTTGGCCGCCGGGCACGTGCCGCCGGAGGAGACGGCCGCCGGGCAGCACGGCGAGCCGGAGGCGATCCGCGACGTGCTGTTCGCCACGGCGTCGCTCTCGCGGCTGTGAGCGTGCCCGTGCCCCGCCGGGGGCACGGGCAGCGGTCGCTACGCGAAGACGACCGTGCGCGAGCCGTTGAGCAGGACGCGGCGCTCGCTGTGCCACTGCACGGCGCGCGCCAGGGCCTGGCACTCCACATCCCGGCCGACCGCCACGAGCTGGTCCGGCGTGACGCCGTGACCGACGCGCTCGACCTCCTGCTCGATGATCGGGCCCTCGTCGAGGTCGGCCGTCACGTAGTGCGCGGTGGCCCCGATGAGCTTCACGCCGCGCGCGTGCGCCTGGTGGTAGGGCTTGGCGCCCTTGAAGCTCGGCAGGAAGGAGTGGTGGATGTTGATGATCCGCCCGGACAGCGCCTTGCACAGGTCGTCGGAGAGCACCTGCATGTAGCGGGCCAGCACGACCAGCTCGACGTTCTCCTCGCGCACCAGCTCCAGCAACCGCGCCTCGGCGGCGGCCTTGGTGTCCTTGGTCACCGGGATGTGGTGGAAGGGGATGCCGTACGAGCCGGCCAGCTCGGCGAAGTCGGTGTGGTTGGAGACCACGGCCGCGATCTCGACCGGCAGCGCGCCGATCCGGGAGCGGAAGAGCAGGTCGTTGAGGCAGTGCCCGAACTTGGACACCATCAGGACGATGCGCATCTTCTCGTCGGCGCGGTGGATCTGCCAGTCCATCTGGAAGGAGTCGCCGACCGCGGCGAAGCTGGCGCGCAGCTTCTCCACGCTGACCGTGGCGTCCGCGCTGAAGTGGACCCGCATGAAGAAGAGCCCGGTGTCGTGGTCCCCGAACTGCTGGCTGTCCTCGATGTTGCAACCGGTCATGAACAGGTAGCTGGACACCGCGTGCACGATGCCCTGCTTGTCCGGGCAGGAGAGGGTGAGGACGTACTGGTCGGGGGTACTGGGCTGCGAGTCGCTCATGACCTCATAGGGTCGCACATTCCCGGCCGTGGTCCGTCCCACGGCGGGACGGACGGCGGGGGCGGGAGCGGACGAAACCTCTCGGCCGCGGGGTCCCGCGCCGCGTCCTCAGGCCGGGGCGCCCTGCCCCCGCGTCATGATGGCCAGGACCTCCAGCGAGTGCGGCGGCGCGTCCGGGTCCTCGCCGTCCGCCACCGCCATCCGTACGTGCGCGTCGCGCGCGGCCCGTACCGCCTCCGGCCAGCCGTGGTGCTCCAGGTAGGCGGTCACCGGGGCGTCCGGGCCGACCTGGTGCATGATGCGCAGCACCCGCAGGACGGCGACGTCGACCAGCGACGCCTCCTGGGAGTCGCGGAAGATCGTGCCGACGTACTTCTCGGCGGACCAGTTGTCCAGCCAGGTGTCCTCGACGAGCCGGTAGACGGCGTCGGTGACGTCCCCGTACCCCGGGAGACCGGCCAGCCAGGTCTCCCGCTGGAAGACGGGGTCGGAAAGCATGTGCAGCGCGGAGCGCACATTGCTGCGCCAGCGCCACCACGGCATGTCGGTCAGCGGCATGGCGCCCATGGTGGTCGAGCGACGGCCGCGACGGGAAGACTTCTCCGAACCTTGCACAGTATTCGATCGTACGTTCTCCGCCGATGATCACTGGCGGCCCCCCGGAGTTCACCGCGCCGTCACCACCCGTTGCTCCGGCGTCACTCACACGTTCCGGGCGAAGCGGAATGCTCCGTGCACATGACCGGACGGCGACGCCCCTCCTCCCCCCGCCCCTTCCCCCGCGCCCTCGCGGCAGCCACCGCCGCGACGGCCTGCACGGCGGTCCTGGCGTCACTGCTCTCGGCCTGCGGCTCCCTCCCCGGCGCCCCGGGAGGCTCCGGGGAGAAGGAGCCGCTCACCGTCATGACGTGGGCCCCGGTGGACACCAAGGCGACCAACATGCCGGGCATGCCCGCGATGGCCGAGGCGTACGCCCGCTGGGTCAACTCCCGGGGCGGCCTCGGCGGTCACCCGCTGAAGGTCGTCACCTGCAACGACCACAACGACTCGGTGGCCGCCGCGGGCTGCGCGCAGCGGGCGGTCGAGGCCAAGGCGGTCGCGGTCGTCGGCTCGTACAGCCAGTTCGGCCGCTCGTTCATCTCGCCCCTGGAGCGGAACGGCATCCCCTACCTCGGCGGCTACGGCGTCTCCGACGAGGAGTTCGCCAGTCCGCTGTCGTATCCGGTCAACGGCGGCCAGGCGGCCCTCCTGGCGGGCAACGGACGGCAGCTCGCGAGCGTCTGCGAACGGGTCTCGCTGGTGCGCCCGGACACCATCCAGGGCGACCAGATGCCGGCCCTGCTCAGCGCGGGCCTGGCCGACGGCAGCCGCGCCGCCGCGAAGGACGTCCGCGCGCCCGAGGACGGCACCGACTACGCCGACGCGGCACGGCGCGCGCTGGACGGCGTCGGCGCCGGCACGGCCGGAACGGGCGCGGCGGGCGGCGCCAAGGCCGCCGGCGGCTGTGTGACGGCCGCCCTCGGCGAGCGCACCGACACGTTCTTCGACTCCTTCCGCCGGCTCCAGCCCGACGGCTCGAAGGTACGGATCGCCTCGGTGCTGGGCAGTGCCGGCCAGGCGCTGGTGGACCGTACGGGCGGCCGGGCCGGGCCGCTGGAGGGCGCGTACCTGACGGGCTGGTACCCCGTCGCGAGCGACCCGCGCTGGAACCCGATGCGCAAGGTCATCCACGACCACGCCTTCGGCGACAACCGCATCGACCCCGCCGACCCGGGCGTCCAGACGACGTGGATCGCCTACACCGTGCTGCGCGCGATCGTGGAACGGCTGGGCAAGGAAGGCGTCGAGGACATCACGGCCCACACCGTGCAGCAGGCCCTGGACCGCGGCGGACAGGCCGTGGACACGGGCGGGCTGACGCCGAAGCTGCGCTGGCGCTCCGAGGACATGCTCGCGGTGCAGGACTTCCCGCGCACCGTGAACGCGCTGGTGACCTACCAGGTCGTACGGGAAGGGCAGCTCGTGGCGGCGAAGGAGGGCTTCGTGAACGTCGCCGGGACACTGGAGAAGCCGCGGGCGGACGTCTGAGGAGCGTCCGTAGCCGCCCGCTGAGGGACATCCGGCGCGCCCCGCTGAGGCGCGTCCGTCACATGCCGCTGAGGCACGTCCGACGCGCCCCGCTCAGGGGCACCGGCCGACGCGCCCCGCTCAGGGGCACCGGCCGGCGCGCCCCCGCCGCCCGCCCGTACGGCCACCCGCTCAGCTCTTCTTCGTCAGGGCCTTCTCGACGTCCGTGAGGACCGCCTCGGCGGCGAGCGGGCCGCCCGAGCTGTTCCACGCCGAACCGTCGATCACTACGACGTGGTGCTTCTCGACGGCCTTGAGCTTGCCGAAGTTCGGTACGGCCGTGGCCTCCTTCAGTCCCTTCTCCCCCGCGGCCCGGTCGCCGAGCGCGCCGAGGAACAGCCAGTCGCCGTCGATGGTCTCCAGGCGCTCCAGGCTCACCGGCTCGCTGTGGCCGGAGCTCTCGCCCTGCTGGCCCTGGGGCCGCTTCAGGCCGAGCGCGGCGAGAGTGTCGCCGACGTGGCCCTTGCCCTTGCCGACGACCGAGGGCGCGCCGTTCTGCCAGCGGATGACGCTGGTGACGGCCCCGGCGTTGTCCCCGAGCCCGTTCTTCACGGTCTTCAGGCGCGCGTCGAAGGCGTCCAGCCACTTCTGGCCGTCGGCCTTCTTGCCGAGGGCGTCGGCGGTCGCGGTGAAGGCGTCCCGCCAGGGGGCGTTGAGCTTGGCGGTGAGCACGGTGGGCGCGATCCGGCCGAGCTTGTCCTGGACGCGCTTGGCGCCCACCGTCTCGTCGAGCAGGATCAGGTCGGGGCGCAGGGCGGCGAGCTTGTCCAGGTCGGGTTCGGCGACGTTGGCGACGATCTCGGCGGACTTCGCCTTCGGCGCGAGGTAGCCGGCCACGCCGGACTGGCCGCGGCCGCTGGTGGCGCCGATCGGGTGGGCGCCGAGGGCGAGGGCGGCGTCGAGGGTGGGTTCGCTGAGCGTGACCACCTTCTTCGGGGCGGCGGGCACCTCCACCTTCTTGCCGTTGGCGTCGGTGACGGTACGGGTGCCGGAGCCGCCCGCCTTGGTGTCGGCGCCGTCCTTGCCGCCGGAGTCGCCGTCCCCGCAGCCGGCGAGGGTCAGGGCGCCGGCCAGGGCGACGGTGAGCAGGGCGGCGGATCGGCGGTAACGCATCGGAAATGCTCCTCGGGTGTGCGGAAAAGTTCGGGGGAGGTCAGCGGGTGCCGGTGGCCGGGGGCGCGGCGGTGTCCCGTCGGCCGGGTGGCGTGCCGGGGCCGAGCAGGGCGATCAGCCCCTGGGCCAGGCCGACGGCCCAACAGGCGTAGTCGTGGCCGCCGTTGTAGTCGGAGCCGGTGACGGTGTGACCGTCGGCGCGGAGCTTCTGGCGCAGGTCACGGGTCTGTTCGAGCATGCCCCACTCGTGCAGCCCGGCCTCCAGGTGCAGCCGCAGGCCGCGCGGTGCGCCCGCGGCGTAGCGGCGGGTGATCCACGCGGTCTCCTCGGCCGGTTCGCCCGGGGGCCGCCACCACAGGGAGGGGGACTGGGCCAGGACGTTGCCGAAACGCTTCGGCGCCGTGTGCCCCGCGTACAGGGCGGTGAGTCCGCCCAGGCTCTGCCCGGCGACGACCGTGCGCGCCGGATCCGTGCCGACCGGCAACCGGCCGGCGGCCCAGGGCAGCAGCTCTTCGGCGAGGAAGGTGACGTACTCCGGGTGGCCGCCGAGTTCCCGGGCGCGGGTGGCGTTGTCGACGGCGTGCGGGGCGAGCACGGTCAGCGGCGGGATCGCGCCGTCGGCGACGAGGCCGTCGAGCGCGTCCTCCAGGTGCAGTTGGCCGAACCACATGTCGCCGTCGAGCAGGACGAGGGTGTCGGTGCGCCCGCCGGGGCCCGCGCCGGGCGCCGACGGCTCGTACACCCACACCTCGCGTTCCGTGCCGAGCGCGGCGCTGGTCACCTGGTGGCGCCGTACCGTGCCGCGCGGGGCGCCGGGCCCCGCGGGGCGGGTCCACGGGCGGGGCGGGGCGTGCGTGAGTTCGAAGACGGAGCCGGGCGGACCGTGCCAGCGGGTGGCTATCGTGCGGGGGTTGAGGGGGTCGCCGACACCGGTGGCGGCCAGCGCGCCGAGGTCGTCCGGCGCCCGGCCCTCGGTGTCGGGGGCGATGCGGTACGAGCCGCGGTGGTCGCCGCGCAGACGGTAGGTCAGGTGCCACACGTCCGTACCGGGCAGGTGGCGCATCAGGCTGGCGGCCAGGTCGGAGCGGTCCATCAGCCGGTTGACCATCAGCAGCACCTGGCGGGTCGCGGGGTCGCCGCGCCACAGGAAGGTGACGGCGCGGTGGTCGGGGTCGGCGTCGAGCGGTTCGGCCAGTGGCGTGCCGCGGGCTTTCACCTCGTCCCAGAACCGGTCCAGCACCGCGGCACGGGCCTGTGCCGACCCGGCCGCGGCCAGCTCGGCGGCCAGGCGCCGTACCCGCGGGCTGTCCGTGGTCTCGGCCGGGTGGGGCCGGGGGGTACGGGGCGGCCCGGCGGGGACTGCCGGGGCGGTGCGGGCGGTCGCTGGGATGCCGTCCGCGTGGGTCATCTGTTCACTCCCTGGGAGAGGGCCAGTTCGACGAGCCGGGGTACGACGTCGGCAGGGCTGGGCATGACGGCCATCTCCTCGGCCGTCTCCCCGGCAGCGGTGGCCAGCGCTTCGTCCTCAAGGAGCCGGCGGACCAGTTCGCGCCCGGGGCGGTCGGGCCCGGCGAGGGCGGCCGGGTCCTCCGGCACCAGACCGCACCCGCGCCGCCGGACCGCCGCCGCGTTGGCCGGCCGGTCGGCGCCCTCGCCGAGGACGAGCTGCGGCAGGCCGGAGTCCAGGGCGGTCAGGGTGGTGCCCGCGCCGCCGTGGTGGATGGTGGCGTCACTGCCCGCGAGCAGCGCGCCCAGGGGTGTCCACGCCACGGGGCGGACGTTGTCGGGGAGCGGGCCGAGCGCGGACAGGTCGGCGCCGCCGAGGGCGAGGACGAACTCGGCGTCGGTGACGCGGGCGGCGTCCACGACCCACTCGACGGGCGAGACACCGTCCACGACCGGGCGGACCGTGCCGAGGGTGACCGCGATCCGGGGGCGTTTGCGGTCCTCGAAGAGCCAGCGCGGGAGCGCTCCGCCGCCGTTGTACGGGACGTAGCGCAGGTAGCGGCGGTGCGGTTCGGCGGTGACGCTCATGGCGGGCGGGGTGACGTCGAGCCAGGCGGCGACCGGGCCGGGGCCGGTGAGGCCGTGCCGGGCGTACCCGTCGGCGAGGGCGTCGTTCATCATCGCGACGTGCCGTCCGGTGTGGCCGAATCCGACCGCGTGCACGACCGAGGGGATGCCGAGGGCGGCGGCCACGAGCTGGCCGACGACGCCGTTGGGGGTGTGCACGACGAGGTCGGGCCGCCACTGACGGGCGATGTCGACCATGGTGTCCGCCATCTCCTCGCTGAAGAAGGAGAAGCCCTTGCCCTTGGGGGTGGTGCGCTGCTCGCCCGGGGCCGGGGGCTTGCCCTGGCGGCCCTTCTCCATGGCCGCGTACAGGGCGTCGGGGTCGATGCCGGGCGCGCAGTCGACGGCCGGCAGCCCGGCGGAGACGGTGTGGCCGACGGCCCGTCCGCAGGTGGCGACGAGGACGTCGTGGCCCGCGGCGCGGAACGCCTGGGCCAGCGGGACCATCGGGTAGAGCAGCCCGAAGAAGGGGGGCCCGGCGAACAGGACACGCATCGAACTACCTGCTTTCTTCCCCGACGGTCCGTCAAGACGCTCTCGGGTCACGGGTGGTACGGCGGGACGACTGAAACGGGTGGGTCGCGAGTGCATGTGTGCCAGGTCACACACTCCGAGTGACGACCAAGCACTTAGGCAAGCCTAAGCTAACCACGTGCTCAGCAGGTCAACAACGTCCCCCGGCTGGATACGCAGGCTCGGCGCCGCGTGCCGGCACCATCCCCGACTCCTCCTCGCGGTCGCCGTGAGTTCCGTGTTCGGCACGGGACTTGAAGCGGTCGGACCGCTGCTGGCCCGGCTCGGCGTCGACGACGCCGTGGCAGGTCGCACCGGCCGCATCGGCTGGCTCGCCGCCGCGATGGCGGGCCTGGCGCTCGTCCAGTTCGGCGCCGAGTTCACCCGCCGCTACGCCGCCGGAAAACTCGCCCTCGGTGTCCAGCACCGGCTGCGCACCCAGGTGTTCGACTCCCTCCAGCGCCTGGACGGCGTCAAACAGGACGCGCTCCGCACCGGCCAGGTGGTCTCCCGCGCCAACAGTGACCTGACCCAGGTGCAGATCATGCTCGGGATGCTGCCGATCCCGCTCGGCACCTCGGCCCTCTTCCTCGTCGCCGTCGGCGCGATGCTCTGGCTGTGCGCCCCGCTCGCCCTCGTCGCGCTGACCGTGGTGCCCGCCACCGCGTGGGCCGCCGCCCGCAGCCGCGCCCGGCTCGTCCCCGCCACCCGCGCGGCACAGGCCGGCGCCGCCCAGGTCGCCGAGCAGGTCGAGGAGGCCGTCACCGGCGTACGGGTGGTCAAGGGCTTCGGCCAGGAGGACCGTGAGACCGACCGGCTGGCACGCGCCGCCCGCGGCCTGTTCGGACGGCGGATGCGCGTGGCGCGCATCCAGGCCGGCGCCACCGCCACCCTCGCCGCGCTGCCCGCGCTCGGCCAGGTCGGTGTCCTCGCCCTCGGCGGCTGGCTGGCGCTGCGCGGCACCATCGGACTGGGCACCTTCCTCGCCTTCGCCGCCTACATGGCGCTGCTGGCCGGGCCCGCCCGGCTGTTCGCCAGCTTCCTGGTCACCGCCCAGCAGGCGCGCGCCGCCGCCGAACGCGTCAACGAACTCATCGACGCCCGGCCGGAGATCACCGAACCGGAAAACCCCGTCGCCCTGCCCGACGGCCCCGTCGGCCTGGAACTGCGCGACGTGCGCTTCGGATACGCGCCCAGCGACCCCGTCCTCGACGGCACGTCCCTGACCGTACGGCCCGGCGAGACACTCGCCCTGGTCGGCCCGTCGGGCTCCGGAAAATCCACCGTCTCCCTGCTGCTCCCCCGCTTCTACGACCCGCAGGCCGGCTCCGTGCACGTCGGCCCGCCCGGTGCGGCCGCCGACATCCGCGAACTGTCCCTCGCCGGCCTCCGCGCCACCATCGGTGTGGTCTTCGAAGAACCGTTCCTGTTCTCCTGCTCGGTCCGCGACAACATCGCCTACGGCCGTCCGGACGCCACGGACGAGCAGGTCAGGGCCGCCGCCGAGGCCGCCGAGGCACACGAGTTCATCGCCGCGCTGCCCGACGGCTACGCCACCGAGGTCGGCGAGCGCGGACTGACGCTCTCCGGCGGGCAACGGCAGCGCGTGGTGCTGGCCCGCGCCCTGCTGGCCGACCCGCGGGTACTCGTCCTGGACGACGCCACCTCCGCCGTGGACGCCGGCACCGAGGCCGCCATCCACCGCACCCTGCGCGCCGTCACCGGCGACCGTACGACCCTGCTGATCGCACACCGCCGCTCCACCCTCCAGCTCGCCGACCGCATCGCCGTCCTGGACGACGGCCGCGTGGTGGACACCGGCACCCAGGACGAACTGACCGCACGCTGCCCGCTGTTCCGCGAGCTTCTGGCCGGGCCCGGCGACTCCCTCGACGTACGCGTCACCGCCGACCCGCACACCGGCGACCGGGGCGTCACCCCGGACCTCTGGCCCGAGCCCCCCGCCGACGCGGACCGGAGCACGGCCGAGGAGACCACCGAGGACCCGCGCCTGGACGAGGCCCGGCTGCGCGCCCCCGACCCCGACGCCCGCTTCCGGCGGCTGCTCGCCCCCGTACGCACCGCCCTGCTCCTCGGCCTGCTGCTCGTCGTCGCCGACTCCCTCGCCTCCCTCGCCCTGCCCCTCCTCGTCCGGCACGGTCTGGACGCCGGGGTCGGCACGGGCGACGGCGGCGCGCTCGCCACGACCGTCCTGACCGCCCTGCTCGTCGTCGCCCTCGGCTGGGGTGTGCTCTCCCTCCAGGCGCGCATCACCCGGCGGGCCGGGGAACGGGTGCTGTACGGGCTACGGGTGAAAACCTTCGCCCACCTCCAGCGGCTCGGCCTGGACTTCTACGAACGCGAACGCGGCGGCCAGATCATGACCGCCATGGTCAACGACATCGACGCGCTCTCCGCCTTCCTCCAGACCCACCTGCTGACCTCGGTGGCCGCGCTGGCCACCCTGTGCGGCGCGGTGCTGGCGATGCTCGCCGTCGACCTGCCGCTGGCCCTGACCGCGCTCGCCCTCGTCCCCCTGATCGCCGTCGCCACCGCCGTCTTCTGGCGGCTGTCCTCCACCGCGTACACCGATGCCCGCAAGCGCGTCGGCGAGGTCAACTCCAGCCTCCAGGAGAACGTCTCGGGCCTGCGCGTCGCCCAGTCCCAGAGCCGTGAGGGCCGGACCGCCGAGGCGTTCGGCAAGCTCTCCGAGAGCTATCGCGCCGCCCGGCTGCGCGCCCAGCGCTACGCCGCCGTGTACTTCCCCTGCGTCAACCTCACCGCCGAACTCGCCAAGGCCACCGTCCTGCTGTTCGGCGCGTACCGGGTCGCGGACGGCGGCCTCAGCCCCGGCGTGCTGGTCGCCTTCACCCTCTTCCTCGGCATGTTCTTCTCGCCGATCCAGCAGCTCTCGCTCGCCTTCGACAGCTACCAGCAGGCGTCCGTCGGCCTGCGCCGCACGATGGAACTGCTGCGCGTCGAGCCGTCCGTACGATCCGCCGCCGACCCCGCGCCCGTACCGGACCGGCTGCGCGGCCCGATCGAACTGCGCGACGTAACCCTCCGATACCCGGGGGCCGAGCGGGCGTCGCTCGACCGGGTCAGCCTGCGCATCGAGCCCGGCGAGACGGTCGCGCTCGTCGGCGCGACCGGCGCCGGCAAGTCCACCGTCGTCAAGCTGCTCGCCCGCTTCCACGACGCGACCGAGGGACAGGTGCTGGTGGACGGGGTGGACGTCCGTGCCTACGACCCGCCCGCCTACCGGCGGCTGCTGGGCGTCGTCCCCCAGGAAGCCCACCTGTTCACCGGCGACATCGCCGACAACGTCCGCTACGGACGGCCCGACGCCACCGACCAGGAGGTCGAGGCGGCCGTGCGCGCCGTGGGCGCGCTGCCCGCGGTCGCCGCCCAGCCGTACGGCTTCCGCCAGCCCGTCGGCGAACGCGGCCAGCGCCTGTCCGCGGGCCAGCGCCAGCTCGTCGCACTGGCCCGCGCCCACCTCGTCGACCCCGGCCTGCTGCTGCTCGACGAGGCCACCGCCGCCCTCGACCCGGCCACCGAACGCACCGTGCTGGACGCCGGGGACCGGCTCGCCGACGGCCGCACCACCGTCCTGGTCGCCCACCGCCTGGCCACCGCCGCACGGGCCGACCGGATCGTCGTCCTGGACGCCGGACGGATCGCCGAGCAGGGCTCCCACCAGCAGCTCCTCGACGCCGACGGCCTGTACGCCCGGCTGTGGCACCACCACGCGACCGCCGCCGAACCCGCCCCCCCTCACCCAAGGATGACCCGCTCATGAAGGCACTTGTCCTCTCCGGAGGCACCGGCAGCAGGCTGCGGCCCATCACCCACACCGCCGCCAAGCAGCTCGTCCCCGTCGCCAACAAGCCGGTGCTCTTCTACGGCATCGAGTCCCTGGTCGCAGCGGGCGTCACCGACATCGGCATCATCGTCGGCGACACCGCGGCGGAGATCCGTACGGCCGTGGGCGACGGCTCTCGCTTCGGCGCCCGCGTCACCTACCTCCCCCAGGAACAGCCCCTCGGCCTGGCGCACGCCGTCCTGATCGCCCGCGAATGGCTCGGCGACGACGACTTCGTGATGTACCTGGGCGACAACTTCGTCGTCGGCGGCATCGCGGAACTCGTCGACGAGTTCCGCGAGACCCGCCCCGACGCCCGCATCCTGCTCACCAAGGTCCCCGACCCCAGCGCCTTCGGCGTCGCCGAGCTCAGCCCCGAAGGGGACGTCGTGCGCCTGGAGGAGAAGCCGAGCAACCCGCGCAGCGACCTGGCGCTGGTCGGCGTCTACCTCTTCACGCCGGGTGTGCACGACGCCGTACGGGCCATCGAGCCCTCGGCGCGCGGCGAACTGGAGATCACCGACGCCCTCCAGTGGCTGGTCGACGCCGGCCGCACCGTCCAGTCCACGGTCATCTCCGGCTACTGGAAGGACACCGGCAACGCCACCGACATGCTGGAGGTCAACCGCACGGTGCTGGAAGACCTGCCGCCCGCCGTCCTCGGCGACGTGGACGACGCCAGCGAACTGGTCGGCCGGGTCCGCATCGAGGCCGGGGCCAGCGTCGTACGGTCCCGGATCGTGGGACCGGCCGTCATCGGCGCGGGCAGCGTCGTCCGCGACTCCTACATCGGCCCCTCCACCTCCGTCGCCGACGGATGCCTGATCAGCGGCAGCGAGGTGGAGTTCTCCATCGTCCTGGGCGACTCCCGCATCGAGAACGCCGGCCGGATCGAGGGATCGCTCATCGGCCGCATGGTCCGCATGAGCGGCGCCGCCCGCGCACCCCGCGCGCACCGCCTGGTGCTCGGCGACCACAGTCAGGTGCAGATAGCGCCCTGAGCCCCGGCCCTCCGCGCGCCCCCGCCCCCTTTCCCTTTTCTTGGACTGACGCCTTGAGAATCCTCGTCACCGGCGGAGCCGGTTTCATCGGCTCCCACTTCGTCCGCACCCTGCTCACCCCCGAAGGCCCCGGCGACGGCACCGGACCGCACGTCGTCACCGTGCTGGACGCCCTGACCTACGCGGGCGACCGCGCCAACCTCCGGCCCGTGGCGGACGATCCGCGGTACACCTTCGTGCACGGCGACATCCGCGACCGGCCACTGGTGGACGACCTGCTGGCCGACCACGACGCGGTGGTGCACTTCGCCGCCGAGTCGCACGTGGACCGCTCCATCGCGGGCGGCACCGACTTCGCCTCCACCAACGTCCTGGGCACCCAGGTCCTCCTGGAATCCGCGGTGCGCCACCGCATCGCCCGCTTCGTCCACGTCTCCACCGACGAGGTGTACGGCTCGATCGCGGAAGGCTCCTGGACCGAGCACGAGCCCCTGGCGCCCAACTCGCCCTACTCCGCCAGCAAGGCCGGCTCCGACCTGCTCGCCCTCGCCCACCACCGCACCCACGGCCTCGACGTCTCGGTGACCCGCTGCTCCAACAACTACGGCCCCTACCAGCACCCCGAGAAGGTCGTCCCGCTGTTCGTCAGCCGCCTGCTGGCGGGCGGGCGCGTCCCGCTGTACGGCGACGGGCTCAACGTCCGCGACTGGCTGCACGTCGACGACCACTGCCGGGCGCTGCGCCTGGTCCTGGAGGGCGGTCGGCCCGGCGAGGTCTACAACATCGGCGGCGGCACCGAACTCAGCAACAAGGACCTCACCGAACGCCTCCTCGCCGCCTGCGGCGCCGACTGGGACCGGGTCGACCACGTCACCGACCGCAAGGGCCACGACCGGCGCTACTCCGTGGACTGGACGAAGATCCGTACCGAACTCGGTTACGTCCCCCGGCGCTCCTTCGACGACGGACTCGCCGAGACCGTCGCCTGGTACCGCGACCGTCCCGAACGGTGGGCGCCCCCGGCCGACGGCACCACCGCCGCACCTGCCCTGGGGGGTGCCGCCCGGTGAACCGCTGGCTGATCACCGGCGCGGGCGGCATGCTCGGCCGCGAGGTCTCCCGCATGCTGGCCGCCGAAGGCGTGTGCGCGCTCCCCCTGGACCGCCGGACCCTGGACCTCACCGACACCCGCGCCGTGGCGTCCGCCCTGCGCCGCGTCCGCCCGGCCGTGGTCGTCAACTGCGCCGCGTACACCGACGTGGACGGCGCCGAGACCCACGAGGAACAGGCGCACCGCATCAACGCCGACGCGGTGCGCGGACTGGCCCGCGCCTGTGCCGGCACCGGCACCCGGCTGCTGCACGTGTCCACCGACTACGTCTTCTCGGGCGACGCCACCACCCCGTACACCGAAGGCGCGCCGACCGGGCCCCGCACCGCCTACGGCCGCAGCAAACTCGCCGGGGAACAGGCCGTCCTGGCCGAACTGCCGCACACCGGCACCGTCGTCCGCACCGCCTGGCTCTACGGCGCCCACGGCCGCAACTTCGTCCGCGCCATGGCCGAACGCGCCGTGCGCGGCGCCACCGTGGACGTCGTGGACGACCAGACCGGCCAGCCCACTCCGGCCCGCGACGTCGCCGGGCGGCTGCTCGCCCTCGGGCGCGGGCCCGCCCGCCCCGGCGTCTTCCACGCCACCACCGGCGGCACGACCACCTGGTACGGACTGGCCCGCGAGGTCTTCCGGCTGGCCGGAGCCGACCCGGACCACGTCCGGCCCACCGACAGCACCACCCTGAACCGGCCCGCCCGCCGCCCCGCCTGGAGCGTGCTGGGCCACGACCGCTGGGCCGCCGCCGGGCTGCCCGCGCCCCGGCACTGGCGCGACGCGCTCGCCGCCGAGTTCACCCGGGTGACCGCCGCACTGGAAGGAGCCGTCTCATGCGCCCGCTGAGCATCGAAGGAGCCTGGGTCCGCGAACCCCTCGTCCACCGGGACGACCGGGGCTCCTTCCACGAGTGGTTCACCCAGCCGGAGTTCACCGGCGCCACCGGGCGCACCCCGATACTGGCGCAGGCCAACTGCTCCGTCTCCCGCCGCGGTGTGCTGCGCGGCGTGCACTTCAGCGAGGTGCCGCCCGGCCAGGCCAAGTACGTCACCTGCGTACGCGGTGCCGTCCTGGACGTGGTGGTGGACCTGCGGACCGGCTCCCCCACCTACCGCGCCTGGGAGGCCGTACCGCTGGACGAGGACGGGCTCAGCGCGGTCTACCTCTCCGAAGGGCTCGGCCACGCCTTCATGGCCCTGTCCGACGACGCCACCGTGGTCTACCTCTGCTCCACGGGCTACCAGCCGCAGCGCGAACACGGCGTCCACCCGCTGGACCCGGCCCTGGGCATCGACTGGCCCGCCGGGGTCACCCCGCTGCTGTCCGCCAAGGACGCCGCCGCGCCCACCCTGGAGGAGGCCGAGCGGCAGGGGCTGCTGCCGTCGTACGAGGAGTGCGTACGTCATCGGGCAACCGTCCGGGCCGCCGAACGGACCGCCGAACGGGAAGGCAGCGCGGCGTGACGACGACGGCGACCGCGGCGCGCACCGGAGCCCCCGCCCCGGAAGCCGAGCCCGCACCGCCCGCGGGACGCCGCGTACTGCGGGCCGGCGGGCTGCTGCTGGGACTGGCGCTGCTGGCCGTCGTCGTCCTGGTGAGCATCGCCGTGGGCGCCAAGGCCATCCCCCTCGACCAGGTGTGGCACGGCCTGTTCGAGTCGACGGGGACGGCCGACGACCGGATCGTGCGGGAACTGCGGCTGCCCCGTACCGCTCTGGGCGTCGCGGCGGGCGCCGCCCTCGGCCTGGCCGGCGCCGTGATGCAGTCCCTCACCCGCAACCCGCTGGCCGACCCCGGCCTCCTCGGAGTCAACGCGGGCGCCTCGGCCGCCGTGGTCACCGCGATCAGCGTGCTGGGCATCACCTCCTTCACCGGATACCTGTGGTTCGCGCTGGCCGGCGCCGGTGTGGCGGCCGTCCTGGTCAACGCCCTCGGCGGCAGCCGGGCAGCCACCCCCGTACGGCTGGCCCTGGCGGGCACCGCGGTCAACGCCGCCCTCTTCGGCTACGTCAACGGCCTGCAACTGACGGACCTGGGTGCCCTGGAGACCATGCGGCACTGGTCGATCGGCACCCTCACCGGCCGCCGCGGCGACCTGCTGCTGACCGCGCTGCCGTTCCTGCTGGCCGGCGCCGTCCTCGCGCTGGCGGTGGCCCGCCCGCTGAACGCGGTCGCCCTGGGCGAGGACACCGCCCGCTCGCTCGGCGCCCGGCTGGGCCGCACCCGGGTGCTGTCCATCGTCGCCATCACCCTGCTGTCCGGCGCCGCGACCGCCGTGTGCGGGCCGATCGGTTTCATCGGCCTGATGATCCCGCACGCGGTACGGGCTTTCTGCGGCCCCGACAACCGGTGGCTGTTCCCGTACTGCGCCGTCTTCGCGCCGGTCCTGCTCCTGGGGTCGGACATCATCGGCCGGGTGCTGGTGCCGCCGGCCGAGATCGAGGTCGGGGTCGTCACCGCGTTCTTCGGCGGCCTGCTCTTCATCCACCTCGTCCGCCGCCGGAAGGTGGCCCAGCTATGACCGCCGTACGCACCTCCCGCACCTCCCCCGCGCGCCGCACGACGCCCCGTCCCACCGTCCTGCGCACCCGAGGCGGACTGTCCCTGCGGCTGGGCCGCCGCGCCCTGCTGGTCTGCGCGGCACTGGCGCTGACCGGCACCCTGGTGGCCGTCCTGTCGCTGGGCATGGGCAGCTACCGCCTCAGCCCCGGCGAAGTCGTCGCCACCCTCTTCGGGGACGGGCCGCCCGGCGCGGACTTCGTCGTGGTCGACCTGCGGCTGCCCCGGGTGCTGGACGGGCTGCTGGCCGGATTCGCGATGGGCATGAGCGGCGCGGTCTTCCAGTCGCTGGCTCGCAACCCGCTGGGCAGCCCCGACGTCATCGGCTTCGGCAGCGGCGCCTCGGCCGGCGCCCTCGTCTCCGTCATCCTCCTGGAGGCCGGCACCGCGCAGATCGCCCTCGGCGCGGTGGCCGGCGGACTGGCCACCGCCGCCGCCGTCTACCTGCTGGCCTGGAAGCGCGGCGTGCACGGCTACCGCCTGGTGCTCGTCGGCATCGGCGGCTCGGCGGTCCTCGGCTCGCTCACCAGCTACCTGTACGTACGGGCCGACATCGGCAAGGCCGCCGAAGCCGCCACCTGGATGATCGGCAGCCTCAACGGCCGCGGCTGGCCCGACGTGAGCGTGGCCGCCCTCGGCGTCGTCGCCCTGGCACCCGCCGTCCTGGCGCTGGCCCGGCGGCTCTCCCTGCTGGAGATGGGCGACGACACCGCGGCCGCGCTCGGCGTCGCCCCCGAACGCAGCCGCCTGGCCCTCCTCGCCACCGGCACCGGCCTGACGGCACTCGCCGTCGCCGCCGCCGGACCGATCCCCTTCGTCGCGCTCGCCGCACCCCAACTGGCCCGCCGCCTCACCCGCTCCCCCGGTCCCAACGTGCTGCCCGCCGCCTGGATGGGCGCCGTCCTGGTCACCCTCGCCGACTGGTCGGCGCAGCGCGTCTCCGGTACGGGCATCCTGCCGGTGGGCGTGATCACGGGGGTGGGCGGGGGCGTGTACCTGGCGTGGCTGCTGTTCCTGGAGAGGAGGTCGGGGAAGTTGTGAAGGTCCGGCCGGTCCGTGAGGGGCCGGCCTGTCCGTGAGGGGCCGACCGGTCCGCGCCGGCCGCTGACGGGCCGGGGGCCGCCCGTCAGAGCTGTTCCGGGCGGCGCTCCGTCAGGCCGTACTTCTGCGCGATCGGGTTCCAGAGCTTCGCCGCCTGCTGCTTGGCCTTCGTGGCCCGGCCGCTGTCCGCGTTGCCCTGGGCGGGCTCCTTGCCGCCCCGGGCCTTGCCCTTGGGGCAGCCTTTCTTGCCCTTCACCTGCCCGGCCCAGGCCGCGTAGTGGTTGTCGGCCGAGGCGGAGGACTTCCACGCCTCGTTGAGCGAGGCGGTCAGCTCACCGCTGCCGGGCAGCTTGTCGACGGGGAGCGCGGCCAGTCGGCTCACCAGGTCGTTGCGCTGCTTCGCGGCGTCCCGGAGGTCCTTGGCCGCCGCGTCGAGGTTGTCGCACGACTTGATGTTCTTGACCGCGCCGATCACGGCGGCACGGCTGTTGTTGCTGTCCTTCAGCAGCGCGTCGAGACCCTTCGCCTGCGCTGCCACCGGGTCGGCGGACGGTGACGGCTTGGTGTCCTTGCCGTCCGCCTCGTCCTTCGCGGCGCCGGACGCACCGCCGGACTCCTGCTTCTTCTCGGCGGGCCCGTCGTCACCGCCCCCGCTGAGCGCCCAGCCGACGCCGAGCCCGGCGCCCGCCAGGGCCACGACGGCGACACCGATGATCGCGGCGGGCGCGAAACGCCGACGCCGTCCGCCGCCGTCCGGCCCGTGGTCCGCCTGCGGCGCGTACTGGTCGAACTGCGGGCGGCCGCCGAAGGGCTGCTGACCGTACGGCCCCGGCTGCTGCTCCGGCTCGTCGAAGCGGGGCAGTTGCGCGGTGGCGTCCGGGACAGCGCCCGGCGCTGCGGCCGGGGCGGCGCCACCGGGGCCGGAACGGAAGAGGCCCTCGAACTCGGCCGGGGTCGGGCGGTCGCCGGGGGCGCCGGGGTGTGCCGGCCCTGCGGGTTGTGCGCCGAAGGGGGCGCCGGGCGGCGGAGTGCCGGGACCGATCGGCGGTAGGAACTGGGTGGCCTCGGAGTCGGCGCCGGGCGGCGCCGGCTGGGCGGATGGGGCGGGCTGGGCGGATCGGGCCGCGTCGGGCCGCGGGCCGTTCGGCTTGATCGCGCGCAGCGTACGGGTGGACTCACCGGGCGTCTCGGGACGGCCGCCCGCAGGACCGCCGGCCGCCGGCGGCATCGGCGCGGCACCGGGCATCGGGCCGGGCTGCCCGCCCTGCGTGCCGCCACCTGTCTGGCCCTGCTGCGGCTGCTGTGCGCCGATGGGCCGCAGCAGCGCGGTCGACTCCGGGTCACCGGCGGCGGGCGGCATCGGCGCACCGGCCTGCGGCGTCGCGGGGACGAGTTGGCCGGGCCGGGGCTGCTGTCCAGGGTGGCCGGGGTGGCCCTGCTGGATGGGCTGGCCCTGCTGGCCGGGGTGGCCGGACTGGCCCTGCTGGCCCCCGGGCTGCGGGCCGAGCGGGGACACTCCGGACATCGGGGACATCAGCGCGGTCGCTTCCATGTCCGGGGCAGGGCCCTGGTCCGGCTGCTGCCCCGGGTTCTGCGGGGGCTGCGCGGGCGGCGGCATAGGCGCGGCGCCCGGGGGCTCATGCTGCTGGAACGGCTGCTGCTGCGGCGGCTGCGCGGGCGGCGGCGTCGGAGGGCCTGAAGGAGCTTGGGGCGCCGGGGGCATCGGCTGGGCAGGCGGGTACTGGGCGAAAGGCTCCTGCCCGTACGGCTGCTGCTGGGCGGGAGGCGGCTGCTGCCGGCCGTACGGCGACGGTTGCTCCTGGCCGTACTGCGACTGCTGCTGACCGTACTGCGGCTGCTGCTGACCGTGCGGCTGACCGGGCGCCTGCTGACCGCCGTACGAGGGCCCCTGCCCCAATTGCCCCGCAACCGGCGGAGCCTGAACCGGCTGCCCCGGTATCGACTGTCCCTGCACCGGCTGTCCCTGCACCGGCTGGCCTTGAACCGGCTGTCCCTGCACCGGCTGGCCTTGAACCGGCTGTCCCTGCACCGGCTGCGCGCCCGGCGTCTGCTGCTGCTCGGGCCCCCAGGGCTGCCCCCAAGGCTGGCCCGCGGGCGGTGCGGCCTGCTGGCCGGGGACCCACGGATCACCGTGAGCGGGCAGCACAACGCCCTCTCGCGCGGGCTCGCCCGCAGGATAGTGCGGGTCGTTGCCCTGTCCGCTCTGCGTCACCGGGACTCCTACGATCTGCTGACTTACGGAAGCGTCGGCTCACGCTACCGGGTCGCAGTCTCGTTCGACCATGTCCCCTGGTCACCACCCACCCTTAACGCCCCACAAGGGCCTTCCAGGCCCTTCTGAGGCCCCTGTGGCAGTTCGGGAGGGCCCGCCGGGCGGACCCTGCGCGGTCCGCCCGGCGGAGAAGGACGAGGCGGCCCGGGCGCCGACAGGCCCTCCCCCGGCTGCCGCGGGCCGCGAATCCGCTACGCGGCTGCCCGCAATTCCAGCCGGGCACCGAACTCCCGCACCACCGGCTCGTCCCGGTACGGCTCCAGCCGCAACTGGAAGTCCTCCAGATACTCCGCGCCGCGGTTCGACCGCAGCCCGCTCAGCAACTCGATGGCCTGGGTGCCCGTGTGGCACGCCTGCTCGATCTCGCGCTGCTGCACCTGCGCGCTGGCCAGCAGCACCAGCCCGATGGCGCGCCGCCGCGCCCGTCCTTCGGGGTGCCCGTCCACCGCTTCCTGAGCGCGCTGGCGCGCCGCGCCCGCCTGGCCCAAGTCACGATGGCAGTGCGCGAGTTCGTCGGCGAGGTACGCCTCGTCGAAGTGCGAGATCCACACCGGGTCGTCGCCGGCCCCGGAGGAGCCGACGGCGCGTTCCATGGCGCCCACCGCCCGGCCCGCCACGACCTGGAAGGCGCGCGCGTCACCCATCAACGCGTGCCCGCGCGCCTCCGCCGCGAAGAACATCGCCTCCGCACGCGGCGTGACGTGTCCCCGCGCTCCTTCCTGCGCGGCCTTCGCGAGCTGCGCGATCTCCCGGGGGTTTCCGAGCGAGGCGGCGAGGTGGCTCATGCTGGCGGCCAGCACGTAGCCGCCGTACCCGCGGTCGCCGGCCGCCTGCGCCAGCCGTAGCGCCTGGATGTAGTAGCGCTGCGCCAGCCCCGGCTGGCCGGTGTCGACGGCCATGTAGCCGCCCAGTTCCGTCAGCCGGGCGACCGACGCGAACAGTTCGCGGCCGACCGACTCGCGGTACGAGCCGGCCAGCAGCCCGGAGACGACGCTGTTGAGGTAGTGGACGACGACCGGCCGGACATGGCCGCTGCCGTAGCGGTGGTCCAGCTCGCCCAGGGCCGTGGTCATGGCCCGTACGGCTTCGACGTCCGAGATGCCCACCCGCGCCCCGGCGTTGCGCGCGACCTGCGGGTCGGCACTGGTGATGAGCCAGTCCCTGCTCGGTTCGACCAGCGCGGAGGCGGCCACGGTGGAGCCGCTCAGGAAGTCGCGCCGGCCGACGTCGCTGCGCCACAGCTCGCAGACCTGCTCGATGGCACCGAGGACGGTGGGCGAGAACTGCAGGCCCACACCGGACGCGAGGTTCTTGCCGTCGGCCATCCCGATCTCGTCGATGGTGACCGTCCGCCCGAGTTTGCGGCCCAGCGCCTCCGCGATGATGGCGGGGGCCCGGCCGCGCGGCTGCTGGCCGCGCAGCCAGCGGGCGACGGAGGTCTTGTCGTAGCGCAGGTCGAGGCCGTGTTCGGCGCCGCACATGTTGACGCGGCGGGCGAGTCCGGCGTTGGAACAGGCGGCTTCCTGGATGAGCGCCTGCAGCCGTTCGTTCGGCTGCCGCGCGACGAGTGGCCTGGCGGCCATACTGCACCCCCTGATTACTGCTGCGCGTTCACCAGCGAACGCCGTACCCGTGGACCAATTCCCCACGCATATGCCGGATATCCGGGATATCTCGGATGTGCGTCATGTCCGCCGAAGCCTTGACATTTCCGGGTTGTGGCGATCGGGTCGGCCGGCCGGCGGATCGCTCCGCCGGATTGCGGTGTCCGGCACGTCCTGTCGCTCCGGTCCCGGGTACTGCCTCACGGTCTCGGCTCCTGCTGCTCCGGTCTTCGATGTTCGGTCGTCGGTGTTTCGTGTTCCGTGTTCGGTGTTTCGTGTTCGGTGTTTCGTGTTCCGTGTGCGGTCTTCGGTGTTCCGTGTTCGACGTCCGAACGTTCGGTGGAACGGTGTTCCGGGGAATCGGCCGAACCGGGGTACGCCGTGCGGTACCCGCGTCCTGCTCGCGGCGCCGCCGCGCCGTGCGGTCCCGGCGTTCGCTCCGGGGTCCGTGCCGGCTGTGCCGCGGCCTGCCGCCGGGCGGCCTCTCCGCCCGTCACGCAGGTGGCTACCCGTTCTCCCGGCGCTGCCCCGCACGCGCCCCCAGCCATGCATCCATGCGCCCCACGTGCGGGAACGATGCGCCGGGGTGGTGCACATGTCGGCCGTAACCCTTGGTGACGGGGAAAGTTGTCCACCACGTGGAAGACACCATCGGAGTCACAGGAGCCTCTCAGGTCCCCGAGCAGCGTGGCGAGCTGTTGATCGAAACTGCGGTGCGTTACGCGGAAGAGCGGCATTGGGACGTCTTGCCCGGCGCATGGCTGGAGGACGAGGGCGAAGTGCCGCGCTGCTCGTGCGGCGCGGCCGACTGCGCCGCGCCCGGCGCGCACCCCGCCGTACCGGGCTGGGCCGGCCACGCCACGGGCAGCGCGACGGCCGCCCGCCGCCTGTGGAGCAGGAATCCGCGCGCCTCGATCCTGCTGCCGACAGGCCGTACGTTCGAGGCGCTCGACGTGCCCGAGACGGCCGGCTGCCTGGCCCTGGCCCGGATGGAGCGGATGGACCTGCCGCTCGGGCCGGTGACCCGCACCCCGGGCCGCCGGATGCTCTTCTTCGTCCTCCCCGGCGCCGCGGTCAAGGTGCCCGACCTGGTGCGCCACCTGGGCTGGCCGCCCGCGTCGCTGGACCTGGTCGCACGGGGCGAGGGCGACTACGTCGCCGCGCCGCCGACGCGCGTGGGGGCGCACGGGGCGGTGCAGTGGGTACGTGAGCCCACCGCCGCCAACCGGTGGCTGCCGGACGCGGACGAACTCATCAGCCCTCTGGCGTACGCCTGCGGGCGGGAGGCCGCGGCGGCACGCGGACGGTGAGGACGGAGCGGCGGAACCGTACGGGGCGCGCCTGCCGTACCCGCCGCTCCGCCGCCCCGCCCCCGTGCACCGCGCGTGTGCGCCGGGCGCCTGTCGCGCCGCGCACGCCCCTGCACAGAACCGCGCGCCCCTCCCTCCACGCCGCACACGCGGCCGTTCGGACGTACCGGTCCCGTCGCACACCCGCACGTATCGTGTGATGAACGGACGGGGGCACGACCAGCCCCCGCGGGGACGTCGAAGGGCAGGCCGGTGGCCAACGAACCGGAGAACATCGACCAGACGGCGAAGGCGCGCACACCACCGGACGGTCCGTCCATCCGGGCGGACGGTACGGTTCCGCCCGCCGTGCGAATCCAAGGGCTGTGGAAGAAGTACGGGGAACAGATCGCCGTGGCGGGGATCGACCTCACGCTGCCGGCGGGCCGGTTCATCGGCCTGGTCGGCCCGAACGGCGCGGGCAAGACCACCACCCTCTCGATGGTGACCGGCCTGCTGCGCCCGGACGCCGGGCAGGTGGAGATCGGTGGCCACGACGTGTGGCACGACCCGGTCGCGGTGAAGTCCCGTATCGGCGTACTGCCCGAAGGGCTGCGCCTGTTCGAGCGGCTGTCCGGCCGCGAACTCCTGGCGTACATCGGGCGGCTGCGGGGGCTGCCCGGTGCGGAGGTCGACAAGCGCGCCGACCAGCTTCTGCAGGTACTGGACCTGGCCGGCGCGCAGAACAAGCTCGTCGTCGACTACTCGACCGGTATGCGCAAGAAGATCGGGCTGGCGGCGGCGCTGCTGCACAATCCGGAGGTGCTCTTCCTGGACGAGCCGTTCGAGGGCGTCGACCCGGTGTCCGCGCAGACCATCCGCGGCGTACTGGAGCGCTACACCTCCTCCGGGGCCACCGTCGTCTTCTCCAGCCATGTGATGGAGCTGGTGGAGTCGCTGTGCGACTGGGTGGCGGTGATGGCGGGCGGGCGTATCCGGGCGGACGGCCCGACCGCCGAGGTGCGCGGCGACGCGCCGTCCCTCCAGGACGCCTTCCTCGAACTGGTCGGTGCCAACGGCCGCGCGGCCGGACAGGACCTGGACTGGCTGGGCGGCGGGGCCGCCCGATGAGCACCTCCGCCACCTCCACGACACCCGCCGGGGCGCCGCCCGGCGCCCCGCACGCGGCCCCGGCGACGTCGCTGACGCCGGTCTTCGTACGGCTCAAGCTGTCCCTGCTGCGCAACGGCCTGCGCCAGTCGTCCGGCCGGACCGTCGCCTATGTGGCGTCGCTGGTCATGTCCCTGCTGTGTGCGGCAGGTGTCCTGCTCGGCCTGATCGCCCTGCGCGGCGTCGACCACGCGGGCGCGCTCGGCGTGCTGCTCGCCGCCGTACTGACACTGGGCTGGGCGGCGATGCCGCTGTTCTTCCCCTCGGGCGACGAGACCCTCGACCCGACCCGGCTGGTCATGCTGCCGCTGCGGCCCCGGCCGCTCATCGTCTCGCTGCTGATCACGTCGCTGGTCGGCATCGGCCCGGTCTTCACCCTGGCGGTGGCCGTCGGCTCGGCGATCATGTTGGCGCACACTGCGGGCGCCGCGGTCGTCGGTGTCCTCGCCGTCGTCCTGGTCGTCCTGGTGTGCGTGGCGCTGGCGCGCGCCGTGGCCACCGCCAACGTACGGCTGCTGACCAGCCGCCGGGGCCGCGACCTCGCCGTACTGAGCGGCCTGTTCGTCGCCATCGGCGCACAGGGCGTGAACGTCGGCACGCAGAAACTGTTCGGCTCGGGCGCCGGGCTGTCCGCACTGGAACCCGTCTCCGACATCCTGCGCTGGGTGCCGCCCGCCTCGGCCGTCGACGCGGTCCAGGCGGCGAGCGAAGGCTCGTACGGGCGTGCCGTCCTGGGCCTGGCGCTGGCCGCCGTGGCGCTCGGCCTGCTGCTGTGGTGGTGGCAGCGCACCCTGACCACGCTGATGACCTCGCCCGACTCCTCCACCCTCCAGGCCGTCGAGAAGGACAGCGCGCGCAAGCAACGCTCCTCGGGCGGCGGCCTGCAGCGGCTGCTGCCCGAGAGCCGTACGGGCACCGTCGTCCTGCGGATGATGCGTTACGCGTGGCGTGACCCGAAGTCCAAGATGTCGTGGGCGATGGCGTTCGCCGTGGGCCTGCTCGTCCCGTTCATCTCCGCCATCCAGGGCGGCGGCAGCATCTACACGGCGTTCTCGGCGCCGGCCCTGCTGGGCATGCAGATGTACAACCAGTTCGGGCAGGACACCTCGGCGTTCTGGATGGTCGCCTCGACGATCTCCACGCCCCGCGACGCCTACCTGGAACTGCGGGCGCGCGGGCTGGGCCTGGCCCTGGTCGGCGTGCCGTTCGTGACGCTGGTCGTGATCGGCGCGGCGGCCTTCCTCGGGCCGTGGTCGGCGTTCTTCGACGTCTACGGACTGTCGCTGGCCCTGCTCGGCGCCCTGGTGGCGACCGGCGCGATGGCCTCGGCGGTGTTCCCGTACTCGATTCCCGCCGAGAGCAACAAGAACGTCGCCCCCGGCCAGGGCGCCATCGCCTGGTTCAGCCTGTTCGGCGGCATGCTGGTGAGCGCCGTACTGGCCGCGCCGATGATCGGACTGCTGATCTGGCTGCACGTGGCGGGCCTGCACAGCCTGCTGTGGCTGCTGCTGCCGGTCGGAGCGGCGTACGGGGTCGGCATCGCGCTCCTGGGCATGCGGGTGGCGGCACCGCTGGTGGCGCGGCGCCTGCCGGAGATCCTGGGCGCGGTCAGCAAGGGGTGAGACTCGGGGCTGCGCCGACGCTGTCGGCGCAGCCCGTCCGAAGTTGTCCACAGGCTTCCCCACGGCACTTGCCGGGCCGGTACCGTCGTGGAACGCGGCGACGAAATGATCGCCGCGTCGACACACGCGTCGACACGGACATCGCCACGGCCGTCGACGCGGCCACCGGCGCAGCCGGTGAACGGGGGTGGGGAAGCATGTGGCTGACCGGAAGAACGTCCGCGACCACGACAGCGGCCCTCCACACAGCCCTGTCCTCCCCCACCACCACGGCTGCCTCCCCTCTCCGCTTCCTCTTCCTCGCCGCCGGACCGCTCCTGCTCGTCGCGGCGGTCGGTCTCCTGCTCCGGCGCCGCTCGCGACTGCGGGACCTCGCACAGCCGTTGGCGATCCCCCGGGCGGTCTTCGCCGCCGTGCACCGCGCCGACGAGGCCGGGATACGGGAGCGTGCCGCTGAGGAAGTCGCCCGTCTGGCCGGGCACGCGCAGGGCAACCGGGCTGCCCCGGCGGCCACGGGTCGGGCCCGCGAGTCCTGCGCCACGGCCGAGGCACTTTTGCAGCGGGCGAGTGGAGTCCCCGACCTGGCAGGCGTCTTCGCCCTCGTCCACGAGGGCCGCACAGCCCTCGACGGGTCGAAGGCGCCGCTCCCCTTGTGCTTCTTCCACCCGCTGCACGGCCCGGCGGCCCGGCGCATACCCTGGCGCCCGTCCGACGACGGCGAGCGTTTCCAGGTGGGCGCCTGCGCGACCTGCATACGGGACCTCCGGTCCCGCCGGGAGCCGGACGCCCTCACCGACCAGCGGGCCGGCCGGCCCGTCCCGTACTTCGACGTACCGCACGAGCACAGCCTGTGGTCGGCCACCGGCTACGGCTCCCTGCTGACCGACACCTCCCTGACCGCCCACGTCCAACGCGAACTCGACCCCTCACGATGACCCGCCCCCGACTCAGGCAACGCTGGAGCGCGCTGCCGGTGTGAGCACGGTGGGTCGCCGCTCGCCACGTGTTCCCCGCTGCATCGCGGGTTCGCCGCGCCGTGGGGACCGTCCGGGCTTCGACGCCCTGTGCGCACTCACCCCGGAGGAAGGAAAGCGGAAGGTCACGCTGACGTTCGCTGGCGTCGATGAGAGGAGTGACGCCCCCTCGAATCGCTGCGCACGCGCGAGGGGACGTTCCTGGCCGACTACGCGGAGTTCATGCGCGGGAGCGTATGAAGGCGGTGGCAGGCGCCGGGCAGCAGGCCGAAGAGCTGCGCTACCGGATCGAGCCGGGTCTGACATCCGGGTCCACGAGGTCGCGGTAGTGGCGCCGGGGGCACCATCGTGCCGCGCGTGCGCAGCGCCTGCCCCGGATGTGGGGGTACCCCCGGCTTCAGGCCGTGGCGGGCGGGGCCGGGGTCGAGGGCAGGGCGGCGAGGGCGGCTTGTTCTTCTTCGGGGGTGTAGCCGAGGCGGAGCGGGGGCTCGCCCCGGGCACGGTCCCAGGCCAGGACGTCGGCCGCCGTCACCTCCAGTGGCGTCGCGGGCATGCCCGCCTGCCGGGCGCGCGCCGCGCTGCGCTGCTGGGTCGCCCAACTCGCGCGGACCAGCGGGAACATCCGGGGCGCACCCTCGGGAGGGACCGGCACGATGTCGATCTCGGTGCCCGCCGCCCGTGCGCAGGACTCGATCAGTTCGCCGAGTGTCGTCGGCTCGGCCGGGCCCACCGCGTGGAAGGCGCCGGGGCGGTCGTCGGTGAGCAACCGCACCACCAGGCGGGCCAGGTCGCGCGAGTCGACGACCTGTACCGGCTGCGCGGGGTCGCCCGGCAGGGCCACCCGGCCGCCGCGCGCGGCGCGGCGTACCCAGTACGTGAACGTGTCCATCGAGTCGTGCGGTCCGGCCACCTTGCCCGGCCGTACGATCGTCGCCCGCGGCCCGTACCGGGCGGTCACATCGTCCTCGCAGGCCACTTTGAGCGGGCCGTACGTGGCTTCGCTCAGCTCCTCGGTGTCGCGTACGGGCGGACGGCGCGGGGTGTCCTCGTCGCTCCCCGGGGCCACGCCCGTACGTTCGTAGACCGCGTGGCTGGAGATGAACAGGTACCGGCCGACACGGTCACCCAGGGCGTCCATCGCCTGTCCGACGTGTCGCGGGACGTAACCGCTGACGTCGACGACCGCGTCCCAACCGCCCTCGCGCAGGGCGGCGTAGTCGCCGGTGTCACGGTCGCCGATGAGCCGGGGCAGGCCGGGGAACAGGTCGGGGTTGGTGCGGCCCCGGCCGAACAGGGTCACCTCGGCTCCGGTACGCAGGGCGTCCTCGACGATCGCGCGGCCCACGAAGGACGTTCCACCGAGCACAAGAAGGCGCATGGTCACCGACACTACCGAGACCGCGGCGGGCCCGGCACGGAAAATGGGGCGGGAGGGACGGCAGGGGCGGGAGTGGGTGAGGGAGCAGGGACGGGCGCGGGAACGGAAACCCGGCGCGGGCGGTGACGGGGGGTCAGGGCGGGAGGACGGACTCCAGGAAGGGGCCCAGTACGCCTCGCCACTCCTCGGGGGCCTCCCAGGGGAGCCAGTGCCCGGCGTCCGGGATTTCGGCGTAGGCGCCGTGCGGGAGGACGCGGACCATCTCCTGGGCCTCGGCGCGGCCCAGTTCGCCGTCCAGGCCGCGGACCACGAGCGTGGGGCACCGCACCAGTGCGAGGTCCTCCCAATGGGCGTCGTGGACCCAGGTCTCGCGGGCGGTGAGCATCTGATGGCGGGAGAAGACCGGACGCCAGCCGTCCGCGCGTTCGGCCATGATCTCGGCGAAGAACTCGCCGCGGGCCGGCTGGGGCCGCTCCAGGGTCGGGTCCTCCTCGCCGAACCACTTGCGTACGTCCGCGAGGGTGGCGAACGGGACCGGCCAGGAGCCGAACCAGTCCGCCCACTCCTGCTGCGAGGCCGCGCCCAGGGCGGAGGCCCGCATGTCGCAGACGACCAGCGCGCTGACGAGGTCGGGCCGGCGGGCGGCCACCTGCCAGGCCGTCAGGGCGCCCATGGAGTGGCCGATCAGGACGGCGGGCGCCAGGCCGAGCTGCTCGATGGCGGCTATGGCGTCAGCGATGTACGCCTCGCGGTCGTACGGGCCGTCCTGGGGCTTCTCGCTGCGGCCGTGGCCGCGCTGGTCCAGGCCGACGGCGCGGCAGCGGGAGCCGAGCCAGCGGGCGGTCTCGGCCCAGTGCGACGCCCGGCCCATGAGGCCGTGGAGGAGCAGCACACCGGGGCCGCGCTCCCCCTCCTCCCCGCCCCGGCCGGTCTTCGGCGGGTCGGTGAACTCCCAGGCGGCGAGCCGGACGCCGCCGGTCCCCGTCACGTCGATGCGCCGCACCACGAGCCCTGGCACCCCCATTCGGTCCTTGAGCAGCCCCACACTATCGAACCCCTATTCGAATACGCTGTTCCTGCGCCCAATAACCCTCGTTCGGGTGACCACACCCAAGGATTGCCGGTCCTCGCCGAGGGGAGACACGTAGCGGGAGGCGGGCCCCACCGGGAAGGGGGCCCACGGGGAAAGACCCTGAGAGCTCGGGGCTCCGGGTCTTGGCGGGGGGACGTGGGGAGGCGGGGCCCCGGCTGCTCGCAGCGCCGGGGCCCTGGTCGTTCACGGGGCCACGGCCGCCGCGGCGCCGACGGGCGGCCCGCCGGCGGGCGGCCCGGCCCCCGGCCGGTCGGCAGCACCCGGGAGTGCCGCTTTCACCCCCGCGACTTCCCGAAGTCGCCGCACACATCGACCTTTTCGCGCACCTGACGATCAAGCGCTCCGAGGCCGGACACACCGGGGCCGGGCGCTTCGGGGGCAGGCACTGCAAAGCCCTGCATTTCAAGCCCGGGCGCATCGTGACCCGGCGCTTCAAGCCCGGGCGCATCGGGGTCAGGCGTTTCAGGACCGGGCGCATCGGGGTCAGGCGCTCCCAGACCGGACACTTCGAGACCAGGGGCACCGTCCGGGGCCGAACCGGGGGTCGCGGCGGAGCGCTCCTCACCCGAGCCCCCTCCCCGACCCGGGCCCGCGGCGGCAGGCGCGGTCGCGCCCAGTGCGTCGTCCAGCCGCCTCGCCCCGGGCCTCCGGCGCCACACGTCATGAGCCCGCTGTCGTCGCGCGCGCACGCCTGCAGGGGTCCGTACGGCATCGCCGCGCGACCCTCGGCAAGCCTTCGCGCACACGCTCAGCGCCAGCGTGACACGCCACCGGCCGCTCCGCTCGCGTTCCGCCAACTCCGTCCGTCGGTACAGCGGTTGAGCAGTACTCCGGAGCGGCCGTCGGGCCAGGTCAGGCGGGCGGAGCGGGGGCGGACGGAGGTCAGCGCTTGGCGACGAAGACGTGCGCGGCGATCTCGGATTCCAGCTCCGCCGCCTCGCCGCTGCTGCCGACCAGGACGCCCGTGGATGACTCGGTCACGCTGACCACCGCGCCCGGCTGCACCCCGGCCCGCCGCAGCGTGTACATGAGCTGGGCGTCGGCCTGGATGGGCTCGCCGATCCGGCGCACCACGACCGTCTTGCCGTCCGCGCCGGCCTCCAGGTCCATCAGGCTCACCATGCCGGCGTCCAGGAACGGGTCGACCTCGGCCTTCTCGCCCAGCTCCTCCAGACCCGGGATCGGATTGCCGTACGGCGACTCCGTCGGATGCCGCAGCAGCTCCAGGACGCGGCGCTCGACCGCCTCGCTCATCACGTGCTCCCAGCGGCACGCCTCGGCGTGCACCTGCTCCCACTCCAGTCCGATGATGTCGACGAGCAGGCACTCGGCGAGCCGGTGCTTGCGCATGACGCGGGTCGCCAGCCGGCGGCCCTCCTCGGTCAGCTCCAGGTGGCGGTCGCCCGCGACCGTGAGCAGGCCGTCCCGCTCCATGCGCGCCACGGTCTGGCTGACCGTCGGGCCGCTCTGTTCGAGCCGCTCGGCGATCCGGGCGCGCATCGGGACCACACCTTCCTCTTCCAGCTCAAGGATGGTGCGGAGATACATCTCCGTGGTGTCGATCAGTCCGGACATGCGTGCCCCTTGATGTGTCGTGCGGTGGCCCTGAACTCAATTCTGACGCATCCCACTGACAACGGATCCGCGTCCGCTCCGGCCGGACCCTCCCGAAGCCCCGGTACGGCGGCACCCGCCCCGCGGCGGGACGGCAACCGGGCGACGTCCCGGCGGCCGGAAGGTGTCCGTCCGGTCGCGAGCGGTGGCGCACACCGTATTGACAGGGCACTGGTCCAGACCGCAACGTGATCCGCGCCACGGCCGTCCCGCCAGGGCAGGCACGCGGCACCCCGGCCGGCTCGTACTGCCGGATGCGTCAGAACGTAGGACAAACGTACGAGGACCAACGTACAAGACCGATGAGTACCGACGAGAGGGGCCCCGCGGCGATGGGCGAGAGCAACCGG
Source organism: Streptomyces sp. NPDC026394 (assembly GCF_055567735.1). Classification (NCBI taxonomy): domain Bacteria; kingdom Bacillati; phylum Actinomycetota; class Actinomycetes; order Kitasatosporales; family Streptomycetaceae; genus Streptomyces; species Streptomyces sp. NPDC026394. The sequence goes on from NZ_JBVHPX010000013.1 coordinate 49,868, forward strand.
TTGGCCGGGCAGTACTTCGACGCCGCGATCGACCTGCTGCGCCGGGTGCGCGACGAGGAGGACGAGCGGATCGGCGCCGCCGGGACGCTCATCGCCGACACCGTCGAGGCCGGCGGCCGGGTCTTCGTCTTCGGCGCCGGGCACTCCTCCCTCCCCGCGCAGGACACGGTCTACCGGGCCGGCGGCCTCGCCCTCATGAACCTGCTCACCGTCCCGGGCGTCGTCGGCGTCGACGTACGGCCCGCGACGCTCGGCAGCGCGCTGGAGCGGGTGGACGGACTGGCCGGGGCTGTCCTGGACACCAGCCCCCTGGAGGCCGGTGACGTGCTGATCGTCATCTCGCTCTCCGGCCGCAACTCGCTGCCGGTCGAGATGGCCATGAACGCGCGGGCGCTGGGCCTGAAGGTCATCGGGCTGACCTCGGTGGCGTACGCGGAGGAGACCAGGTCACGGCACGTCTCCGGCACATATCTGCGGGACCACTGCGACATCGTCCTGGACAGCAAGATCCCGGTGGGCGACGCGGAGTTGACGCTGCCGGGCATCGAGGCGCCGTTCGCCCCGGCCTCGACGGTCGTCACCAGCGCGGTCATGCAGGCCGTCGTCGCGACGGCCGCGGGCGTCCTGGCCGACCGCGGCATCGACCCGCCGCTGCTGCGCTCCGGGAACGTGGACGGCGGCCACGACTGGAACGGCCGGGTGATGCGGGAGTACGCGGACCGGATCTACTACCGGCAGTAGCGGACGGGGTACGGAAGCGGGGACGGCGGCCCAACACCGACCCCGCCGGCCCCTCAGGCCCCACCAGCCCCCAGGCACCCCCGGCCCCACCAACCCCTCAGCCCCCCGCCACCTCGCCCTCGAGATCCAGCGCCGCGGCGATCCGGGAGGCGACGTCCTCCGCGTACGCCGCGTCCGCGCGGTCGAAGGGCCGCCGTGAGGGCCCGCGCAGGAACGTCACCACGCCCAGCGTCCGCCCCCGGCTGCGCAGCACCACGCACAGGCCGTGCACGGTGCCGTCCGGCCACTTGCGGGCCGCGGCCCAGCCCTCCGCGACGGCCGCGCCCGCGCCGGCCCGTACCGAGCCGCACCGTTCCAGCGCCAGCGCGGCCGGGTGGCCCGCACCGTAGGCCACCGGAATCCCGGTCGGCGGGACCGCCTCGGAGGGGCCGGGCGCGCCGGCAGGTGAGGCGATGGCCCGTACCAGGGCGGGCGCGCTCTCCGGAGGGACGCCGGTGCCGCTCCCCTCACCGGCGCCGCCGTCCTCGCCGGTCCCGCCCCGCACCACATCGACCAGCCCGTGGTCGGCGAACCCCGCGAGGGCGAAGTCCAGGTGGACCGCCGCCGCCTCCGTCGGGTCCTCGCACTCCCCCGCGGCCCGGCCCGCCCGGTGCAGCTGCTGGGCGCGGAAGCGCAGCAGGGCGCTCTCCTGTTCCGTGCGCTTGGCGTCCGTGACGTCCTGGAAGAGCCAGCCCACGCCGAGCGGTACGGGTTCCTCCGTGAGGGGCGAGGCCAGCCGTACGAAGCCGCTGCGCCAGCACCGGCGGGTCTGTTCGGCCTCGTCGGACCGGAGGGTCACCCACAGTTCGGCGGCGGCGGGCGGGGTGCCTTCGGCGAGGACGTGCGTCAGGGCGCTCTCCAGTTCCTCCACGCCCTGGGTCAGCAGGTCGCCCAGCGGGCGTCCGAGCACGGCCGTACGGCCCATGCCCAGGGCGCGGGCGGCGTGCGCGTTGACGACCGCGGGCCGCAGGTCGGCGTCGACCAGCACCACGGCCCAGGAGGCGTCCACGAAGAGCGCCTCGCTCAGCGCGATGGACCGTTCCAGGTCGATCTGGGTGTGCACCTCGCTGAACGCGCAGTACACGCCGGCCGCCCGGCCGTCGGGCCCGAGCACCGCGGAGGACTGGGTGCGTACCAGGACGCGGCGCCCGTCCTTGGTCAGCAGCGCGAACTCGTGGACCTGGCGCCCGGGTGAGCGGGTCGCCGCCAGCAGGCGGGCCTCCACCTCGTCGGCGTCCTCCTTGCGTACCGCCCAGCCGGCCAGTCCCTGGCGGCCGACCGCCTCGTCCGCCGTCCAGCCGAGGATGCGTTCCGCCTCGCGGTTCCAGTGGGTGACCGAGCCGTCCGCGCCGAAGGCGCACAGCGCGGCGTCCATCCCGTCCAGCAGGGCGGCGAGCAGGCCGGAGTCGTCGCTGTCCGGCTGCGGGTCCTGGTCCGCTCCGGGGCACCCGTCCGCGCACGCGTCGTCCGGTGGCGGGCCGTCCCGGTCCGCTTCCCGGCCCTGCCCGCCGGGCGGTACGGGCGCGAAGCGGCGCGACGAGGGCGAGGACGACGAAGAAGACGATGACGATGACGATGACGATGACGACGATGAGGACGAGGAGGAGGACGACGAAGACGAAGCAGCCACTGGCACCCCCTACGAACGCGGCCGTACGTGCTGCACGCCGGATCATTCAACTGGAACGTGACGCGGACCACACCCCATTCGGGGAAATCCCTCAAATCCCTGCCGCCGAAATTCGGTTGTGCGGCCGCCGGACCGGTTCCTAGGGTGTGAGGCACACGAGAAGGGAGGTGGTTCGGCAGATGATTTCGCACCGGACGCGTGAGGTGGCTGCGGGCTAGCGGCCCGTCGTCGCACTCAGTGTGCAGCGCCGGACCAGCACAGGAGAGAGCTGTGCAGCCGGCCAATCCCAAGCAGTCACCCGACCCGCGGGCTGCCGGTTCGTCCGACCGGCCCCTTCGCGCCCCAGGCGCGGGGGAAGCAGCCCGCGGGTCGTCTGCGTCTCCGGACCCGGACGCGTAGGCGGCACCCGCCGCTTCTCGGCGCGCGGGCACGTAGGCCGTACCCGCCGCCCCTCAGGCGCGAGCCGTACGGCCCCTCAGGGCGCCAGCCGTACGACCGACCAGCTCGCCCCCGCGCCCTCGCGCTCGTACCGCAGCCGGTCGTGCAGGCGGTTCTCCCGGCCCTGCCAGAACTCGACGGTCTCCGCGACGACCCGTACGCCGCCCCAGTGCGGCGGCGCCGGTACCTGCTCGCCCTCGGGGTAGCGGGCCGCCAGATCGTCGTAGGCGCGTTCCAGTTCGGCGCGGGAGGCGACCGGCGTGGACTGGTCGCTGGCCCAGGCGCCGAGCTGGGAGCCGTGCGGGCGGGTACGGAAGTACGCGGCGGTCTCGTCGCGGCCGATGCGGGCGGCCGTGCCGGTCACGACGACCTGCCGGGCCAGCGGGTGCCAGGGGAAGAGCAGCGAGACGTGCGGGTTCTCCGCCAGGTCGCGGCCCTTGCGGCTGCCGTAGTTGGTGAAGAAGACAAAGCCGTGCTCGTCGAACCGCTTGAGCAGTACGGTCCTTGAGCTGGGGCGGCCCGCGGCGTCGGCGGTCGAGACGATCATCGCGTTCGGTTCGTGCAGTCCGCTGGTGGCCGCTTCCTTGAACCAGCGAGCGAACTGGTCGTACGGGCCGGGGGCGAGTTCTGCCTCGGTGAGTCCCTCGGCGCGGTACTGCGCCCGCATGGCGGAGGGATCGAGCGGGTCCGGGGTGGGCGTGTCGGCGGAGTGCACGGCCACATCTTGCAGCATGAGGGCCGGTTGGGGCAGCCGGGTGGCAGGGAAGTCTGCCCTTGGTCGACGTGGCGTAACCCTCGCTTAAGCGAATCGTCCGGTGTGCCGGATCTCACCCTTCCCGGCACGTACCGGACCGGCCAAAATCGTGCCGCGCGCCACTGTGGCGCACGGGCGGTGCGGGATATCGTGTCCGCCCTGAAGTGATCGAAGTGACGTGCTCCGGGCGGGAAGCCACGGGTGCCGGTCGGGTGACCAACGCCCGCGCGGGGCATGACGGGAGTGACCGGGACGGACCGCGAGCCGCAGGGGCGGCCGCGTAACCGGACCGGCGCCCGGACCCGTCGTCCGACGCCCGGAGCGGCCCGCGGAGCCGGTGGTCCCGCCGGGGCCGTCCGCCGGCCGGTCACCGCGGCGGACTTCCGGACGGCGTCCACCGCACCGCCGGCCCGAACCACCCGAAACGCCCGACCCGACCAGCCTGACCTGACAGATCTCGCACGCACGGCATCTTGGTCATGAGCCGCATGTCGTCCACATCTTGAGGAGCCGCCTGATGTCCGACTTCGTACCCGGACTCGAAGGAGTCGTCGCGTTCGAGACGGAGATCGCCGAACCGGACAAGGAGGGCGGCGCGCTGCGCTACCGGGGCGTCGACATCGAGGACCTGGTCGGCAAGGTCTCCTTCGGGAACGTGTGGGGGCTGCTGGTCGACGGGTCGTTCAACCCGGGGCTGCCGCCGGCCGAACCGTTCCCGATCCCCGTCCACTCGGGTGACATCCGGGTGGACGTGCAGTCCGCTCTGGCCATGCTCGCGCCGGTGTGGGGCCTGAAACCGCTGTTGGACACCGACGTGGAGACCGCCCGCGACGAGCTGGCGCGGGCGGCGGTGATGGCGCTGTCGTACGTCGCGCAGTCGGCGCGCGGGCAGGGGCTGCCGATGGTGCCGCAGAAGGAGATCGACAAGGCCGGCACGATCGTCGAGCGCTTCATGAAGCGCTGGCGCGGCGAGCCGGACCCCAAGCACGTCGCGGCGGTCGACGCCTACTGGACCTCGGCGGCCGAGCACGGCATGAACGCGTCCACGTTCACGGCCCGTGTCATCGCCTCGACCGGCGCCGACGTGGCGGCCGCGCTGTCGGGCGCGGTCGGCGCGATGTCCGGGCCGCTGCACGGCGGGGCGCCGTCCCGGGTCCTCGGCATGATCGAGGAGATCGAGCGGACGGGGGACGCGACGGCGTACGTGAAGCAGGCGCTGGACCGCGGCGAGCGGCTGATGGGCTTCGGCCACCGGGTGTACCGGGCCGAGGACCCGCGGGCCCGGGTGCTGCGGCGCACCGCCCGTGAGCTGGGCGCGCCGCGCTTCGAGGTGGCGGAGGCGCTGGAGAAGGCCGCCCTGGAGGAGCTGCACAACCGGCGTCCGGACCGGGTCCTGGCGACGAACGTGGAGTTCTGGGCGGCGATCGTGCTGGACTTCGCGGAGGTCCCGGCGCACATGTTCACGTCGATGTTCACCTGTGCCCGCACGGCGGGCTGGAGCGCGCACATCCTTGAGCAGAAGCGCACGGGCCGCCTGGTCCGGCCGTCGGCCACGTACGTCGGCCCCGGCCCGCGCGGGCCGGAGTCGGTGGAGGGCTACACGCTGCCCGTGTGACGGGCCGGGCGCTCCTGGCGCCGTACGGCGTCCTCGGTGACCGGCGTGAAGAGATTGACCAGGTTGCCGTCGGGGTCCCGGAGGAGCAGCGAGCGGTTGCCCCAGGGCATGGTCGTCGGCTCCTGGACGAACGTGCAGCCGTGGGACGCCAGACGCCGGTGTTCCGCGTCGACGTCGTCGACGCGGAACTCGGTGATCACCGTGTGGTTGGCGGCGGCCCGCGCGCTTCCTTCGCCGAACAGCGCCACCGTGCGGCTGCCGGCGATCGCCAGCGTGCCCGCCGGCGTCACGAGTTCGGCGAATTCGGGGGTGGCCCACGCTGCCGGGACGCCGGTGACGCGCTCGTAGAACGCGACGAGGCGGGCGACGTCGTCGGTGATCACGCGGAGGGAGACGAAGTTCATGGTGCTGCTTCCTGGCGGGGAGGGAGAGGTGCCCGGAACGACGGGCGTCGCCGGGCATCGCCCACGCTAGGAGCAATACCGGACAGCTTCCGCCCGGTATAGACGCAAGACTTGCGAACGTGACCACTTCGACCACCGCCCGGGTGCTCGGCCTGCTGGAGCTCCTTCAGGGCGGCGGCACCCGTACCGTTCCCGACCTCGCCGCCCGCCTCGGCGTCGACGAGCGCACCGTCCGCCGCTACGTAGCCCACCTGCTGGACCTCGACATCCCCGTCGACGCGGTGCGCGGCCGCTACGGCGGCTACCGGCTCGCCCCCGGCTACCGCATGCCCCCGCTGATGCTCACCGACGAGGAAGCCCTGGCCGTGCTGCTCGGTCTCCTCTCCGGGCAGCGCGGCGGGCCGGGAGCCGTCTCGGGGGCCTCCGCGGCGGCCGGCGAGAGTGCCGCGGCGAAGGTGCGGCGGGTGCTGCCCGTGACCCTGCGGCGGCGGCTGGAAGCGCTGCTGGAGACGGCCGACTTCACCGACCGTCCCCGTCCCGCCGCGCCTCCGCGGGCGGCGGTGCTGCTCGAACTCGCCGAGGCCGTACGCGGGCAGCGGCCGGTGGCGTTCGCGTACACCGACCGCGCGGGCGACGACAGCGCCCGTACGGTCCTGCCGTACGGGCTCGTGGCGCACTCCGGGCGGTGGTACCTGACCGGGGCAGGACGGGACGGCGGGGAGTTGCGGATCTTCCGGCTGGACCGGATCACCTCGGTCCGCCTGCTGACCGGTTCGTTCGACGTCCCGGACGGTTTCGATCCGGCGGCGACCGTCCTCGACCATCTCGCCCGTACGCCGTGGACCCACGACGTGTCGGTGCGCGTCCGGGCCACCGTCGGGCACCTCCGCGACCGGCTCCCGGCCGGGATCGCCGCGCTGTCCGAGGCCGGGCCCGCCGGCGGGTGGGACGGTGGGTCCGGCGACGGGTCCGATGACGGGTCCGGCTGGGTCCACGTCCGTATCCGGGCCGAGCGGCTGGACTGGATTCCGCCCGTACTGGCCGCGCTGGACCGGCCGTTCGTCATCGAACGCCCCACGGAACTGCGGGACCTCGTCCGCGCGCTGGCCCGCCGTCTGGGCGCGTACGCGGACGCCGACGATCAGCCCGGCCAGGGCGGCTGACCATCCCCCGACGGCGGCCGGCCGTCCCCCGACGGCGGCCCGTCCCCGTTCAGCACCGTGTCCAGAATGCGCGCCCACTGCGTCACCACGCGGTCCCGGCGCGGCTTGTCGTCCGTGAGGAGCGTGGCGAGACCGAGCCCCCGGGACATGTCGAGGAGTCCCTGGACGGTCTCGCGGACGCCGGCGACCGACTCGTCCGCGTCCAGGAGGCCGACCGCCGTACGGTGCGCCTCACGGCCGACGCGGGCCTCCAGAGCGGTGACCCGGTCCCGGAGCTGCTCCTCGTCGGAGGCGGCCACCCACAGGTGCAGGGCGGCGCGGAAGAGGGGGCCCGTGTAGAGGTTGACGATCTCCTCGACGACGATGCGGGTACGGGCGGCGGACCCGGCGGGCGGCAGATCGTGCGCGACGGCCTTGAGAGCCCCCTGGCGCTTCTCCGCGACGTGCTCGACGGCCGCCGTGAACAGGTCCTCCCGAGTACGGAAGTGGTGCTGGGCGGCCCCCCGCGAGACGCCCGCCCGCTCCGCGACGACGGAGACCGTGCTGCCGCTCCAGCCGCGTTCGGCGAGGCAGGAGACGGCCGCCTCCAGGAGCGCGCGGCGGGTGGCGCGGCTGCGTTCCTGCTGCGGTTCCCTGGGGTTGCGCGCGGGCGTCACCGTGCCCATGACGGTTCCCTGCGCTGGAGGAAGGCGGTCATGCCCTCCCGGGCCTCGTCGGAGGCGAAGAGGCGGGCCGAGGTGGCGGCGAGCGCCGCCGTGTCCCGGTCGAAGACGCGCAGCACCTCCGCGGTGACCAGGGCCTTGGAGGCCGCCAGGCCCTGGGGCGAGCCCTTGCGGAGGCCGGCGAGGACCGGTTCCAGGGCGGCGTCCGGGTCGTCGGCGGCCAGCGTCACCAGGCCGGTACGGGCCGCCTCGGCGGCGTCGAAACGCTCGCCGGTGAGGTAGTAGCGGGCGGCGGCCCGCGGGTCCATACGGGGCAGCAGCGGCATGGAGATGACGGCGGGCGCGAGACCGAGGCGAGCCTCGGTGAAGGCGAAGCTGGCGCCGGGGCCCGCCACGGACAGGTCGCAGGCGCCGAGAAGGCCGAGGCCGCCGGCCCGTACATGGCCGGTGACCTTGGCGACGACCGGCTTGGGGAGTTCGATGACGGTGCGCAGGAGACGGACGAGGCCGGGCGGGCCGGAGGCGGAAGCGCCGGTTCCGGTGGCCGCCTCCTCCGTCGCCTCCGCGAGGTCGGCACCCGCGCAGAACGTCGTCCCCGTGTGCGTGAGCAGCACGGCCCGGGTGTCGTCACTGGCGGCCGCGGCCGCCAGCGCCGCGTGGAGTTCGGTCACCAGGCGCCGGGACAGCGCGTTGCGGTTGTGCGGGGAGTCGAGGGTGAGGGTGGTGACGCCCCGCTCATGGGCGTGCCGCACCAAAGGCGCGGCAGCCGGCGAGGCGTCCGGCGTGGCATCGGTCATGAGGCCGTGGAACTCCTTTCCCTGGCGCGCAGTTCGCGCCGCAGGATCTTGCCGGTGGCGGCGCGTGGCACGGTGTCCGTGAACTCCACCCGCCGTACTTTCTTGTACGGGGCGACCTGTCCGGCAACGTACGTGATGACGTCGTCCTCGGTGAGCCGGGCCCCCTGCTCGCCGTGCCGCCGCACGACGTACGCCTTGGGGATCTCGTTGCCGTCCGCGTCGGTGACGCCGATCACCGCGGCGTCCGCGATGCCCTCGTGGGCGAGCAGCACCGCTTCGAGGTCGGCCGGGGCGACCTGGTAGCCCTTGTACTTGATCAGCTCTTTGACGCGGTCGACGACGTACAGCCAGCCGTCCGCGTCCACCTGCCCGATGTCACCGGTGTGCAGCCAGCCGTCGGCGTCGATCATCGCGTCGGTCTCCGCGGGACGGCCGAGGTAGCCCTTCATGACCTGCGGTCCGCGGATGAGGATCTCACCGCTCTCGCCGGTGCCGAGGTCCTTGTCGGCGTCCAGGCAGCGGATGCGCATCTCGGTGCCGGGCAGCAGCTTGCCGACGGTGCCGGGCGGCGCGTCGGTGGCGTCCAGCGGTACGACATGGGTGCCGGGCGACAGTTCGGTCATGCCGTACGCCTGCATGACGGGGCGGATGCCCAGGCGGCGGGCGCAGGTCTCGGCGAGGCGGGCGTCCAGCGGGGCGGCCGCGCTGACGACGTAGTCGAGCGAGGACAGGTCGTACTGGGTGACGGACGGGTGCTTGGCCAGGGCCAGGACGATGGGCGGAGCCACGTACACCGCGTTGACCCGGTACTTCTCGATCGTGCGCAGGAAGTGTTCGAGGTCGAAGCGGGGCAGCACGACGACGGTGGAGCCGTTGCGCAGCGGGGCGTTCATCAGGGACGTCAGCCCGTAGATGTGGAAGAACGGCAGCACCGCCAGGACGCGGTCGCCCGGGCCGCTGCTGATCAGCCGGTCGAGCTGGGCGAGGTTGGTGGCGATGGAGCGGTGGGTGAGCATGACGCCTTTGGGCGTCCCGGTGGTGCCGGAGGAGTACGGCAGGACGGCCACGTCCCGCGCCGGGTCGACGGGGACGGCGGGTTCGGGCGCGGTGGAGGCGAGCATGTCGCGTACGGAGCGGTGGCCCACGGCGCCGTCGCAGACGAACACCTCGGTGATGCCGCCCGCCTGTTCGGCGGCGCTGCGGGCCGTCTCCAGCAGCGGGGAGACGGTGACGATCCAGTTGGCGCCGGAGTCGCGGAGCTGCTGGGCGAACTCGGCGGAGGTGGCCAGGGGGTGGACGGTGGTGACGGCCGCGCCGCACCGTGAGGCGGCGTAGAAGACGGCCGGGTAGACGATGGTGTTCGGGCTGTGCAGGGCGAGCACGTCACCGGGCCGGACACCGGCGTCGGCCAGCGCGGCGGCGATCCGCCGCGTGGCGCCGTCGAGTTCGGCGTAGCTGACCGTGGTGCCGTCCTGGCCGTCGATCAGGGCGGGCAGCGCGGCGTGCTCGGCGGCCGACCGGCCCAGTACCGCTTCGTGGATCGGCAGGTCCACGGGTGCGACATCGGCGTACTGACTGTGAAAGACCATGGCCATCCCCTCAGCAGCGGCGCGCGTCCGGGCCGGTGCGGGTCGCGGGCGGGCGCCTGTCCGTGTGCGTGCAGCATCGCGGTTGCCGGTGCGGTTGTCAGTACGGCGACCGCGATGCCGCGCCCGGCGCCGGGGCGCAGACGGGGGTGCGAAGACAGGCTCTCAGTAGGACTTCGGCAACCCGAGGCTCTGGTGGGAGACGTAGTTGAGGATCATCTCCCGGCTGACCGGCGCGATCCGCGCCACCCGGGCCGCGGTGATCAGCGTGGCCAGACCGTACTCGCGGGTCAGGCCGTTGCCGCCGAGGGTGTGCACCGCCTGGTCCACGGCCCGCACGGCCGCCTCCGCCGCCGCGTACTTGGCCATGTTGGCGGCCTCGCCCGCGCCCAGGTCGTCGCCCGCGTCGTACAGATGGGTGGCCTTCCGCATCATCAGGCGGGCCAGTTCCAGTTCGATGTGGACCTGGGCGAGGGGGTGGGCGACGGCCTGGTGGGCGCCGATGGGCTCCTTCCAGACCTGCCGGGTGCGGGCGTAGTCGACGGCCCGCTCGACCGCGTACCGGCCCATGCCGAGCGCGAACGCGGCGGTCATGATGCGTTCCGGGTTGAGCCCGGCGAAGAGCTGGAGCAGTCCCGCGTCCTCGTCGCCGACCAGAGCGTCCGCGGGCAGCCGGACGTCGTCCAGGGTCAGCTCGAACTGCTTCTCCGGAGCCGCCAGCTCCATGGCGATCAGGCTGCGCCCGAACCCGGGGGTGTCGCGCGGGACGATGAACAGACACGCCTTGAGCTTGCCGGTGCGGGCGTCCTCGGTACGGCCGACGACGAGGGTGGCGTCGGCGATGTCCACACCCGATATGAAGACCTTGCGTCCGTTGAGGACCCAGCCGCCGGTCTCCGGGTCGCGGCGGGCGGTGGTGGTGATGCGGTGCGAGTTGGAGCCGGCGTCCGGCTCGGTGATGCCGAAGGCCATCTTGCGGGAGCCGTCGGCGAGACCGGGCAGCCAGGTCCGCTTCTGCTCCTCGGTGCCGAAGCGGGCGATGACCGTGCCGCAGATGGCCGGTGAGACGACGAGCATCAGCAGCGGGCAGCCGGCCGCGCCCAGCTCCTCCAGCACGATGGAGAGTTCGGTGATGCCGCCGCCTCCGCCGCCGTACTCCTCGGGCAGGTTCACGCCCAGGTAGCCGAGCTCGGCGGCCTCGGTCCACAGCTCGTCGGTGTGTTTGCCCTCGGCGACGACACGGGCGAAGTACTCCCGCCCGTAGCGCTTGCCGAGCGCGGCGACGGACGCGCGGAGGGCGCGGTGTTCCTCGGTCTCGATCACGGGGTTGCTCACGGGGGCTCCTTCGGAGGGGGAGGACGTCACTCGGGGCCGGCCTCGGACCGGCCTGGGAAACGGCTTCCGGACCAGCTTCGGGACCGGCTGAGGAGCCGGTGGCTCACTCGGTGACGACGGCCAGCGGCGTGCCGACCTCGACCTGCTGACCGGCCTTGACGCGCAGGGCGCTCAGCGTGCCGGAGACGGGTGCGGTGATCTTGTGTTCCATCTTCATCGCCTCCAGCCAGAGCAGCGGCGCCCCGGCTTCGACGCGGTCGCCCTCGGCCAGGCCGTCGGCCACCCGGACGACCGTGCCGGGCATCGGGGCGAGCAGCGACCCCGGTTCCGTACGGGCGGTGGGGTCGGGGAAGCGGGGCCGGGCGACGAGGACGCGGGAGCCGACGGCGGAGTCCACGAAGACCTGGTCGCCGTAGCGGCAGACGACGAACTCGCGCCGCAAACCGCCAGCTTCCAGCACGACCCGCCCGGACGCGGCCGACAGGAGCCGTACGCCCGGGAAGTCCTCGGCACACAGCCCGTCGCGGTCCAGCCGGTAGCGGACTTCGTGCTCGCTGCCACCGCAGGCGTACGTCCTGGTCTGCGGCTGCGACGGTACGTTGCGGAACCCGCCGAAGCGGGACCGGCCGTGCGCGTCGGCGAGGGCGGCGGCCAGCGCGCACAGGCCGGTGGCCGTGGCGTCCGGGGCCTCCGTCAGGCCCCCCAGGTTGCGGTCGTAGAACCCGGTGTCCAGGCCCGTGGCGGTGGCGAACTCGGGGTGCCGCAGGGACCGTACGAGCAGGTCGCGGTTGGTGACCGGGCCGTGCACCCGGGTCCGCTCCAGCGCGCCCGCCAGCTTCCGTACGGCCTCGGCGCGGCTCGGTGCCCAGGCGATGACCTTGGCGAGCATCGGGTCGTAGTGCACGCCGATGACGGCGCCGTCGTCCACACCCGCATCGAGCCGGACGCCATCGGGCACGGAGAGACAGTGCAGCGTGCCCGTCTGCGGCTGCCAGTCCGCCGCCGGGTCCTCGGCGTACAGCCGGGCCTCGACGGCGTGGCCGCGCGGCGCGGGCGGCGCGTCCGGCAACGCCTCCCCCTCGGCGACCCGTAGCTGGAGCGCGACGAGATCGACGCCGTACACCGCCTCGGTGACCGGATGCTCGACCTGAAGGCGGGTGTTCATCTCCAGGAAGTGAGCGTGGCCGGCAGCGGAGACGAGGAACTCGACGGTGCCCGCGCCCCGGTATCCGATGGTGCGGGCGGCGTCGGCGGCCGCCGCGTGCAGGGTGGCGCGCAGCTCGTCGGAGAGGCCGGGAGCGGGAGCCTCCTCGATCACCTTCTGGTGGCGGCGCTGAAGGGAGCAGTCCCGCGTGCCGAGCGTCCAGACCGTACCGTGCGCGTCGGCGAGGACCTGCACCTCGACGTGCCGGCCCCCGACGACGTACGGCTCGGCGAACACCTCACCGTCCCCGAAGGCAGCCGCGGCCTCGGCCCGCGCCGCCGCCATCTCCCCCGGCAGCGCGCCGAGTTCCCGTACGACGCGCATGCCGCGCCCACCACCACCAGCCGCCGCCTTGACCAGCAACGGCAAGTCGGCAGCGGTCGCCCGCTCCGGATCGACGGGGGCGAGCAGCGGCACCCCGGCCGCCGCCATCAGTTCCTTGGCGCGCGTCTTGGATGCCATCGCCTCGATGGCGGCGGGCGGCGGACCGACCCAGGTCAGGCCCGCGTCGGCGACGGCGGTGGCAAAGCCGGCGTTCTCGGAGAGGAAGCCGTAGCCGGGGTGGACGGCGTCGGCACCGGCAGCGTGCGCGGCCTTCACGATCAGGTCGCCGCGCAGGTAGGTGTCGGCGGGGGCGTTGCCCGGGAGGCGTACGGCGGCGTCGGCCTCGCGGACGTGCGGCGCGTCGGCGTCCGCGTCGGAGTACACGGCCACCGTGGCGATGCCCAGTTCCCGGCAGGTGCGGAAGACCCGGCGGGCGATCTCGCCACGGTTGGCGACGAGGAGGGAAGAGATCACTGGTTCCTCACATCCGGAAGACGCCGAAGCCGCCGCGCGCGCCTTCGACGGGGGCGGTGTGCAGGGCGGACAGGCACAGGCCGAGGACGGTACGGGTGTCGCGCGGGTCGATGACGCCGTCGTCGTACAGCCGCCCGGACAGGAACATCGGCAGCGACTCGGACTCGATCTGCTGCTCCACCATGGCGCGCAGCCCGGCGTCCGCCTCGTCGTCGTACGGCTGCCCCTTGGCGGCGGCGGAAGCGCGCGCCACGATCGACAGCACCCCCGCCAACTGCTGCGGCCCCATCACGGCGGACTTGGCGCTGGGCCAGGCGAACAGGAAGCGCGGGTCGTAGGCGCGGCCGCACATGCCGTAGTGCCCGGCGCCGTAACTCGCCCCCATGAGCACGGACAGATGCGGCACCCGCGAGTTGCTGACCGCGTTGATCATCATCGCGCCGTGCTTGATGATGCCGCCCTGCTCGTACTCCTTGCCGACCATGTAGCCGGTGGTGTTGTGCAGGAAGACCAGCGGGATGTCACGCTGGTTGGCGAGCTGGATGAACTGCGCGGCCTTCTGGGACTCCGCGCTGAACAGCACGCCCTGCGCGTTGGCGAGGACACCGACCGGGTAGCCGTGCAGTTCGGCCCAGCCGGTGACCAGGCTCGGCCCGTACAGCGGCTTGAACTCGTCGAAGTCCGACCCGTCCACGACGCGCGCGATGACCTCACGCGGATCGAAGGGCGCCTTGAGGTCACCGGGCACGATGCCCAGCAGCTCCTCCTCGTCGTACCTGGGCGGCTCGCCGACTCCCGGATCGCCATGCGCCTTGCGCCAGTTCAGCCGGGCGACGACGCGGCGCGCCCGGCGCAGCGCGTCCGGCTCGTCCACGGCGAAGTAGTCCGCGAGCCCGGAGGTACGGGCGTGCATCTCGGCGCCGCCCAGCGACTCGTCGTCGCTCTCCTCACCGGTGGCCATCTTGACCAGCGGCGGCCCGCCGAGGAAGACCTTCGCCCGCTCCTTGACCATGATCACGTGGTCGGACATGCCCGGGATGTACGCGCCGCCCGCCGTGGAGTTGCCGAAGACCACGGCGACCGTGGGAATACCGGCCGCGGACAGCCGGGTGATGTCCTTGAACAGCGCACCCCCCGGAATGAAGATCTCCTTCTGGCTGGGCAGGTCCGCGCCGCCGGACTCCACCAGCGACACGACGGGCAGCCGGTTGGCGAAGGCGATCTCGTTGGCGCGCAGCGCCTTCTTCAGCGTCCAGGGATTGCTGGCCCCGCCCCGTACGGTCGGGTCGTTGGCCGTGACCAGGCACTCCACCCCCTCGATCACCCCGATGCCGGTGACCAGCGACGCACCCACCGGGTAGTCGCTGCCCCAGGCGGCCAGCGGCGACAGCTCCAGGAACGGCGTGTCCGGGTCGAGGAGCAGTTCGATCCGCTCACGGGCGAGCAACTTGCCGCGCTTGCGGTGCCGCTCCACGTACTTCGCACCACCCCCACCGATGGCCTTGGCATGCTCGGCACCGACCTCCGCCAGCCTGCCGAGCATCGCCTCCCGATTCGCCACGTACTCAGGCCCTGACGGGTCCAGCCGGCTGCCGAGCACGGTCACAGCAACACCTCCGGTATCTCCAGGTGGCGGGCGCGCAGCCACTCCCCCACGGCTTTGGCCTGCGGGTCGAAGCGGGCCTGCGCGGCGACGCCCGCACCGAGCAGGCCGTCGATCACGAAGTTCAGGGAGCGCAGGTTGGGCAGCACGTGCCGGGTGACGGGCAGCTCCGCCGCCTCGGGGAGGAGCGCGCGCAGCCGGTCGACGGTCAGCTCGTGCGCCAGCCAGCGCCAGGCCGCCTCCGTACGGGCCCACACCCCGACGTTGGCCGACCCGCCCTTGTCACCACTGCGGGCACCGGCCACCAGCCCGAGGGGAGCGTGGCGCAGACGGCCGTCATGGGCGAGGGGTTCGGGCAGGGCGGGCTCGGCGAGCGGTGTGATCTCGCGGGTCTCCGCCGGTGGCGGCAGTTCGACGCGGCTGCCGTCCGGCAGTACGGCCCGGTGCGGTACGTCCTCCGCGGCCACGTACTCCGCCTCGAAGACCCCGTACGGCTCCCCCTTGCCCGGCGGCGCCGTCACATGGAAGCCGGGAATGCTCCCGAGCGCCAGCTCGACAGCCGCCCCGCTCACCACCCGCCCCACCGCGTCCTGCTCCGGGTCCCGCACCACCAGCCGCAGCAGGGCACTCGCCTCCTCCTGGACGGCGGCATCCACATGATCGGTCCGGGCCAACGACCACTCCACGGACGCCGGGCGGCGTTTCGCCGCGTCGAGGGCCGCCTCCATCTGCTCCCGTACGAGCGCGGCCTTGTCCGCGATGTCCAGGCCGGTCAGCACGAACGTGACCGCGTTGCGCCAGCCGCCGAGCCGGGTCAGGCCCACCTTCAGCGTCGGCGGCGGCGCCTCACCGCGCACCCCGTCGATCCGGACCCGGTCCGGCCCGTCCTGCGTGAGTCGCACCGTGTCCAGCCGCGCGGTCACATCCGGCCCCGCGTAGCGCGCGCCGGCCGTCTCGTAGAGCAACTGCGCAGTAACGGTGCCGACGGTCACCGCCCCGCCCGTACCAGCATGTTTGGTGATCACCGAGGACCCGTCAGCGGCGATCTCGGCGACCGGAAACCCGGGCCGGCGCAGGTCGTGGGCGGCGAAAAACGCATAGTTGCCGCCGGTGGCCTGGGTACCGCACTCCAGCACGTGCCCCGCCACGACCGCCCCGGCCAACCGGTCGTGGTCAGCGGGCGTCCACCCGAAATGCGCCGCTGCCGCCCCGCTGACCAGCGCGGCGTCCGTGACCCGGCCGGTCACGACCACATCGGCACCGGCCCGCAGGCACGCGGCGATACCCTCACCGCCCAGATAGGCATGGGCCGTCACCACACCCGCACGCCCGGCGTACCGGGCCATCAGATCGTCCCCCTCCACACGCGCCACCCGGACCGTCACACCGACCCGCGCCGCCAACTCCCGCACGGCACCGGCCAGCCCGGCAGGATTGAGCCCTCCGGCATTGGCGACGATCCGCACCCCACGCTCGACGGCCAGCCCCAGGCCCTCCTCCAACTGCCGCAAAAACGTCTTCGCATAACCACGCGCAGGGTCCTTGAGCCGGTCGCGACCCAGAATCAGCATGGTCAGCTCAGCGAGGTAGTCGCCGGTCAGCACATCCAACGGACCGCCGGTGAGCATCTCCCGTACGGCATCAAAACGATCGCCGTAAAACCCGGAGGCATTGCCCACACGCAGGACTCCCCCTCCACCGGTCACCGGGCACTCCCCCGGCCACCGCGACCGCCCGGCACCCGCCCCTTCCCCGGCGGACCGGCAAACGCCTGGGCGATACCCAGCCAGCGGTCGGCGTCCGCCCCGTCCGCCCGCACATCCACATCGTCACGATGGGCGCGCTGAGTCACCAACAAACAGAAACCGAGCGCGTCCCCCGTCACCCGCTGAGCCGCACCTTCCGGCCCGTACGCCCAGACACCACCACCGGGAGCCCGCAGCTCGACCCGGAACTCCTCCTCCGGAGCAGGCAACCCATGGGCCGCATAAGCGAAATTCCGCGCCCGCACCCCGATGCGGGCCACATGCCGAAGCCGCGCAGTAGGTTCACGCGACACTCCGAGCGCGTCGGCGACGTCCTGACCGTGCGCCCAGGTCTCCATCAGCCGCCCGGTAGCCACCGAAGCGACGCTCATCGGCGGCCCGTACCACGGCAGTTTCTCCCCCGAGGGCCGCGCGGCCAGCACCTCTTGCAACTCGTCCCGTCCCGCCCGCCAACGGGCCAGCAGGCGCGCGGGCGGCGCCTGCGCCTCCTCCGCCGCACCTTCGTCGACGAAGGTCGCGGGAGCAGCCAGGGCCCTCCGAACGGCGCCCTGAAAGGCCACAGGATCCGTCGCGGACAACAGGGCCTGCCGATCGGTCCAGGCCAGATGCCCGATCTGGTGAGCGACGGTCCACCCCTCGGCCGGGGTCAACAGCGCCCACCCCTCCGGCTCGAGCCCGCCGACCAACACGTCGAGCGCGTCCCCTTCGTCCCTCAGATCGGCCAGTACGGCCTCGGCGTCGGACACGCGGCACTCCCCTCGTCGGCCATCTGCCGTGCGGGCAGGGCACGTTGACTCATGCGGTACGAGTTGCGGAACCGAGCGTGACAGCGCGACCAGAAACAATCAAGCACGCCTGCATGATTTTCTGAACCTGAGACCCGATGGGGGCGCGCGTGGTGCGCGAGCGTTCCGGTGGGAGGCTCGGGGCCACTCCAGCGGGGCCGCTCTCCCCCAGCCTTCGGCCGGGAACCCCCAAGGGCATCCTTCAGCTTCAGCGAATCGGATACGTGGGCCAGCGTGCGGACTGCCTGCGGGGCCCCGGGGGATGTCCCCAGCCCTGGCCGTCCGGCAGCCATCCCTGCCGATCGGGCTGGGCACTCCCGCAAGCCCGATCGCTCATCCCTCGCGCGCAGCGCGGGAGAGCGGCCGGAGGAGAGCAGCAGTGTCGCCCACGCTCACGCGAGCCTCACCACCACGGGGGCGCGCACCAGGGTGATCGAAAACTCCCCCCGACCTCGGCTCGCCAATCCGACCGGAGGGGGTGCGTAGGGGGCCATCCCCGCAGGCAGTCCGGGCACTGGCCCACTGTCCGATGCACCTCAGCTAAAGGATGCCGTGGGGTACCCCCGGCCGAAGGCTGGGGGAGAGTTGGCCCCCTACGCGCCCCGCCCCACAACGCACGCAACGCGAACCGTGCATCAGCACACACCCCGCGCGAAGCGCGAAAACCTCACCCCTTCCCACCACCCCCCGAACTCCGCACGGCACCCACACTCGCCAACACCACCAGCCCGATAGCCACCACCTCGGCCCAGCCCAGCGACTGGTGCAGGACCAGGAAGCCGGCCAGGGCGCCGGCGGCCGGTTCCAGGCTCATCATCACGGCGAAGCCGGAGGCGGGGAGCTTGCGCAGGGCGAGCAGTTCGAGGGTGTACGGCGTGACCGAGGAGAGCAGGGCGACGGCGCCGCCCAGGCCGATGGTGACCGGGTCCAGCAGGGCCGTACCGCCGGTGGAGATGCCGAGCGGCAGGCTCAGCAGCGCTGCCACCGTCATCGCCAGGGCCAGTCCGTCCGCCTGGGGGAAACGCTGTCCGGTGCGGGAGGACAGCAGGATGTACGCGGCCCACAGCGCGCCGGCCGTGAGCGCCAGGCCGGCGCCGAGCGGGTCCAGTCCGTCGAAGCCCTCCCGGCCGAGCAGGGCCACTCCGCCCAGCGCGAGCGCTGCCCACACCAGGCTCAACGCTCGGCGCGAGGTGACCACCGACAGGATCAGGGGGCCCATGAACTCCAGGGTGACGGCGGCGCCCAGCGGGATGCGGTCGATCGCCTCGTAGAAGAGGGAGTTCATGCCGACCAGCGCGACGCCGAAGGCGAGGACCGTGGCCCAGTCGCCCCGCGAGTATCCGCGTAGCCGCGGGCGGCAGGCGATCATCAGGACGAGCGCGGCGACGACCAGCCGGAGGGTGACCACGCCGAGCGCGCCGGCCCGCGGGAAGAGGAGTACCGCGACCGAGGCGCCGAACTGCAACGAGATGATGCCGCCGATGACCAGCGCCACGGACGTCAGGCGCCCGCCCGCCGCCGCGTCCTGTTCGGCGGCCCGGACCTCGGCGGAGGCCGGGACCGCCGCGGGGGCCGGGACCGTGACCGGGACCGGCTCCGGGACCGGAGGTACGGGCGGGAGGCTGCTGGACTCGTGGCGCGACTCGTTCACACGCCCACGCTAAGGCCCGCCTCCCGCGCCGTGAAATGTGATTTCCACCAGGTGTGACGCCTGACGGGCAGGCCGGGCAGACACAGTCCGTACCCTCAGGCCCCTCAGGGCCGCGTCGGGGCCCCCTCGGCCGGCTTGCCGGCCAGCCCTTCCGCCAGCACCTCCGCCAGGTGCCGGGCACGCCGCCCGGCGAGCTGATCGATCTGGGTGCGGCAGGAGAAGCCGTCGGCGAGCACCTCGGCCCCGGGGCCGGCTTCCCGTACGGACGGCAGGAGCTGTTCTTCCGCGCAGGCCACGGACACGTCGTAGTGGCCGCGCTCGAAGCCGAAGTTCCCGGCCAGTCCGCAGCAGCCGCCGCTCAGCGCGCCGTCCAGCCCGGCCCGGGCGCGCAGACGCTGTTCGGCCGCCTCCCCGAGTACGGCGTGTTGGTGGCAGTGGGTCTGGCCGACGGCCGGGCGGTCGACGCGCGGTGGCTCCCAGGAGGGCGCCTGTTCCTCCAGGGTCTGCGCGAAGGTCCGTACGGACGCGGCGACCCGCGCGGCCCGTGGGTCGTCGGAGAGGAGTTCGGGCAGGTCGGTGCGGAGGGCGGCCGCGCAGCTCGGTTCGAGGACGGTCAGCGGGGTGCCGTCCGCCAGCAGCGGGTCGAGGGCGTCCACCGTCCGGCGCATGACCGCGCGCGCCTGGTCGAGCTGGCCGGTCGAGACGTAGGTGAGGCCGCAGCACAGCGACGCCCGGCGGCGGCCCGCCGTAGGCAGGCGGACGTCGAGTCCGGCGGCCTCCAGGACGTGGACGGCGGCACGGCCCACCTCGGGGGCGAGGTAGTTGGTGAAGGTGTCCGGCCACAGCAGAAGCGCCGGCCGTTCCGGGACTGCCGGGGCTTCCGGCGCTTCCGCCGACCCTGCCGACCCCGCCACCCTTCCCGGCCCCTCCGGGGCCATCCGCTTCGCCCACCACCGTACGAACGGTTCACCGGCCAGTTCCGGAATCGCCCGCTGCGGCGCGATCCCGCCGAGGCGTTTGCCCGCCCCGGCCAGCGGTGTCCTGGCCAGGGCGTTGAGCAGCGGCGCGACGGGAGCGGCCGCGCGCAGCCAGCGCGGCAGGCGGCCCATCGAGTAGTGCGCGGCGGGCCGCAGCCGTCCCGCGTAGTGGTGGTGCAGGAACTCGGCCTTGTACGTGGCCATGTCCACGCCCACGGGACAGTCGCTGCGGCAGCCCTTGCAGGACAGGCAGAGGTCCAGCGCGTCCCGTACCTCCTCGGAACGCCAGCCGTCGGTGATCACCTCGCCCGCGAGCATCTCGTGCAGCAGTCGGGCGCGGCCCCGGGTGGAGTGCTGTTCCTCGCCGGTGGCGCGGTACGACGGGCACATGACGGCCGAGGCGGCGGGGGCGCTGTCGCGGCACTTGGCGACGCCGACACAGCGCCGTACGGCCGCCGAGAAGTCCCCGTTGTCGTGCGGGTAGCCGAACTCCACGTCCACCGGCCGCCGCGGCAGCGGCGCGAAGCGCAGGTTCTCGTCCATCCGGTCCGGCCGGACGAGCATGCCGGGGTTCAGGCCGCCCGCCGGGTCCCACAGGTCCTTGAAGCGTTCGAAGAGGCGGACCAGTTCGCCGCCGTACATCTTGGGCAGCAGTTCGGCGCGCGCCTGGCCGTCGCCGTGCTCGCCGGAGAGCGAGCCGCCGTGGGCCACGACCAGGTCGCCCAGGTCGCACGAGAACTCGCGGAACCGGCGGATCCCGGGCGCGCTCAGCAGGTCGAAGTCGATACGGACGTGGATGCAGCCGTCACCGAAGTGCCCGTACGGCGTACCGCGCAGGCCGTGCTGGGCCAGCAGGGCCCGGAAGTCCCGCAGGTAGGCGCCGAGCCGCTCGGGCGGCACCGCGCAGTCCTCCCAGCCGGGCCACGCCTCGGAGCCGTCCGGCATGCGGGTCGCGGTCCCGGCGGCGTCCTCGCGCACCCGCCACAAGGCCCGCTGCCGCACCGGGTCGGTCACCACCGTGTGATCGGTGGTGGCCGCGCCCGCGCCCCGGCACAGTTCCTCGGCCCGGGCGAGCGCCTCGGCGGGCGTCGCGCCGCCCATCTCTACGAACAGCCAGGCCCCGCCCTTGGGCAGCCCCGACGCGTCCCCCACCAGGTCGGCCGCCATGCCTTCGACGGTCAGCGGCCTTCCCCCACTCTCGGCTCCGCTCGACCGGGGGGACCCCGGGAGCAGCGTGTGCGCCGCCTCGGCCGCCGCGCTCTCGTCCGCGTACCCGAGCACCGCCAGCACCTTGGCGGCGGGCGGCCTGACCAGCCCGACGGTGGCCTCGGTCAGCACGCCGAGCGTGCCCTCGCTGCCGGTGAGCGCCCGCGCGAGATCGGTGCCCTTCTCGGGCAGCAGGGCGTCCAGCGCGTAGCCGGAGATGCGGCGCGGGAGTTCGGGGTAGCCGGTGCGCAGCAGCGCCAGATCGCCGTTCACCAGGGCCCGTACGCCGTCCCGCAGCCGCTGCGGGAGCGCGTCCAGTGCCGCCGTGCCCCGCCCGGCGCGCAGTTGCTCGCCCCCGTACGTCAGCACCTCCAGTTCCCGCACGCTGTCGGCGGTGGTGCCCCACGCCACCGAGTGCGAGCCGCAGGAGTTGTTGCCGATCATGCCGCCGAGGGTGCAGCGGCTGTGGGTGGACGGGTCGGGCCCGAAGGTCAGGCCGTGCGCGCCGGCCGCCGCCCGCAGGTCGTCCAGGACCACGCCCGGCTGGACGACCGCCGTACCGGCCTCGGCGTCCAGCGACACGATGCGCCGCAGGTGCCGGGTGAAGTCCAGCACCACACCGACGCCGGTGGCCTGCCCGGCGATGCTCGTCCCGCCGCCGCGCGGCACCACCGGCACACCGTGCTCGCGGCACACCCGCAGGGCGGCGGCGACGTCCTCCGCGTCCCGTGGCGCGACCACCGCCCGCGGCACCCGGCGGTAGTTGGACGCGTCCATCGTCATCAGGGCCCGGTCCCCGGCGGCGAGCGAGACCTCGCCGCGTACGGCGTCCGCCAACTCCCGGGCCAGCTCCCGTGTCCCGTCCGGTGTCCCGCGTGTCTTCGTAAGATCAGCCATGCCCCCAGCCTGCCCACTCGGCCGGGGGCGCGCCCTTCCGTTTTCCTGCCCGGTGTCCGGGTGCCGCCCGGCTACGCGCGGAACAGGTTCTCCGGGTCGTACGCCGCCTTGGCGGCGGTCAGCCGGCGGTACACGTCCTCCTCGTACGCGTCGGCCACCGCGTCACCGTGATCGCCGAACAGGAAGTTGACGCTGCGGCCGACCGCCCTGTGCGCCAGCGTCGCCCGCACCCGCGCGTGCAGGGCCCGCACGGCTGCGACGTCCGTGCCGTCCAGCGGCGACAGCAGACGCAGCAGGTAACGCGCGTCCCGGTGGCCGACGGAGCCACCGCCGGCGGCGAGCGCGCCGCCGAGGTGGTTGAGCTGCACCACGGTCATCATCGGGGCGTCCGGCCCGGTCAGCGCGGTCACCTCGCGCAGTTCCGCCGCGTCCAGGCCGCTGAGCAGGACACTGTCGCCGTCGTAGGCGTGCGGTGTCTCCGGGTCCTGGTGGATGGTGTGCGACGCGGTGTACGGCATGTCGCGCAGCGTGTCGGCCACCCGCGGCCCGACCGCGCGCAGCGGCGCGACCAGCCGCTCCCCCTCGGCCACCGGCCCCGTGTACGCGATCCGGACCTGCGCGAGGTGACGGCCGCGCAGCCGGCCGGGCACCGCCGGGACGTCCGGGTACGCGATCAGGCCGACCGACGAGGTCAGCGCGTCGGGCAGGTCCTCGGTCCAGGCCAGGTACGCGGCCAGCGCCTCGTCCATCAGGTCGGCACCGAAGACCAGTTGACCGCCGTACACCCGCTCCACCGGCACCAGCCCGAACTCCAGGCCGGTCACCACCCCCAGCCCGTGCCCGCCGCCGAGCAGCGCCCGGAACAGGACGGCGTCGCGCTCCGGCGTGACCCAGCGCAGCACGCCGTCCGCGGTGACCACTTCCACCAGCCGCACCCGGTCCGACGCGTAGCCGAATTCCCGGCCCAGGATGCCCAGCCCGCCCCCGAGCGTGTAGCCCACCACCCCCACGCCGGGCGACGACCCGTTCACCGGCGCCAGCCCGTGCGGCGCGGCCTCCTCGATCACATCGGCCCAGAGCGCGCCCGCCCCGGCCCACACGGTGCGCGCCTCGGCGTCGACCCGCACCTCGTCCATCCGGCACATGCTGACCAGCACTCCCCCGTCGGAGACCGCCGACAGCCCGTGCCCGGTCGACTGCACGGACACCGGCAGCCCGTTGGTCCGGGCGTACCGCACCGCCGCCACGACGTCCGCCGCCGTGTCCGCCCCGACGATCACCGAAGGCCGGTGGACGTGCCCGCTCTGGAACCCGGCCCGCTCCGCTTCGTACCCGTCGTCACCGGGCACCAGGACGATGCCGGTGACGCGGTCGGCCAGCTCGGCGAGGGTGCCGAGGGCGCCGTACGGAGCAGGGACTTCGGCGAGGACCGACGCGGTGGCGGCGGCGAAAGCGGCGGAAGCGGCGGACGAACCGGACATGACGGCGGAAGCATCGCTGTGCGTGGTCTTCATGCGGGGACTGTCCCGCCATAACCTGACACCGGCCGTCAGGTTTTCCGTCGCCTTCTCCGGGAGACTGGGCCGCGTGAAATCCGACCGCCTCCTCTCGATCCTCCTGCTCCTCCAGACCCGCGGCCGGGTGCCGGCCGCCGAGCTGGCGACACGGCTGGAGGTGTCCGTACGGACGATCTACCGCGACGTCGAGTCGCTGTCGGCGGCCGGGGTCCCGGTGTACGCGGAGCGGGGGCGGCACGGCGGGATCGCGTTGCTGCCGGGGTTCCGTACGGACGTGACCGGGCTGACCACCGACGAGGCGCGGGCGCTGTTCGTGCTGGCCGCCGAGGGGGCGCACCACGCGCTCGGGCTGGACGACGCGCTCGGCTCCGCGCTGCGCAAGGTCATGGCCGCGCTGCCCGCGCCGCACCGGCCCGCCGCCGAGCTGACCAGCCGCCGCATCCTGGTCGATCCCGGGCGCTGGCTCTCCGGGCCGCGGCCGGCCGTGGACCTGGACAGCCTGCACACCGCGGTCTTCGCCGACCGGCGGCTGCGCCTGCGGTACCGGCACAGTGGCGAGACCGACCCGCGTACGTACACCGTCGATCCGTACGGACTCGTCTCCAAGGCCGGGACCTGGTACCTCGTCGCGGACCGGCGGCGGCGCGGACAACTGTTCCGGGCCGACCGGGTGGTCGCGGCCACCGTGCTCGACACGCCCGTGCGGCGCCGCGACGGCGTAGAGCTGGCCGACGCGTGGGAGGCGCTGCGGCAGCAGGTGGAGGCCCGGCAGGCCGGGCTGCGGGTGACGGCCCGGGTGCTCCGGTCCCGCTTGGACCTGTTCGTCCGCGTCATCGGTACGGCGCTGGTGGAGCCGCCGCAGGACACCGGCGGGACGTGGGTGACGGTCGAACTGGCGTTGCAGGAGCTGCGCGCGGTCCGCCAGTTGCTCCAGTTCACCACGTCCCTGGAGGTGCTGGACCCGCCGGAGGCCCGCGCGGAGCTGGCGCGGGCCGCCGCCTCGGTCACCGCCCTGTACGTGGACACCCGGCAGCCGGACACGGGCCGGACGGCGGCACCCGTTCCGTCTCACCCGGTGGACCCTGGTCCTGATCGGGCCCCGTGACGGATTACGCTTCGCCCGTGGCTGATATCCAGATTCCCGCTGACATCAAGCCCGCCGACGGTCGCTTCGGCGCGGGCCCCTCCAAGGTGCGTACGGAGGCGCTCGACGCCCTCGCCGCCACCGGAAGTTCCCTTCTCGGTACGTCCCACCGCCAGGCACCGGTCAAGAACCTGGTCGGCCGGGTCCGCGACGGCGTACGCGAGCTGTTCCGGCTGCCCGAGGGGTACGAGGTCGTCCTCGGCAACGGCGGTTCCACCGCGTTCTGGGACATCGCGACCCACGGCCTGATCGAGAACAAGTCCCAGCACCTGACCTTCGGCGAGTTCTCCTCGAAGTTCGCCAAGGCCGCCGAGCTGGCGCCGTGGCTGGCCGGGCCCACGACGGTCTCCGCCGACCCGGGCAGCCACCCGGAGCCGAAGGCCGAGGAGGGCGTGGACGTCTACGCCCTGACCCACAACGAGACCTCCACCGGTGTCGCCGCCCCGGTCCGGCGCGTGGCGGGCGCGGACGACGGCTCGCTGGTGCTGGTGGACGCCACCTCCGGCGCGGGCGGCCTGCCCGTGGACATCGCGCAGACCGACGTGTACTACTTCGCGCCGCAGAAGTCCTTCGCCTCCGACGGCGGCCTGTGGATCGGCGTCTTCTCGCCCGCCGCCCTGGAGCGCGCCCGCAGCGTCCACGCCTCCGGCCGGCACATCCCGGAGTTCTTCTCGCTGCCGACCGCGATCGACAACTCGCTGAAGAACCAGACGTACAACACCCCGTCGCTGGCCACCCTGTTCCTGCTCAACGAGCAGCTTGAGTGGATCAACGGCCAGGGCGGCCTGGACTGGTCGG
Source organism: Streptomyces sp. NPDC026394 (assembly GCF_055567735.1). NCBI lineage: Bacteria > Bacillati > Actinomycetota > Actinomycetes > Kitasatosporales > Streptomycetaceae > Streptomyces > Streptomyces sp. NPDC026394. Next base: position 75,378 of record NZ_JBVHPX010000013.1, read on the forward strand.
TACGGCGCACCGCGACCTCCTCGCGCACGCTGTACGGCTGGGCCGAGGACTCCCCGTACGCGACGCCGTTCGTCACCGACCCGGCCAAGCGCTCGCAGGTCATCGGCACCATCGACTTCGACGACGCGATCGACGCGGCCGCCGTCGCCAAGGCGCTGCGCGCCAACGGCATCGTCGACACCGAGCCGTACCGCAAGCTGGGCCGCAACCAGCTCCGGGTGGCGATGTTCCCTGCGGTCGACCCGGCGGACGTCGAGGCGCTGACCGCCTGCATCGACCACGTCATCGGCAAGCTGTAGGACGTACCGCGGTACGTGTCCGGGCCCCGGCGGTCGCATCCGCCGGGGCCGGACGGCGTTCCGTGGTACGGCCGCTCAGCGGCCGAGGCGCTGGAAGCGGCGGACCGCCAGCGGCAGGAAGACCGCCGTGAGGGCGAGCGGCCAGACCACCGCCATCAGCAGGGCGTGCTGTTCGATCCAACTCTCCCCCAACGTGCCGGGGTGGCCGAAGAGTTGACGCACGGCGTTCGCCGTGGAGGAGACCGGGTTCCCCATCGCGATCGCGCCCAGCCAGTCCGGCATCATCGACGGCGGCGTGAAGACGCTGGAGATCATGCCGAACGGGAAGGCCAGCGCGAACAGTCCGCCCGCCGCCTCCTGGTCGGGAACCAGCAGGCCCAGCAGTACCCCGACCCAGATGAGCGCGAAGCGCAGGTGCAGCAGCAGGGCGAAGGCGGCCAGGGTGGCGAGCGTGCCGCCGTCCGAGCGCCAGCCGACGACGACGGCGATCGCCGCCAGCACCGCGAGGTCCAGCGCCGCCCCGCACACATCCGCCACGCCCCGGCCACTGACCACCGCCGACCGCGCCATCGGCATCGAACGGAAGCGGTCGGTCACGCCCCGCTCCTTCTCGACCGCGACCAGCATCGCGGTGTTCATGAAGCCGAAGGCCATGGTCATGGCGAACATGCCGGGCATGGCGTAGTCCCGGTAGGAGCCCTCGCCGCCGACGTCCATCGCACTGCCGAAGACGTAGACGAAGAGCAGGACGGAGACGATCGGGAAGCCGAGCTGCCAGGCGATGGTGACGGGCTGCTTGACGAGGTGGGTCAGGTCCCGGCGGACGATGGTCCAGCAGTCGGCGAAGGCCCAGTACAGGCGCCGCTCGGGGGCGGCGGCGCCGGCGGGAACAGGGGCGTTCATGCAGCGGCCTCCGTCCGGTGCGCGGGCACGGGGGCGGTCGCCTCCGCCGTACGGTGGCCGGTCAGCCGCAGGAAGACCTCGTCCAGCGTCGGCCGCCGCAGCCCGATGTCCGCCACGTCCAGCCCCGCGTCCTGGAGCGCCCGCGCCACCTCGGTGAGCGCCGCCACGCCGTCCGTCACCGGCGCGCCGACCCGCCGTTCCGCCACGTCCGTGTCCGGCGCGGCGCCGGCCGCGGCCGCCCGGGCCACGATCCGCGCCGCCCGGGGCAGTTCGGCGGCATCGCGCAGCACCACCTGGACGCGGTCGCCGCCGATGCCGCGCTTGAGCCCGTCCGGGGTGTCCTCCGCGACGGTCCGGCCGTGGTCGATGACGGCGATCCGGTCGGCCAGTTGGTCGGCCTCGTCCAGGTACTGCGTGGTCAGCAGAACCGTCGTACCGCCCGCGACCAGGCCCCGTACGGTCTCCCAGACCTCGTTGCGGCTGCGCGGGTCGAGCCCGGTGGTCGGCTCGTCCAGGAACAGCACCTCGGGCGCGAGCAGCACGCTGGACGCCAGGTCCAGGCGCCGCCGCAGGCCGCCGCTGTAGTGCTTGACCTGCCGGCCGGCCGCGTCGGACAGGCCGAAGCGTTCCAGCAGTTCGTCCGCGCGGGCCCGGGCCCGCCGCCCGTCGAGGTGGAAGAGCCGCCCGAACATCTCCAGGTTCTGCCGCCCGGTGAGGATCTCGTCCACCGCGGCGTACTGCCCAGCGAGGCCGATCCGCTTGCGTAAGGCGTGCGGCTCGCGCGCCACGTCGTGCCCGGCGACCGCCGCCCGCCCGCCGTCCAGGCGCAGCAGGGTCGCCAGGATGCGTACGGCGGTGGTCTTGCCCGCGCCGTTGGGGCCGAGCAGGCCCTGCACGGTGCCGCGCCGCACGGCGAGGTCGAAGCCGTCGAGCGCCCGTTTGTCCCCGTACCGCTTCGTCAGGCCCTCCGCCAGGACCGCCGCCTCGGATGCCGATGTCGTCATGCGCCTCCCCGTCCTTCCCGGTCCCCGAAATCGGGTACGCCGTACTCAGTTATCGGGTCCACCGTACCCAACAACCGCGTACGGCGTACCCGGTTTTCCCGCGGCCGCTTAGACTGAGCGCACCATGACGACAGAACACAGCGGCAGCGGCGACGCGGCACGCAGCATGGAGCTGCTCTGGGGCACCGCCGGGCGGCCCACCCGCGGCCCCAAGCCCGGCCTGACCCTCGACCGGATCGTCACCGCCGCGATCGCGGTCGCCGACGCCGAGGGGATCGGCGCGGTCTCGATGCGCCGGGTCGCCGCCGACCTGGGCGTCGGCACGATGTCCCTCTACCGCTACGTCCCGGGCAAGGGTGAGCTGCTGGACCTGATGCTCGACAAGATCGCGGCGTTCGGCGCCGACGCGTTCCCCGGCCCCGAGGCCGGCTGGCGGGCCGTCCTGGAGAACGTCGCGCGCCGCGCCTGGCAGCTCCACCTCCGCCACCCCTGGCTGCTCCAGGTCGACCAGACCCGCCCGCTGCTGGGCCCCCACGCGGTGGACGTCCTGGAGCACACGGTCCGCGGGATGTCCGGCCTCTCCCTGCCCGACCCGGAGAAGATGCGGCTGCTGATGATCGTGGAGGGGTACGTCGCGGGCGCGGCACGCACCCGGCTGAACTCGGCGATGGCCGAGAAGCGCACCGGCATGACCGACGAGGAGTGGTGGAAGATCCAGGGCCCTTTCCTCGTCAAGGCGATGGAGAGCGGCCGCTACCCGCACCTCGCCGGGCTCTCCGAGAACACCTTCACCTTCGAGGACGACTGTGCCGACGACGGCGAAGCCCTCTTCGAATGGGGTCTGGGGCGCCTGCTCGACGGCTTCGCCGCGTACATCGGGAAGCGAGACGGCTGACGGCCGAGGGAGCGGCGCCCCGGAGACCGGGCGCGCCCGTTCTCCCCCCGCCGCTCACCTCCGTCGGAACATCCTCCGCAGCACCAGCACCACCACCGTCGCCACCCCGAACGTCGCCGCCGCCAGCAGTACGTTGCGGTTCTTGCCCGCTTCGCCCTGGCCGCCGTCCGCCGTGTCCCCCTTACCGGTGCCGTCGCCGTCGCCCTTACTGTCGGCCCCCTTCGCCGACTCCGGCAGTTGGTCGCCGCTGAGCCCCACCGGCTGCACCCGGCTGCCCTTGCCCTCCGACCCGAACAGCAGTGTCCGCCCGTCGGGAGTGAAGGTCACCGACTCGCCCTGCATCTGCAACGGCACACCCACGCTGCCGATGTCCTTGGGGCGCCCGCCCTCCCACCGGTACATCTCCGCGCCGAAATAACCGCGCAGCAGCAGCCGCGTGCCGTCCGGCGAGAACGCGCCGTCCGTCACCCACTGGTCGATGCCCGCGATCCGGCGGAAGGTGTTCGTCCCGCGCGCCGACAGCCGCTCGGGGCCCTCGTACAGGGCCGCGCCACCGCTCTTCTTCTTGCTGGCGATGTAGACCCGCCCCGTCCTGGGGTGCACCATCATCGCCTCCGTGTCCCGCGGGCCCTCGTCGTACGTGACTGTGAGCTGCGCCGCATCGACGGTCTGGTCGCGCAGCTCCTTCGGCTCGGGGAAGCGGTAGATCCATACGTGCTTCCAGGTGCCGCCGAGGTTGTCGCCGATGTCCCCGACGTAGACGTTGCCGTCCGGCCCGACCGAGATCGCCTCCACGTCGCGGGGGTCGCCGATGCCGCGCAGGGTGACGGTCGCGACGGTGCGGCCGGTCCGGCCGTCCACGGCGTAGACGTACGGCCCGTCGTCGCTGTCGTTGTGGGTCCAGTACACGCCGGGGTGGGCCCGGCTGGCCGCCAGGCCGCTGGACTCGGTGATCCGCTGGTCCTCGATCGTGAACCCCTCGGACCCTCCTCCGCCGTCGGCCGCCGCCGGCCCGGCCGCCGCGCACAGCAGAATTCCCGCGGCCCCGGCCGCGCACAGTAGCGAACGCATGGGCACAGCCTCCCACTTCGGCGGCGCGGCGGTGCGGCCCGCCCTGCCCCGGGGGCCACACCTGTCCGGTACCCGCCCGTCCGGGCGCGGGACGCGGCTCGCCCCGCCCGCCGCCCGGAACGTCCGGCTCCTTATGATCTCCGCATGACCACCCCGACAGCGCACTCCGGCGCGCCCGGGCCGGGCGGCCGGGAGGTCGTATGCGTGTGATGTTCGTCGGTGACTCGATGACGATCGGCCGCGCCGGCGACTTCACCTGGCGCTACCGGATGTGGCAGCACCTCAACCGGACCTACGGCGGCCCCTACCGCATCGTCGGACCGCGTACCGAGCTGTACGACGTGTCCGCCGACGCGGCGGCCTCGCACGCCTACCGCGACCCGGACTTCCCCGAGCGCGCCCGGCGCCACCTCGCCGGCTGGGGCGAGGGCTGGTGCCACATGGTGCCGCTGATCGGCGACGCGGTGCGCAAGCACAAGGCCGACACGCTGCTGGTCTCGCTCGGGCTGATAGACCTCGGCTTCTACACGAACGCGGAGCAGACCGCCGCGAACGTCCACCGCTTCGTCGCCGAGGCACGGGCGGCCGACGCGGGCGTACGGGCCGTGCTGATGCCCGTCATCCCGAACACCCGCGCCCTGTCCGACGCGCCCTTCGCCGCCGAGTGCGAGCGCTTCAACGAGCTGCTGGCCAAGGCCGTCGCGGAGCTGTCCACCCCCGCTTCGCCGCTGCTGCTGGCCTCCCACCCGGACGGCTACGACCTGGACCGGGACACCTACGACGGCACGCACCCCGCCGCGTCGGGCGAGCACCTGCTCGCGGCCGCCTTCGCGGACGCCCTGCACCAGGCGTGGGACGTGGGCGCCCCGTACACGGCTGTGGACGCCTGAGGGCGCGCGGGCCCGCCGTCCGTACGAGGGCACACGGACGCCGCACACTCCTTGATTCGAGCGCACTCCAAGGCGTTGGCTATGGCCCCATGGAGTACACGCAGCTCGGACGCACCGGACTCAAGGTCAGCCGACTCGTCCTCGGCACCATGAACTTCGGCCCCCAGACGGACGAAGCCGACAGCCACGCCATCATGGACGCCGCGCTCGACGCGGGCGTCAACTTCTTCGACACCGCCAACGTCTACGGATGGGGCGAGAACAAGGGCCGCACCGAGGAGATCGTCGGCTCCTGGTTCGCCCAGGGCGGCGGCCGCCGCGACAAGACCGTGCTCGCCACCAAGGTCTACGGCAACATGGGCGGCGACGGCGAGCAGGTCTGGCCCAACCACGACCGCCTCTCCGCGCTGAACATCCGGCGGGCGGTGGACGCCAGCCTCAAGCGGCTGAACACCGACTACATCGACCTCTACCAGTTCCACCACGTGGACCGGCACACGCCGTGGGACGAGATCTGGCAGGCGATCGACGTCCTGGTGCGGCAGGGCAAGATCCTGTACGCCGGGTCCTCCAACCACGCGGGCTGGCACTTGGCGCAGGCCAACGAGGCCGCCGCGCGCCGTGGCTCGCTCGGCCTGGTCAGCGAGCAGTGCCTGTACAACCTCGCGGAGCGCCGCGCCGAGATGGAGGTGATCCCGGCCGCCCAGTCCTACGGACTGGGCGTCATCCCCTGGTCGCCGCTGCACGGCGGGCTGCTCGGCGGCGCCGTACGCAAGGAGCGCGAGGGCGGCGGCGCCCGTACCAACGGGGGCCGCTCGGCCGGCGCGCTGGCGAACTCCGCGATCCGCGCGCAGATCGAGTCCTACGAGGCCCTGCTCGACAAGCACGGGCTGCGGCCCGGCGAGGTCGCGCTGGCCTGGCTGCTCACCCGGCCCGGTGTGACGGGGCCCATCGTCGGGCCGCGGACGGCCGAGCAGCTCGACAGCGCGCTGCGCGCCGTGGAGCTGGAGCTGTCGGCCGAGCTGCTGGACTCGCTGGACGAAATCTTCCCCGGCACCGGGCCGTCGCCGGAGGCGTTCGCCTGGTGAGCCGCCGGTGATCCACCGGCGGTCCGACGCGGGCCCGCCCGGTGATCCACCGGCGGTCCGACGCGAGCCCGCCCGGTGATCCATGGCCCGTCCACCTGGCGATCCGCCCGGCGATTCGCCAGGTGGGACGGGTTCGGGAGCGGTGTCCTCGGGGCCGTCCGGCGGGTCAGCGCAGGGCGGCCGCCACGATCACGACGACGAGCAGCACGGCGAACAGGCCGGACATGATCCGGTTACGGGTTTTGGGGTCCACCCTTCGAGCGTAACCGGCCCGCTCACCTACCCAGCGGCCAGGCCGCCACCGTCTCGTACCGGGGCTGCTCGCCCGCCACCCCGGAGACCGGCAGGCGGCTGCGGACGAGCGCCAGCTCCCGCACCGTCCACACGCTGCCCTCGAAGTCCGCCAGGCCGTCGACGAACGGTTCGAGGTCGAGGGCTTCCGCGCGATTGCGCGCGACCGTCAGGTGCGGGGTGTACGCGCGGTGGCCGGACATCTCCAGCCCGGCCCGGCGGGCGGCCGCCGTGGCCGAGTCCGCCAGCTTGCGCAGGGCGGGCAGACCGCCGTCGGCGCCGGCCCACACCACCCGGTCCGCGAAGCGGCCGCCGCCCTTGAGGCCGAGCGGGAACGGCTCGTACCGCCGCGCGGCCCGCGCCAGCCGTTCGCGCAGGTCGGGCAGGGTGGTGTCGGACACCTCGCCGTAGAAGGCGAGGGTGAAGTGCCAGCCGGACCGCCCGGTCCAGCGCAGCCGGTCCGCGTCCGGGAGCGTACGCAACCGGCGTACCCGGGCGTCGAGTTCGTCGACGGCGGCCTCGGGCGGCAGTACGGCGGCGAAGAGTCTCATGCGGTCAGTGTCGCGCACGGGACAGGCGGTGGGGCCGGAGCCGCGGCGCGCTCGCGTCCCCGGCCCCACCGCCGTACCGCTGCCTCAGGCCGCCGCGGCCAGCCGCTCCGGCTCGCTGTCCCGCTCCCGCGGCACGAACCGTACGTGCTGGTGGCCGCGGCGCAGGTCTATCCGGACCCGCAGGCCGCCCGCACGGGTCAGCACCAAGCCCACACCGACCGCGGCCAGGGCGGAGACCAGGCCGCCCGCGAGGAAGCCGATCCGGGCGCCGTACGCGTCGGTGACCCAGCCGACCAGCGGCGCGCCCAGCGGCGTACCGCCCATGAAGACCATCATGAACAGGCTCATCACCCGCCCGCGCATCAGCGGATCGGTCGCCATCTGCACGCTGGAGTTGGCCGTGACGTTGATCGTCAGGCCGACGACGCCGATGACGATCAGCAGCGCCCCGAAGACCCAGGCGGTCGGCGAGAGGGCCGCGGCCATCTCCAGGACGCCGAACAGCAGCGCCGCGCCCACCAGCAGCCGCAGCCGCGAGGTGCCGCGCCGGGCCGCGAGCAGGGCGCCCGCCAGCGAACCGACCGCCATCAGGCCGTTGAACCAGGCGTACATGCCGGCGCCGCCGTGGAAGACCTTGTCGGCGAAGGCGGTCAGCCAGATCGGGAAGTTGAAGCCGAAGGTGCCGATGAAGCCGATCAGGACGATCGGCCAGATCAGCTCGGGGTGGCCCGCGACATAGCGCACGCCTTCCCGCAACTGGCCCTTGCCGCGCGGGGCGCGGTCGACCTTGTGCAGCTCGCCGGTGCGCATCAGCAGCAGTCCGGCGAGCGGCGCGAGGAAGGACAGGCCGTTCAGGAGGAAGGCCCAGCCGCTGCCGAGGGAGGTGATCAGCGCACCGGCCACGGCGGGGCCGATGAGCCGGGCGGACTGGAAGTTGGCGGAGTTCAGGCTGACGGCGTTGCGCAGGTCGTCCGGGCCGACCATCTCGACCACGAACGCCTGCCGTGCCGGGTTGTCGACGACGGTGATCAGGCCGAGCACGAAGGCCATCAGGTAGACGTGCCAGACCGTGACGTGCCCGCTGAGGGTCAGTACGGCCAGCACCAGGCCGGTCAGGCCCATCGACGCCTGGGTGACCAGCAGCAGCTTGCGCTTGGAGACCCGGTCGGCGATGACCCCGCCGTACAGCCCGAAGAGCAGCATGGGCAGGAACTGCAGCGCGGTGGTGATGCCGACGGCGGCGGACGAACCGGTGATGCTGACGACCAGCCAGTCCTGGGCGATGCGCTGCATCCAGGTGCCGGTGTTGGAGACGACCTGGCCGGTGGCGAAAAGACGGTAGTTACGGACTCTCAGCGACCGGAACATGCCCCCGCGCGGTTCGGCGGCGGTGCCCTTGGTGCCTGTCGGGGGCGCGGTCGCGGCGTCGGTGGCGGTGGTGTCGTCGGAGTTCGGTGCGGGGGCGGAGTCTGCTCCGGATCCCGTACTCAAAGTGGGTTCGCCTCCTCGGCGCTCGGTCTCTACAACTGGGCGAGCTTCTCCAGCACGGGTGCGGCGGTCCGCAGTGCGGCCCACTCGTCCTCGTCCAGCCCGGAGGCCAGCTCGGCCAGCCACGCGTTGCGTTTGCGGCGGCTCTCTTCGAGCATCGCCTCGGCCTGTTCGGTCTGGGTGACGACCTTCTGACGGCGGTCGTCCGGGTGCGGTTCGAGCCGGACCAGGCCCTTGGCCTCCAGCATCGCGACGATGCGGGTCATCGACGGCGGCTGGACGTGCTCCTTGCGCGCCAGCTCGCCCGGGGTGGCGTGCCCGCACCGGGCGAGGGTGCCGAGCACCGACATCTCGGTGGGGCTGAGCGACTCGTCGACCCGCTGGTGCTTGAGTCGGCGGGACAGCCGCATCACGGCGGACCGCAGCGCGTTCACGGCGTCGGCGTCGGCGGCAGCGTCGTCGCCCAGGGACAGTTCCGGCATGTTCGTTAGCATAACTCATTACCCTCTCTAATGAAAGCCCGTACACCTGCGACCACCCGCCACACCCTTCCGAGTGAGGACGCAGCGGAAAGTGACCCGCCTGACCAGGGCATGAGAGGACCGTGGCGGTATGGGATCGGGAGTGCTCAGCCTGCGCATGGACGGGGAACTGCTGGAGCGCCTTCGGCAGCACGCCGCGAAACGCGGAATGAGCGTCCAGGACTATGTGACCCGGACGCTCATCCGTGAAGACTTCGACGAACGATTCAAGATGTCGGTGGACCGGACGGAGCGGTTCTACGCGGCACCGCCGCTCTGAACCGCACCGCCCACGCGGCGCGCGCTAGTGCACGCCCAGGACCTGCTCGATCGGATCGAGCAGGAAGTAGACGAGGAAGGCCACTCCCACGGCGTTCAGCAGCCACGGGATCTCCTTGAAGCGGCCGGTCGCCGTCCGCAGCAGGATGAAGGCCAGCACGCCCATGCCGATGCCGTTGGTGATGCTGTACGTGAACGGCATCGAGATGATCGTCAGGAACGCCGGAACGGCGATCGTGAAGTCGCTCCAGTCGATGTCCCGCACGTTGGCCGACATGATCAGGAAGCCGACGACCAGCAGCGCGGGCGTCGCGGCCTGCGACGGGACGACCGTCGCCAGCGGCGTGAAGACCAGCGCCAGCAGGAAGAGCCCGCCGGTCACCACGTTCGCCAGCCCCGTACGGGCCCCCTCGCCGACGCCCGCCGTGGACTCCACGAAGCAGGTGTTGGCGGACGCCGAGCCGACGCCGCCCGCCGCGACCGCGATGCCGTCCACCATCAGGATGCGGCCCATGCCGGGCAGGTTGCCGTCCTGGTCGGTCAGCCCGGCCTCCTCGCCGACGCCGATGATCGTGCCCATCGCGTCGAAGAAGCCGGACAGCAGCACGGTGAAGACGAAGAGGCAGCCGGTCAGCAGGCCGACCTCCTTGAAGCCGCCGAACAGGCTGATCTGTCCGACCAGGCCGAAGTCCGGCGCGCCGACGATGCCGTCCGGCACGTTCGGGACCGCCAGGCCCCAGCTCGCGTCCGGGATCTCCGCGATCGCGTTGACGACGATCGCGACGACCGCCATCACGACCATGCCGATCAGGATCGCGCCCTTGGTCTTCCGTACGGTCAGCAGGAACATCAGCGCCAGGCCGACCACGAAGACCAGCACCGGCCAGCCCTGGAGCTGGCCGCCCTGGCCCAGTGCCAGCGGCACGGTGGTGTGCGCGGCGTCCGGGTTGCGGCTGACGAAGCCCGCGTCGACCAGGCCGACCAGCGAGATGAACAGGCCGATGCCGATCGCGATGGCGCGCCGCAGCCCGTTCGGAATGGCGTCCATGACGCGCTGCCGCAGACCGGAGGCGACCAGGATCATCAGCACCAGACCGGCGAGCACGACCATGCCCATCGCGTCCGGCCAGCTCATCTTGGGGGCGAGCTGGAGCGAGACGACGGCGTTGATGCCGAGGCCGGCGGCGACGGCGATCGGCACATTGCCGATGACGCCCATCAGGAGCGTGGACAGGCCGGCCATCAGCGCGGTGGCGGTGACGAGCTGACCGTTGTCCAGTTGGTGCCCGAACTTGTCCTGGCCGGCGCCGAGGATGATCGGGTTCAGCACGACGATGTACGCCATGGCGAAGAAGGTGGCGAGACCGCCGCGCAGCTCACGGGAGACCGTGGACCCCCGCTGGGAGACCTTGAAGAACCGGTCGAGACCGTTCTTGGGCTGCTGCGGACCTGGGCTCTGGACGGCGTCGACCGGCGTGGTGGCCGAGGGGGACATGCGCGGACCTCAGTCGTACGGGCCTGGGAGGGCGTGGGGGCCCCGGATCGGGCCCAGAACACAAACAAGCCGGATCAGATTGGAGGATTCGACGAATCAAACCAGTCAGAACCGGATAGGTTCAGTATGAATAAACAAGGCGGTGATCGCTATCTCCGCGCGTAGACCCTTGCGGGACAGGGCCGGCCGCCGCCCGGGACCCGGCCCGCGGCACCGCCCCGCCCGCCACCCTGCCATGACCGGCCTTGTACCGGCCCTGTCGGTGGCTGCCCGTAAGCTGGCCCCATGTGGAAGAAGTCCGAACTGCGCGAGGCCCCGGAGCCTCTTGAGGGCCCCGTCGTCGGCACGATCACCGGCGGCACCATCATCTGGTTCGTGCTCTTCCTGGCCCAGCTCCCCTTCTACGGCTGGTTCGCCGACCACGACCGCACCTGGTGGGTCTGGACCTGTCTGGCCGGCGGCGGTCTCGGCATCCTCGGCATCTGGTACGTCCGCAAGCGCGACGCCGCCATCAAGCGCGCGGCGGCCGCCGCGGCCCCGGGCTCCGAGCGGGCGGCGGCGGACGCGCGCTGATCCGCCGGCGCACGCCGGGCCGCCGTCCCGGCACGGTGGAGCAGTCGTCCCGCCCCGCGGACATTTTCACCCCATAGTGGACGCATCCCGCCCCCTCACGGTTGACGCGCGCCCCTCCAACAACTCGCACCACCTTCCTGTGCGCATCCAGCGGGTGAATCGCCCGTTCCGCCCGTAACGTCGAAGGCATGACTCAGCGGGCGAAGACCGAAGCCGGAGGCCGCGCGCAGGCCACCGAACCGGCCCACCGCGGCCTGAGCGCCGCCGAGGTCGCCGAGCGGGTGGCCAGAGGCGAGGTCAACGACGTCCCCGTACGGTCCTCGCGCTCCACCGCCGACATCGTCCGCTCGAACGTCTTCACCCGCTTCAACGCCATCATCGGCGTACTGTTCGTGATCATCCTGATCGTCGGCCCGATCCAGGACGGCCTGTTCGGCTTCGTCATCGTCGCCAACACCGGCATCGGCATCATCCAGGAGCTGCGCGCCAAGAAGACCCTGGACAGCCTCGCCGTCATAGGCGAGTCCAAACCGACCGTACGGCGCGACGGCACGGCCGCCGAGATCCCCACCTCCGAGGTCGTCCTCGGCGACGTCATCGAACTCGGCCCCGGCGACAAGGTGATCGTCGACGGCGAGGTCCTGGAGAGCGACGGCCTGGAGATCGACGAGTCGCTGCTGACCGGCGAGGCCGACCCGGTGGTCAAGCAGCCCGGCGAGAAGGTGATGTCCGGCAGCTTCGTGGTCGCCGGCGGCGGCGCGTTCACCGCCACGAAGGTCGGGCGCGAGGCGTACGCCGCCCAGCTCGCCGAAGAGGCGTCCCGCTTCACCCTCGTCCACTCCGAGCTGCGCACCGGCATCAGCCAGATCCTCAAGTACGTGACGTGGATGATGGTGCCGACCGCCGTCGGCCTGATCCTCAGCCACCTGTTCACGCTCAACATGGCGGGCGACGAGGCCGTACGCCGCATGGTCGCCGGCATCGTCCCGATGATCCCCGAGGGCCTGGTCCTGCTCACCTCGGTCGCCTTCGCCATCGGCGTCGTCCGGCTCGGCCGCAAGAAGTGCCTGGTCCAGGAGCTGCCCGCCATCGAGGGCCTGGCCCGCGTCGACGTGGTCTGCCTGGACAAGACCGGCACGCTGACCGAGGGCGGCATGGACGTCAGCGACCTGCGCCCGCTCGGCGGTGCGGACGAGGACCACTGCCGGCAGATCCTCGGCGCCCTCGGCGCGTCCGACCCGCGCCCCAACGCCTCCCTCCAGGCGATCATCGACGCGTACCCGGCCCGCGACGGCCGGCGCGCCACCGACGCGCTGCCCTTCTCCTCCGCCCGCAAGTACAGCGGCGCGGCCCTCGAAGGCCCGGACGGCGAGCACACCACGTGGCTGCTCGGCGCCCCCGACGTCCTCCTGCCCTCCGGCGACGACACGCTCCCGGAGGTCGACGACCTCAACGCCCAGGGCCTGCGCGTCCTCCTGCTGGCCCGCGCCGAACGCGGCCTGCACGACGCCGGTGTCGCCGACCAGGTACGCCCCACCGCCCTCGTCGTCCTCGAACAGCGGCTGCGCCCCGACGCGATGGACACCCTGCGCTACTTCGCGGACCAGGGCGTCCAGGCCAAGGTCATCTCCGGCGACAACGCAGTCTCCGTCGGCGCCGTCGCCGGGAAACTCGGCATGCCCGGCGCCGATTCGCCCGTCGACGCGCGCAAGCTCCCCGCCGACCCGGACGACATGGGCAAGGCCTTGGAGGACGGCGCGGTGTTCGGCCGCGTCACGCCGCAGCAGAAGCGCGACATGGTCAAAGCGCTCCAGAAGCGCGGCCGCACCGTCGCCATGACCGGCGACGGCGTCAACGACGTCCTCGCCCTGAAGGACGCGGACATCGGCGTCTCCATGGGCGCGGGCAGCGAGGCCACCAAGGCCGTCGCCCAGATCGTGCTGCTGAACAACAGCTTCGCGACGCTGCCGTCCGTCGTCGCCGAGGGCCGCCGGGTGATCGGCAACATCACCCGCGTAGCCACCCTCTTCCTGACGAAGACCGTCTACTCGGTGCTGCTCGCGATCCTCGTGGCCTGCTGCCAGATCCCGTACCCCTACCTGCCGCGGCACCTCACCCTGCTGTCCACCCTCACCATCGGCGTCCCCGCCTTCTTCCTCGCCCTCGCCCCCAACAAGGAGCGCGCCAAACCGCACTTCGTACGGCGGGTGATGCGCTACGCGATCCCCTCCGGCCTGATCATCGGCCTCGCCGCCTTCGCCACGTACCTCCTGGCCCGCAGCCACTACAGCGGCCCGGACGCCCTCCCCGCCGAGACCAGCGCCGCCACCCTGACCCTCTTCCTCAGCGCCATGTGGGTCCTGGCGATCATCGCCCGCCCGTACACGTGGTGGCGTGTCGGCCTCGTCCTGGCGATGGGCCTCGGCTTCCTGATCGTGCTCGTCGTCCCCTGGCTCCAGAACTTCTTCGACCTCAAACTCGTCGGCACGACGATGCCGTGGGCCGCCGTGGGCATCGCCGCCGCGGCCGCGATCCTGCTCGAAGTCGCCTGGCGGTTCATCGGCCGACGCTTCCCGGCGTAGTCGGCTCCGCGCTTTCCGGCCACGCGGAACGGGGCGGGCCGACCGCGTCACCGCGGCCCGCCCGCCCCGCCCCGGAACGGCCTCAGTCGAACCAGCGGGCCTCCGCCAGCTCCTCCGCGCGGTCCGGGTCCTCCAGGAGCGCCGCCGCCTCGAAGCGGCGGGGCCACTGGCCGGCGGCCCAGGCGAGCCCCGCGGCGACCCCCTCCAGGGTCGCCGCGTGCAGCGTGCCGTCCGGCGTCCAGCGCCAGTCGAGTTCGGTGCCGCCCTCGACGGTCAGCTCCTCGTGCTCGACGTACGACTGCGGCGTGTCCGGGCCCAGCAGCGTACGGACCGGCTCCGGGACCTCGTGCCGGCTGCCCTCCGAGACCACCGGCGCCGCGAAGACCTCGCTCAGCCGCCGCACCTGGAACAGTTCCGCCAGCTCAGCGGCGCGCGCCGGACGGACCGGCAGCAGGGGCAGCCCGGTGGCCAGCGGCATCAGGTCCGGCGCGTCCGCGACCACGGCCTCCGCCGCGTCCACGATGCGCACCTCGCCGTCCACGACGGCCCGCACCTCCTCCGGCAACGTCACCTGATCGGGGTCCAGGTCCGCCAGCATCCCGTACAGCGCGTGCAACTGCGCGGAGCCCACCTCGTGCTCCGGGTCCGCGAGGCGGCCCAGCAGCTCGGCGGCGCCGCCCGGCTCCTCCAGGAGCGCCGCCACGGAGGTCCGCACCCCGAGGGCGCGCAGCACCTGCGCGTCCACCTCGCCCGCGTCGGCCGACTCGTACAGCCCCGCCAGCAGCGGATCGCCGCCCGCGGCCCGCAGACCGGCCGGCCGGCGGCCGTCCAGCACCGGGTGCCCGCGCAGCCACCACGCCGTGTACGGGCGGACCGAATCGGTCGTACCGTCCGGCAGCAGCACCCGTACGGGCGCGGTCAGCGCGTCCCGCAGCGGCGGCCGCGACAGCATCGCCAGCGCCTGCGGCCACGCGTCGTCGTCCACCAGATCCAGGTCCCGTACGGCCACCAGCTCCATCGCGACCGGCGGCACCGGCGTCTCCGGCAGCCCGTCGAGGACGTCCTCGCACCACACGTCCACGGCGTCCAGCACACCGGCGTCGTCCGGCTCGGTGAAGTCGCCGTCGCGCGGCTCCAGCTCGTCCGGGTCCAGCACCACGTCCTGCGCCCGTACGAGGGCGAAGCCCGCCAGCACGCCCACGGCGGTCAGCGGCTGCTCGCCCCAGCGCTCCGCGAACCCGGCGTCGACCGCGGCGAGTTCACCCTCCCGGATGACCCGCTCGAAATCACTCCCGGGCAGTACCAGTTCACCCGCCGGTGCCGGCTCACCGTCCTCGTCCGGCAGCGCGAGCGCGGCCAGCCACGGCTCGTCACCGGGCGCCAGATGCGCATCGCGCACCAGCCCCAGCACGGCCTCGGCCAGCTCCTCTCCCCCCAGCCCGGCCGGCTCCCCGTCGAAACCGAAGGCGTAGTCGTCCTCCGCCGCGTCCAGGGAACCCGCGACGGCCGCCCGCACCTGCGGCGTCGTCAGCACGGCACGCGGCGCCGCCGGGGTGGCGCCCAGCTTCTCCAGCAGCGGATGCACGGCCTCCGGATGTGCGACCTTCAGCCCCAGCCGGGCCAGCGTCGCATGCCGCTCCGCGGCGTCACCGCCGTCGCCGTCCGGCAACGGAAGCAGCACCTGCCGCGGCCCGATCGTGGTCCGCGCGGCCCGCCCGTCCTCACCGGCAGGCCCGGCCAGCGGCACCGGCAGCCCGCTCAGCCGCTCCGGGTCCGTACCGGCCAGCGAGTCGTACAGCCGCCACCACCACGCCGGCGACCGCTCCACGCCCGCCAGCCGGTCCACGACCTCGCCGAGCGGCACCCGCGCCACCCCCAGCGCACGCAGCTCGGACCGCCGCTCCAGCCCCGCCGGCAGCAGACTCGGGAACAGCTCCGCCAGCACCCGCACGGTGTCCGCGCCGGCCCCCTCGACCAGCTCGGCGTCCACCGGCCGCAGCACGTACGCGTCCTCCTCGCCCCGCGCACCGCCCCAGCCGCCGCCCTCACCCGGAGCCAGCTCGTCAGGCCCCGCCGACTGCGGCACCGTCTCCAGCGACAGTTCCGCGCCCGTGGCAGGTGCCGCCGCGCTCGGCAGGAACCGCACCCGCGGCAACAGCTCCAGCACCTGCCGCCGCAGCTCGTTGTCCAGCTCCCCCTTGCCCAACGGCCCCGGTACGAGATCGATCGTCCCCGCCGACACCGGCTGCCAGCCGGCCAGCAACGACGCGTACGCCTCGGCGGCGCGCCGCACGAGATGATCGGTCAGCGCCCCGGGCGCCACATGCCGCCGCGTCGGCTCCAGCGGGAACGAAGCGATCAGCAGTCCCGGCAGGCCCTGCGGCTCGTCGGTCGGCGTCGGCGCGTGCACGACCGGCGCGGTCGCCGGGCGCACCGGCGCGCCCTCCTCGTCCACCGGCACCGCCCACGTCACCGCCCAGTGCGGACGCAGCCGTTCCTCCACCGGACGGTCCGCCAGCAGCTCGGGCTCCAGCGCACCGCTCTCACTCACGACCCGCCAGCGCGAGACGCCCCGCTCACTGTCCTCGATGACGACGTACGCGCCCTCCTGGCGCCGCCTCATCTCCCGTACGCCGTCCGGAGTCTCCACGACGACCTCGGCCAGCCCCGGCAGCGTCAGCAGCAACGCCGCGTCGATCCCGGCCAGCAGGCGCACCGTCAGCTCGTGCGCGGCACCGTCACGCAGCGGCAGCACGACGGACGTGTCGTACCCCTGCGGAGCGGAGCCCTCCGCGGGCAGCGGCAGACGCAGCAGCGGTACGTGGCCGTCCCGGCGCCGCAGCTCACCACCGAGCCCCGGACTGTGCGCCGCCACCTGGCTGGCCAGCTCCCTGGCCTCGGCCAGCGACCAGCGGACACCGCCGGTACGGCCGACCAGCGCGGGCTCGTCACTGACCGCGAGCACCGCCGAGAACCCGACACCGAACCGGCCGACGGAGACCGCCGCCGCGGTCTCCCGCTTCGCGGACGCGCGCAGCGTGGCCAGCGATTCGACGCCGGTGGCGTCGATGGGGGCGCCGGTGTTGGAGGCGACCAGCACGGCGGGTTCGCCGCCCTGGGCCGGGTGCAGGGTCAGGCGCAGCCGCCCGGCCACCCCGGCGCGGCCCGCGGCGTCCGAGGCGTTCTGCGCCAGCTCCACGGCGAGCCGGTCACGGTACCCGCCGAGCGCGAGGTCCTCCTCGGCGTTCGCATCCTCCCGGAACCGGGCCGGCGAGGCCGCCCAGGCATCGAGCACCCCCCGCCGCAGCCGAGCCGTCCCGAACGGATCTGCCTCTGCCGCTTCGCTCACGTTCTCTCCCGTTCCTCCGATGCCGAACTCCACTTTCTACCCGGTGAGAGGCGAAGGTGGGGCATGGGGGTGGGATGTGCCCTGGTGGGGGCGCGCCGTGCGCAACGGACTTCTCACGAACCCCGGCACACCTGGCCCGGTGCGCGATGGGCCCGGCCGTCGAACGGCTATCCCAAGCGATCGGCCTGGGCACTCACGCGAGCCTCACCACCAGGTGGGCGCGCACCAGGGTGATCGGAAACTTCCCCCACCGATACCTCGGCTCGCCAATCCGACCGGAGGGGCGTGCAGGAGGCCATCCCCGCAGGCAGTCCGGACACTGGCCCACATATCCGATGCACCTCAGCTAAAGGATGCCGTGGGGGTCCCCCGGCCGAAGGCTGGGGGAGAGTTGGCCCCTGCGCGCCCCCGCCCCCACAACGAACGCAGCGCGAGCCACACGTCAGCACAACCCCCCGCGCGAAGCGCCCCCACCAACACCAGGTCAGCTGTGACCGAACTCCTCGGCCGGCCCCGAGTCCTCCACAGACCCCCCCGTCCGGTCAGGACGCAACGTGAACGGATCCACAACGGTCTCGTCAATAACGGGAGGCGCCGGCCGCGGAGGCCTCGGCATGACGGCAGCCTCAGAATGCCCCCCACACCCGTACCCGAGCGACACGACATGCCCATCCGCAGGCCCGAACTCGTTACCGCAGATACCGAACGCCTGACGGAGCGAGCCGGCCAGAGGCACCAGGAAGCCACAGGAGACACAGTTGGCGGGGGCGGCCTGGGCCATGGCGGTCTTGGGGCCGTACTCCTCTTCCCAGCGGTCCGCCGCAGCGTGCAGACCGTAGCGGGAGAGAACCCGGGAGCGCCCCATGCCCAGCTCGTCGGCGACGGCGGCGATGCTGCCGCGGGCGGTCGAAGCGGGCTGGGCCGCGGGCGACCCGGGCTCGACATCGGCGTCCTCGGCGTCCGCCAGCTCGGTGACGCCAGGTGACACCTGGGTGCCACCCGCCCCCGCGACCTCCGCGGCCCCCTGGGAACCCAGGCCGGGCTCCAGCCGGAGATCCTCGGCCTCGGTGGGGAGCAGGTCGCCGGGCCCCATGTCGCCGGGGCGCAGCCGCTCGCTCCAGGGCACCCATTCGGGGGCCAGCAGCGCGTCGGGGCCGGGCAGCAGGACGCTCTCGTCGAGGGTGACGTGCTTGGCCCGGGACGCGCGGGCGACGGTGACGGCCCAGCGCCAGCCCCGGTAGCCGGGCTCCTTGCATTCGAACAGGTGCGTGACGACGCGGTCTCCGTCGGCGACGACGTCGACGTGCTCGCCGACCGTGCCGGGCGCCGCGGCCTCCTCGGCCGCTACGCGGGCAAGGTCGACCGCCTCGGCGCACAGGCGGTCAGGGGTACGGCTTCGCATCGCAGCACTCACAAGAATCGATTCTCTCTTCCACGCCGTCTCACGAGTGCGCCAGCCGGAGCTGTCCTGTCCTTGTCCGGACGACCGGCGTGCCGGGGCGGGCGGAGCGGACCTGGGGACCGCGTCGACGTCCGCGCCCGGTCATCTCGGTCGAGCGCACCTCTTACGACCCATTCTGCGGGATCGCGGCAAGGCGCGCGGCCAAGAACGACCGCCGGTGGCGCGCTACACACGCTACCCCTTCAACGGTGCACGACCCCTCGCCGGGAGCGGCAAATGTCACCGGCAGCGTCCGGCGGCCGGGCGGTGCGGCGCGACAGGGCCCGGAAAGAGCCATGTCCCGGGCGAGTTGGGGCAGTATTGCTGCGTGGCTGGCGGACGGGCGTCGAGGAAGTCGAGGCTGCCGCGGATGTCGCGGGCGTCGCGGATCTCCAGGTCGGGGACGGCGAGGGCGGCCCGGACCCCGCGGATCGCCAAGGCTTCGCGGATCTCCACCGGCCCGCGTGTCTCCAGGAGCGCGCGGGTCTCGACGGCGTCCACGCGGCCGGGCCGGGAGGGCGGCGGGGCGGGCCGGGTGTGCCGTGCCGCCGGGCGGGCGCTGCGCCGTCCGTTCACGGCCACCGGGCGTGGCATACGGCGTGCCACCCACGCGCACGGCGCGGGCGAGTCGGGTCTCGGCAAGCTGATCGAGTTGCACGCGGTGAATTCGGCCGGTGACATGTTGATCACGGTGGCGCTGGCCTCGACGGTGTTCTTCTCGGTGCCGACGGACCAGGCGCGCGGCCGGGTGGCGCTGTACCTGGCGGTGACGATGGCGCCGTTCGCGCTGCTCGCGCCGGTGATCGGGCCGCTGCTGGACCGGGTGCCGCACGGCCGCCGGGCGGCGATGGCCGGGGCGATGCTGGCCCGCGCGCTGCTGGCGCTGACCATGTCGGGCGCGGTGGCGGGCGGCGGCCTGGAGCTGTATCCGGCGGCGTTGGGCGTATTGGTGTCTTCGAAGGCGTACGGGGTGGTGCGGAGCGCCGTCGTGCCGCGCCTGCTGCCGCCCCGTATCTCGTTGGTGAAGGCCAATTCGCGGGTGACGCTCGCGGGGCTGCTGGCGACGGGCGCGGCGGCGCCGCTGGGGGGCGCGCTGCATCTGATCGGGCCGAGCTGGCCGCTGTACGGGGCGTTCACGGTGTTCGTGGCGGGCACGCTCCTGTCCTTCTCGCTGCCGCACAAGGTGGACTCGGCGAAGGGCGAGGGGCGGGCCCGGCTGGCGTCCGGCGAGGACGGCGCGGGACTCGGGAAGGCGGCGGGCGAGCTGCCGGGGAAGGCGGCGGGCGAGCTGCCGGGGAAGGCGGCGGGCGAGCGCCCGGGGAAGGCGCTGGCGGGCGGGCGGCGCCCGGGGCTCCGCACGGTCGGGCCGTCCGTGCTGCACGGCCTCCACGCGAACTGTGCCCTGCGGTCGCTGTCCGGCCTGCTGACGTTCTTCCTGGCGTTCCTGCTGCGCGAGCACCCGCTCGGCGGGCTGGGGCCGCAGGTGTCGCTGGGTCTGGTGGCGGTGGCGGCGGGGGCGGGCAACGCGCTGGGGACGGCGGTCGGCGCGTGGCTGCGGGCCAGGGCGCCGGAGCTGATCATCGCGGTGGTGCTGGGGCTGGCGCTGGCCGTGGCGGTGACCGCGGCGGTCTTCTACGCACTGCTGGCGATCGTGGTGGTGACGGCCGCGGCGGCGACGGCGGGGTTCTGCCAGGCGTTGGGGAAGCTGTCGCTGGACGCGGTGATCCAGCGGGACGTGCCGGAATCGGTCCGTACGTCGGCGTTCGCCCGTTCCGAGACCGCGCTCCAGCTTTCCTGGGTGGTCGGCGGCGCGGTCGGGATCGGGCTGCCGCTGAACGGTACGGTGGGCCTGGCGGTGGCCGCGGCGCTCGTCGCGACGGGCGTGGCACTGGCCGTGCGCGGCCTGCTGGGCGCGGCGCGGCACGGCGCGCCCCACCCTCGTGTGGCGTGACCGGGGCCGACCGATAGCCTGCCCGCATGACCGCGTTCTCTTCTTGGGGTACTGGCCGCCGCGCCGCTGCCGCCCTCGGTGCCGTGTCCCTGGGGCTCGTCACCCTCTCCGCCTGTGAGAAGCCGACTCCGCTCGCCACGGTGACCGCCGGCAAGGACACCGTGACCGCCGAGGCCGCCTGCTACGACGACGGCAAGGTGCTCGGCGATCTGGCCGCCAGCGACAAGAAGGCGCAGGCCGAGTTCACCAAGTGCCTGACCACCGAGCCGAAGAAGACGCTCACCGTGCACCCGGGCGAGAAGCTGCGCCTCGGTGTCGAGCCGGACGTGGCGGAGGACGGCTGGATCGCGCTGTCCAACAACAGCCCCATCACCAACGTCAGCAAGCAGACGTACCAGGTCGTCGGCAGCACGGACCAGCTTTTCGTCAACCAGCAGACCCGCAGTCTGGCCGATTCCACCGTGGTGTCCGTCGTGGCCACCAAGGGCGGCAAGTACACGGGCGTGTGGAACGTCAAGCTCAAGCGCGCGGAATCCTGAGTCCGCTGAGGTACGCGTGAGGCTGGTGGTGGTGAGGTGACCGTGCCGCGTGTCCTGGTCGTCACCGCCGTCGCGGCCGAGCGCGACGCGGTGGTCGCGGGCGTGGCCGGTGACGGCGGCGCGGAGATCGTCGCGCTGCCCGCGGGCGGCTGCGTACTGCACCGGGTACGGACGGCCGCGCCGTCCGCGCACGAGCGGGCCGGCGCGGTCCTCGACGTGCTCGCGGCCGGGGTCGGCCCGGCCGCCGCTGCCGCCGGTACGGCCACCGCGCTGACCGCCGGAATCTGTGCCGGAGCCGGTTACGACCTGGTCATCTCCGCCGGGATCGGAGGCGGTTTCGGGCCCGGTCCGGACGCGGTCGGCCCCGGCGCCGCGGTCGGTTCCGCGGTCGTCGCGGACGCGATCGTCGCCGCCGACCTGGGCGCCGAGACCCCGGACGGCTTCCTTCCGGTGACCGAGCTCGGCTTCGGCACCGTCGTCCACACCCCGCCGCCGGCCCTCGTACAAGCCCTCGCCGCGGCCACCGGCGCCGCGTGCGGCACGGTGCTCACCGCGTCGACCGTGACCGGCAGCGCGGAGCACGCCGCGCGCCTCGCCGCGCGCCACCCGCGCGCCCTCGTCGAGGCGATGGAGGGCTTCGGAGTCGCCGAGGCCGCCGCCGCGCAGGGCCTGCCGGTGCTCGAAATCCGTACGGTCTCCAACCCCGTCGGCCCGCGCGACCGCGCCGCGTGGCGCATCGGGGAGGCGCTCGGCGCGCTCTCCGCCGCCTGCGCCGCGCTCCCCCGCGTTCTGACGGCGGCCGGGGCCCCCACCTCCTGGAGGACGCCATGAGCGACGCGCTCAAGATCGCCTATTCGCCGTGCCCGAACGACACCTTCGTCTTCCACGCGTGGGCGCACGGCAAGGTCCCCGGCGCCCCCGCGCTGGACGTCACCTTCGCCGACATCGACATCACCAACGGCATGGCGGAACGCGGCGAGCTGGACATCCTGAAGGTGTCGTACGCGGTGCTGCCGTGGGTGCTGGAGGAGTACGCGCTGCTGCCGTGCGGCGGTGCGCTGGGGCGCGGCTGCGGCCCGCTGGTGCTCACCAAGAAGCCGGGCGAGGCCAAGGACCTGGCGGGCAAGACGGTGGCGGTGCCCAGCGAGCGGTCGACGGCGTACCTGCTGTTCCGGCTGTGGGCGGCGGAAGAGGTGCCGGGCGGCGTCGGCGCGGTCGAGGTGCTGCCGTTCGACGAGATCATGCCGGCCGTACGGGACGGCCGGGTGGACGCCGGGCTGGTCATCCACGAGGCCCGCTTCACGTACCGGAACTACGGCCTGAGCTGCCTCGCCGACATGGGCGAGCACTGGGAGCGCACGACCGGGCTGCCGATCCCGCTGGGCGCGATCATCGCCAAGCGCTCGCTGGGCGCCGAGCGGCTGCGCGAGCTGGCCGCGGCGGCCCGCGAATCGGTACGGATGGCCTGGGACGACACCGAGGCGTCCCGCGCGTACGTGCTGGAACACGCGCAGGAGATGGACCCGGCCGTCGCCGACCAGCACATCGGCCTGTACGTGAACGAGTTCACCGCCGACCTCGGCGAGAACGGCTACGCGGCCGTGCGCGGGCTGCTCACGCGCGCCGCGGCCGAGGGGCTCGTACCGCCCCTCGGCCGCGATGCGCTCAGCTTCGGCTGACCGGGCCGCGCCCGGCCGGCCGTCAGACGTCCAGTTGGTCGGCGACCGCCCGGAGCATGCCGGCGATCTTCGAGCCGTGCGCCTTGTCGGGGTAGCGGCCGCGCTCCAACTGCTGGGTGACGCTCTCCAGGAGCGTGGTGAGGTCCTGCACGATCGACGCCAGCTCGTCCGGCTTGCGGCGCTGGGCCGCCGCCACCGACGGCGCGGGGTCGAGGATCGTCACCGAAAGCGCCTGGTCACCGCGCTGGCCGGCCACTACGCCGAACTCGACGCGCTGGCCCGGCTTGAGTGCGTCCACGCCGTCGGGCAGCACCGACGAGTGCACGAAGACGTCACCGCCGTCGTCGCGGGAGAGAAAGCCGAAGCCCTTCTCGCTGTTGAACCACTTGACCTTGCCGGTAGGCACGTCTGTCCTCGTCCTCGTACTCGTCGGAAAACCACTGGGGTCCGGATTGCGCGTTTTCTGCGTTAACTGTGTTTTTTGCGTCTTCTGCGGGAAAAACAGCTCTGGATAGCAGTGCAGCGGGCCACCGGACCCGCCACCCCCCAAGGCTAATGGTCCGGTGCCCGGTGACAAGACGTCGCCGGGTGGTTCCTCCGCGCTTCTGGCCCGGACTTACCCTGGTCATGTGTCTGACGAAACTCCCCAGGCCGGGGATCTGCTGGTCCGGATCGGCGCGATTGTTTTCCTGATTGGCGCGGTGGCCACTCTCGCCACCGTGACCCCGTTGTTCGTGGGGGCCGATCCGCTGCCGTCCGTCTTCTACTGGGTCTGCATGCTGATGGGCGCCGGGTTCCTCATCGCCGGGGCCGGAGTGCTGCGTTCCGTCGCGGCGCAGCGCCGGCAGGCGAAGTCCTCCACGGCGTAGACGCGGGCGCCTCGCGTCGTCACGCGCTGCGCCGCGCCCGCTCCGCCACGTACTCCTCCAGCCAGGCCGGGAAGCCGGTCAGGTCGTCGAGGAGGACGTTGGCGCCGGCCGCGCGCAGCTCGTCCGCGTCGCACGGTCCGGTGGCCACGGCGACGGACACCGCGTCGGCGGTCCGCGCACCGCGTACGTCGCCGGTGTGGTCGCCGACGTAGACGGACGCGCCGTACGCGCGCAGCGCCTCCGCCTTGGCCTCGGCCCACAGCGAGCCGATGACGGCGTCCGCGCCGATGTCCAGGTGTGCCAGGTGCAGCTTGGCGTTGGGCTCGTACTTCGCGGTGACCACGATCGCCCGCCCGCCGTGGCGCTGGACGGCGGCCACCGCCTCGCGGGCGCCCGGCATGGCGAGCGTCCCGGTGATCGCGTGGGCCGGGTACAGCTCGCGGTACAGGTCGCTGACCTCCGCGACCCGCTCCTCGGGGAACCACCGGCGGATCTCCTGCTCCAGCGGCGGCCCGAGCCGGGTGATCGCCGCGTCCGCGTCGACGTACGTCCCCGTCGCGGCGGACAGCGCCTGGTAGGCCGCCTTGATGCCGGGGCGGGAGTCGATCAGCGTCATGTCCAGGTCGAAGCCGACCGTGAGCTGCTGCGAGGCCGTGGCGACCGTGGGACCGGGTACCGGGTTGTGCGAAGCCATGGTGGCCATTGTGGCCGATGACCGTGGTGGTCCGGGCCTACACTGGCCCCGCCTGGCTCCGCCCCGCCCGCGCGCACCCCGCGACGCCCCCGCGAAGGGAACCGATGCCGGTCGTCCGGTCCCGCAGTCCCAGAGCCCCTTTGCCGAGACGTCGCGTCGGCCTGACGGCGGCGGCGGTGCTCGCCCTGCTGCTGGCGGTCTTCCTCTCCCTCGCGGTCGGCAGCCGCCAGCTGGCCCCGTCCGAGGTGTTCGACGCGCTGCTGCACGGCGGGGACGGCGACGCCGCGCAGGTGGTGCGCTTCCTGCGGCTGCCCCGCACGCTGATCGGCCTGATGGTGGGCGCCGCGCTCGCCCTGGCGGGCACGGCCATGCAGGGCATCACCCGTAATCCCATCGCCGACCCGGGGGTCCTCGGCATCAGCCAGGGGGCCTCGGTGGGCGTGGTCCTGGCGCTGTCCTTCCTGGGCGTGCACACCCTCGGCGGATACGTCTGGTTCGCCTTCGCGGGCGCCGGGGCCGCCTCGGTCGCCGTGTACGCGATCGCGGCCGCCGGGCGGGGCGGCGCGACGCCGGTGAAGCTGGCGCTGTCCGGCGCGGCGGTCAACGCGCTGCTCGTCGCGGTGACGATGGCGGTGCTGACGACGAAGGCCGCGGCGCTGGACGAGTTCCGGTTCTGGCAGGTCGGCTCGTTGACCGGCCGGGACAGCGAGGTCGCCGCGCAGATCTGGCCGTTCCTGCTGGCGGGCGCGGTGCTCGTGCTGTCCGCCGCGCGCGGCCTGGACGCCCTGGCGCTCGGCGACGACGTGGCCGAGGGGCTCGGGCAGCACGTCGCCGCGGTACGCGTCGTGGCCGGGCTCGGCGCGACCGTGCTGACCGGCGCGGGCGTCGCGGCGGCCGGACCGATCGCCTTCGTCGGCCTGGCCGTACCGCACCTCGCCCGCGCGGCGGTGGGCGGCGGCCACCGCCGGCTGCTGCCGATGGCGGCGCTGCTCGGCCCGGTCGTCGTGCTGGTCTCGGACACCGTCGGACGGGTGCTGTTCCCGCCGTCCGAGGTGCCGGCGGGCGTCATGACGGCGCTGATCGGCGTCCCGTTCCTGGTCGCCCTCGTACGGCGGAAGGCGGTGCCCGCGTGACGGCACCGGCCACCGGCCCCGGCGCGGCGGTACGGCACGGCCGGGCGCGGCCCGCCGGCTACGGCCTCGTGCGGGCCGGGCGCGGCTCCTTCCTCGTGCACCGGCGGGCGGCGGCCGTCGCCGGGGTGCTCGCCGTGCTGCTCGCCGCCGTCTGCCTGGCGTACCTGTGCGTCGGCGAGTCCTTCGTGGCCCCCGGCGAGGCGCTGAAGGCCGTCTTCGGGCAGCCGTCGTCCGCCGGGCTGGTCGTCGGGACGCTGCGGCTGCCCCGGATGGTGGTCGGGCTGCTGACCGGCGCGGCCTTCGGGGTGGCGGGCGCGCTGATCCAGACCGTGGCCCGCAACCCGCTCGCCAGCCCCGATGTCATCGGCATCACCCAGGGCGCGAGCGCGCTGACGGTGGGCGCCATGACGTACGGCGTCACCTCGTACGCCGTCCTGCCCTACCTGTCGGTCGCCGGCGGGGTCCTCGCCGCCGCCCTCGGCTACGTCTTCGCCTGGCGCGGCGGCCTGCACGCCACCCGCTTCGTCCTGATCGGCATCGGTTTCGCCGTCGCGCTGCGCTCGGTCACCCAGTTGTTCCTCACCAAGGGCGACTACACCGCGGCCCAGCAGGCGCAGGTGTGGCTGACCGGCTCCCTCAACGGGCGCGGCTGGGCCGAGGCCGCGCCGCTCGGCTGGGCGCTGACGGCGCTGCTGCCCGCCGTCCTGTGGGCGGCCCGCGCCCAGCGCACCGTCACGACGGACGACGACACCGCGACCGCCCTCGGCGTACGGCTGAACCGCACCCGTCTCGGCCTGGCCGCGCTCGGCGTGGTGCTGGCGTCGATGGCGACCGGCGCGGCCGGGCCGGTCGACTTCGTGGCGCTGCTCGCCCCGCAGACCGCCCGCCGCCTGACCCGTACGGCACAGCTCCCGCTGCTGTGCTCGGCGCTGTTCGGCGCGGTCGTCGTCGTGTCGGGCGACCTGCTGGCCCGCAAGCTCCTCGCACCGACCGAACTACCGGTGGGGGTGCTGACCGCGGCCGTCGGCGCCCCGTACCTGATCCGTCTGATCATCCGCAGCCGGGCCGTGGGAGGACGCGCGTGACCGAGGGCAGCAAGGACGCGGCTGTCGCCGTCAGCCGTCTCACGGCGCGGGACCTGACGCTCGCCTACGAGGACCGCACCGTCGTCGAGGGGCTCGACCTCGACATCCCGCACGGCGCGGTCACCGTCGTCGTCGGCCCCAACGCCTGCGGCAAGTCCACGCTGCTGCGGGCGCTCGGTCGGCTGCTCAGACCGCGCCGGGGCGCGGTCCTGCTGGACGGTACGGACCTGGCCCGCCTTCCCACCAGGAAGATCGCCCGGTCGGTGGGGCTGCTGCCGCAGTCCCCGGTGGCACCCGAGGCGATCACCGTCGCCGACCTGGTCTCGCGGGGCCGCCAGCCGCACCAGCACTGGTGGCAGCAGTGGTCCGAGGCGGACGAACAGGCCGTCACCGAGGCCATGGACCGTACGGACGTGACGCAACTGGCCGACCGGGCGGTGGACGAACTGTCCGGCGGGCAGCGGCAGCGCGTGTGGATCGCGATGGCACTCGCGCAGGAGACCGACCTGCTGCTCCTGGACGAGCCGACGACCTACCTCGACATCGCGCACCAGGTCGAGGTGCTGGACCTGATCCGGCAGCTCAACCACGACCGGGGACGCACCGTCGTCGCCGTCCTGCACGACCTCAACCAGGCCGCGCGCTACGCCGACCACCTCGTGGCGATGAAGCAAGGGCGCATCGTCGCACAGGGGCGGCCGTCGGCGGTCGTCACGGCGCGACTGGTGCGCGAGGTGTTCGGGCTGGAGTCGGTGGTGGTACCGGATCCGGTGACGGGCTCGCCCCTGGTGGTTCCGGGGCGGCCTTGGCAGGCTCCGGGGACGGCCGACGCCGCGCCCGGGTCTGAGTGACCGCGCCGCTCCCCAGCCGAAAGGGCTTGTCATGCCGCTCTCCGCAGTTCCCCGCCGAGCCCGGCGGGCCGGACGACGCCGTGCCGCGCTCGCCGTGACCTCCGCCCTGGCCGCTTCCGTGGCGCTGTCCGCCTGCGGTGCGGGCGGGTCGTCCGGATCATCCGGTACGGGCGGTTCCGGTGGCTCCGGCTCTTCGGCCAGGGCGGCCGACTGCCCCGCCCAGCCCGCCACCACCTGGGCGCGGCCCGCTTCCGGCGCGGGACGGCACACGGTGCGTACGGCGCAGGGCGAGGTGGAGGTGCCCGACGCGCCGCGGCGGGTAGTGGTGCTGGACACCGCGGAACTGGACTCCGCGATCACCCTCGGGGTCCGGCCGGTCGGCGCCACCCGCTCCGACGTGGCGGGCGGCTTCCTGAATTACCTGCCGAAGGACAAGCTCGCGGGCATCGAGGACGTCGGCAAGATCGGCGCGCCCAACCTGGAGGCGGTCGCCGCCCTCAAGCCCGACCTGATCCTCACCAGCAAGGTCCGCGACGGCGGGCGGTACGCGCAGCTCAAGGCCATCGCGCCCACGGTCATGACGGAGACCACCGGCTATCCCTGGAAGCAGAACTTCGCCACCCGAGGCGAAACGGGCGGTCGCCGCGTACGAGGCCCACGCCCGGCGGGTCAGCGCGGCGCTCGGCGGGGCCGCGGCCGCGCAGCGCACCACGACCAACGTCGTCCGCTTCGTCGAGGGCGCCGACACCCGCATCTACGGCTGCCGCAGCTACATCGGCACGATCCTGAACGACGTCGGCACCGGCCCGACCAGCGTGGTGCAGGACGCGCCGGACGGCATGATGATCGAGGTCAGCGCGGAGCAGATGAACCGGGCCGACGCGGACGCGGTCTTCTACTCGGCGTACGGCAGCCCGGAGAAGTCCAAGGAGACGCGGGTCACCGGCGGCGCGCTGTGGAAGAACATGAAGGCGGCCAGGAACGGCCGGACCTTCCGCGTCGACGACGAACTGTGGATCCAGGGCATCGGCTACACGGCGGCCGACAAGATCCTGTCCCAGCTTCAGGAGAAGCTGACGCAGAAATAGCGGGAGCAGGCGGTCGGCGCAGCAGGGGGACGGTGGCGGCGGCCGGGCGGGACGGATCTCGTACGGTCCGCCCGCCCCGGCGACCGCTCAGCGCGGTTGCCGCCGCATCCGCCACACCAGGAACAGGGCCGAGGCGACGGCCGCGACCCGGACCACCACCGGCAGCACCCCGGTCAGCTCGTGCCCCAGTTGCCCGTCGGCGATCGGCTCGCCCCACCGCCCGTCCACACGGCCCCACAGCCACACCACCAGCCCGCCGACGATCACCCCCGGCACCCCGAGCGCCGCGAACCTCGCCTCGCCGCGCGGCAGCCGCCGGGAGGTGTACGCGAGCGCCCAGCCGCCCGCGAGCGCCAGCCAGGACCCCAGCACCGCGCCCGCGACCAGCAGCAGCACGGCCAGCAGCAGGACCGGGCTGAGCGGCGGCCGCGCGGCCCGGACGTACTCCGCCGGCTCGGGCTCCTCGGCGTACGGCTCCGGCGCGGCCGGCTCCGACGCGGCCGGCTGCCGGCGCCACGCGAGGACGCGCGGCAGTACCCGGGCCAGCACGCCGGTGCGCGGCGCCTCGGCCGCCTCCTCGCCGTGCTCGCCGCCCGCCTCCGCGTCGGCGTCCTCCGCGTCGTCCGCCTCCCGCTCGCCCTTCTCCAGGGACAGCGGGCCGTCCTCCCGCTCGCCCGGCGGGCGTTCGCGGATCTCGGGGATCTCGATGCCGCCGACGAAGCCGGGCACCGTCTCACCGGGCTCGTACGACCCGTACGGACCGAGCGGGCCGTCCTCCACGCGCCACCAGTCGGGCTCGTCGGCGCCCTCACCGAAGGCGACGGTGCTGTCGCCCAGCTCGTCGAAGCCGGCGAGGTGCGGCGGGGAGGCGGTCGGCGGCGGCTCCGGTTCCCGGGCGCGGGAGGAGCGGCGCTTGCCGTCGCGCGGCGCGGGGACCTTTCCGGCCAGGCCGCGCAGCCCTTCACCGAGGCCGGACAGGCCCGGCAGGCCACCGCCCCTGGCCGGACCGCCGCTCCGGGCCGGGCCGGCGTCCTGAGGCCCGGGGGCCGCGGTACCGCCCGCCTCGCCGGGTACGCCCGGGCCCCCGCCCGTGTTTCCGCCCGCACCGCCCGTGCCGAAGCGGCGCGCGGCCCCGCCCAGCTTGTCGCGCAGGCCCGGCCGCGCCGGTGGTTCCGCAGCGGCCTGCGGCGTCAGCGGAGCGGGCGCGCCGCCGCCCGCCGCCGTCACCACCGCCTCGGGCGTACCGAGCCGGGCCAGCACACGTCTCACGCCGGGCACGGTGTCCGGCTTCGCCGCGTCCACCTGCGCCCGCAGCTCGGCCACCAGGCGCATCCGCGCCCCGGAGGACAGCCCGCGCTGCTGGGCCAGATCACCGACCCGGCTCAGATAGTCAAAGACCAGCTGGTCGCTCTCGATCCCCACGAAATCCCCTGTGGCACAGCCCGGTTCCTCCCGAGACCGTACCCCCGATCGCCCCTCCTACGGCGGCGGCGGCGCCGACCGGCCCTCGCGGTGCACGGACCCGGCCGGCCGTCGCCCGTATCCGGCGGCCGCCGTCCGGCACGGCGCTGCACCCGCCAACGTCACACGCCCCCGCTACCGTGTAGCGGATGAGTGAAACACCCCGCACGCTCGCCGAAGAGCTCCGCACCCGCCCCGACAGCGGGCTCGCCGACCTGCTGCGGGCCCGCCCCGACCTCCTCAACCCGGTCCCCGGCGATCTCACCCAGCTCGCCACCCGGGCCGGCACCCGCGCCTCGGTCGTCCGCGCCGTGGAGCGCCTGGACCGCTTCGCGCTGCAGACCGCCGAGGCACTGGCGGTGGCGCCGGATCCCTGCCCGTTCGAGACGCTGCTCGGGCTGATGGCGGGAGACCCGGCAGACACGGAAGCGGCAGACCTCACCTCCGACAACACCCCCGACATCACCGCCGCCGTCACCGCGGAACTGCCCCGCGCCCTGCGCACCCTGCGCGACCAGGCGCTGGTCTGGGGCGGCGACGACCGGCTGCGCCTCGTCCGTACGGCCCGCGAACTGCTCGCGCCCGGTCCCGCGCACCCCTCCCCCACCGGCCTGGGGCCGACCGTCGCCGAAGCCACGTCCGGCATGTCGCCCGGCCGCCTCCAGGAGATCCTGGCCGCCGCGGGGCTGGCCGCGACCCATGACCCGGTGACCGCCGTCGCCGCCCTGACCGGGCTGTTCGAGGACCGTACGCGGATGGCCGCGCTGCTCGACGGGGCGCCCGGCGAGGCACGCGACGTACTGGACCGGCTGGTCTGGGGCCCGCCGTACGGTGCCGTCACCGACCGGCCCGCCGCGCACCTCCAGTGGCTGCTGGACCGTGGCCTGCTGCTGCCCGCCGGTCCGCGCAACGTCGTCCTCCCCCGCGAGGCCGCGCTCCACCTGCGCGCGGGGCGCGCGCACCGCGTTCCCGAGCCGCTGCCGCCCGCCCTCGCGCCCACCACCGAACGCGATCCACAGCTTGTGGACAGCGCCGCCGCCGGCCAGGCGTTCACCGCGCTGGCCACCGTCGAGGAACTGCTCAAGGAGTGGGACCTCGGCGGCCCCGGTGTCCTCCGCGCCGGCGGCCTGTCGGTCCGCGACCTCAAGCGCACCGCCGCCGCCCTGGACGTCACCGAACAGACCGCCGCGTTCTGGCTGGAACTCGCCTACGCCGCCGGGCTGCTGGCGTCCGACGGCGAAGCGGACGAACGGTACGCGCCCACCCCGGCCGCCGAGGACTGGCGCCGGCTGCCGGCCGAGGAACGCTGGGCGCGGCTGGCCACGGCCTGGCTCGCGGCGACCCGTACGGCCGGACTGGTCGGCACCCCCGACCCGAAGGGCCGCGCCCTGTCCGCGCTCGGCCCGAACCTCGACCGTTCCGCGGCCCCCGAGGTACGCCGCCGGACGCTCACCCTGCTCGCGTCCCTGGCCCCCGGCACGTCCGTACCGGCCGAAGCCGTACTGGACCGGCTCCGCTGGGAACGCCCGCTGCGCGGCGCGGGCCGGACGGCGGCGGTCTCCGCCGCGAACAGCGGCACCAAGGCGGCCGCCCGCCGCCCCGACCCGGCCACCGCCACCACTTCCCCCTCGGCCACCGCCTCCGACGCCAACGCCGCCCGTAACGCGGGCGCTTCCCCGGCCCCGGCCGCCACCGACGACCTGCGCTCCCGTATCGCCCGGTGGACGCTCGCCGAAGCCGAACTCCTCGGCATCACCGGCCGCGGCGCCCTCGCCACCCACACCCGGGTCCTCCTGGAAGCCGGCACCGAGGCCGCGCCCACCGGCGCGGAGGACCCCGCCACGCGCGCCGCCGCGTTCCTCGCCCCGCTCCTCCCCGAACCCCTCGACCACGTCCTCCTCCAGGCCGACCTGACCGCTGTCGCCCCCGGCCCCCTCGAACGCCCCCTCGCCGACGCGCTCGGCGTGCTCGCCGACATCGAGTCCAAGGGCGGCGCCACCGTCTACCGCTTCACCCCGGCCTCCGTACGCCGTGCCCTGGACGCCGGCCGCTCCGCCGCCGAGCTCCGGTCCTTCCTCACCGCGCACTCCCGCACCCCGGTGCCGCAACCGCTCGCCTACCTCATCGACGACGTGGCCCGGCGCCACGGCCGGCTCCGCATCGGCGCGGCCTCCGCCTACGTACGCTGCGACGACGACGCGCTCCTGACGGAGATCCTCGCCGACCGCCGCGCCGTGGCCCTGCGCCTGCGCCGGCTCGCCCCGACCGTGCTGGCCTCGGCCACCGCGCCCGAACAGCTCCTGGAGGGTCTGCGCGCGATGGGCTACGCCCCCGCCGCCGAGTCCGCCGAGGGCGACGTCCTCATCGCCCGCCCGGACGCCTACCGCACCCCGCAGCGCGCCGCGCCCACCCCGGTCCCGGAGGGCCCGCCCGCGCCGGACACCACCCTCCTCGAAGCGGCCGTCCGCGCCATCCGCGCCGGCGACCTGGCGGCGACCGCCGAGCGCAAGCCGGCGAGCGCCCCCACCCCGGCCCCCGGCGCCCTGCCGCGCACCGCCTCCGCCGAGACCCTCGCCACGATGCAGGCGGCCGTCCTGACCAACGCCACCCTCTGGATCGGCTACGTCAACGCCGACGGCGCCGCCAGCCAGCGCGTCATCGCCCCCGTCCGCGTCGAAGGCGGCTTCGTCACCGCCTACGACCACACCGCCGACGAGGTCCGCACCTTCCCCCTCCACCGCATCACGGGCGTCGCGGAACTGGCGGACGAGACGGCTTCGTGAGGGGGCGGCCACGGCTCCAGGAAGCGCCCGCTCCCTGAACCCGTCAGCGCCGCTGACGCACCAGTGCTCCCGGGTCCACCTCGACCGGAAGCGGCTTTTCGATCAGCGTCGTCCGCCCGGCCTCGGCCACGGCCCGCTCCACATAACGGCCGTTCTCCAGCTCGCAGACGACCAGGGTGGGCACGGGCTCCAGCTCCAGCCGCCACAGGTGCTCGATACCGGCCTCGGCGTAATACGACGGCTTGAGCAGCCGGTCGGTGCGGCGCCCGGACGACGACGGCGAAACGATCTCGGCCACGAGCAGCACGGCCTCGGCGTCGAAATGCGTCGGGTCCTGAGCGGCAGCGGCGGCGGCATCCACCACGGCGATGTCCGGGATGAAGAGGCCGTCGGGCAGGACCACGTTGACCGCCCCCAGCACCTCGACCGGAGCCGTCGACATCAGTGTGACACCGGCCACTGACATCGCGCCGCCGGCTCGGCACCGCCCCGCTCGCTCCGCCCCGCTGCGGTGCCGCGTCCCCGCAGCGACCCCGATGTGACCGCCCGCCCATGAGGCACACTGGACGTTTGGCCGTACGGACGGCCGGGTGCCGCGGTCGGGCTGGGGAACGGCCGGGTGCAGGTGACGCGAAAGGCGAGGCGCGTGAACGGACCTCTCATCGTCCAGAGCGACAAGACGCTGCTGCTGGAAGTCGACCACGAGCAGGCGGAGGCGTGCCGCCGGGCCATCGCGCCGTTCGCCGAGCTGGAGCGGGCGCCCGAGCACATGCACACGTACCGGGTGACGCCGCTCGGGCTGTGGAACGCGCGGGCCGCCGGGCACGACGCCGAGCAGGTCGTGGACGCGCTGGTCGGGTTCTCGCGCTACCCGGTGCCGCACGCGCTGCTGGTGGACATCGCCGAGACGATGTCGCGGTACGGGCGGCTGACGCTGAGCAAGCACCCGACGCACGGACTGGTGCTCACCAGCACCGACCGGCCGGTGCTGGAAGAGGTCCTGCGGTCGAAGAAGATGCAGCCGCTGGTGGGGGCCCGGCTGGACCCGGACACGGTGGTGGTGCACCCGTCGGAGCGCGGGCAGATCAAGCAGACGCTGCTCAAGCTGGGCTGGCCGGCCGAGGACCTGGCCGGGTACGTGGACGGCGAGGCGCACCCGATCGAGCTGGACGAGGCCGGCTGGTCGCTGCGGCCCTACCAGGAGCAGGCCGTCGAGGGCTTCTGGCACGGCGGGTCGGGTGTCGTCGTCCTGCCGTGCGGCGCCGGAAAGACGCTGGTGGGGGCCGGTGCGATGGCACGGGCCAAGGCGACCACGCTGATCCTGGTCACCAACACCGTCTCGGCGCGGCAGTGGAAGCACGAGCTGGTGAAGCGGACCTCGCTGACCGAGGACGAGGTCGGCGAGTACAGCGGCACGAAGAAGGAGATCCGGCCGGTCACCATCGCCACGTACCAGGTACTGACGACCAAGCGGAAGGGCGTCTACCCGCACCTGGAACTGTTCGACTCCCGGGACTGGGGCCTGATCGTCTACGACGAGGTGCACCTGCTGCCGGCGCCGGTCTTCAAGTTCACGGCGGACCTCCAGGCCCGCCGGCGGCTGGGGCTGACCGCGACGCTGGTGCGGGAGGACGGGCGCGAGTCGGACGTCTTCTCGCTGATCGGCCCGAAGCGTTTCGACGCGCCGTGGAAGGAGATCGAGGCGCAGGGGTACATCGCGCCGGCGGACTGTGTCGAGGTGCGGGTCAGCCTGACCGAATCGGAGCGGCTGGCGTACGCGACGGCCGAGCCGGAGGAGAAGTACCGGTACTGCGCGACGACGGCCAGCAAGCAGAGTGTGACCGAGTCGCTGGTCCGGCGGCACCAGGGCGAGCAGACCCTGGTGATCGGGCAGTACATCGACCAGCTCGACGAGCTGGGTGAGCATCTGGACGCGCCGGTGATCAAGGGGGAGACGACCAACGCGCAGCGCGAGAAGCTCTTCGACGCGTTCCGGGAGGGGGAGATCTCCGTGCTGGTCGTCTCCAAGGTCGCGAACTTCTCGATCGACCTGCCGGAGGCGACGGTCGCCATCCAGGTGTCGGGCACGTTCGGGTCCCGGCAGGAGGAGGCGCAGCGGCTGGGGCGGGTGCTGCGGCCCAAGGCGGACGGGCACGAGGCGCGGTTCTACTCGGTGGTCGCCCGCGACACCGTGGACCAGGACTTCGCGGCGCACCGGCAGCGCTTCCTGGCGGAGCAGGGGTACGCGTACCGGATCGTGGACGCGACGGAGCTGCTCGCCGACGACTGAGCGGGGACCGGCCCCGGCCCGGTCTCAGCGTTCGGGGACGCGGGTGCTCAGCTCGCGGGACGGGCGGGCGGTGCGCGGCAGCGGGAAGGGGCGGCGGGCCAGGACGGCCGGCGGGGCGGCCGGGGTTCGGCGGCTCCACCAGGCCACCGCCGCCAGCAGCGCCAGCCCCAGGACCGGGTACGGGGCCGCCAGCGGCTGCTGCCACCAGGAGAGGTGCAGATCGAGGTCGCCCTGGTGCGGGAGTACCCACATCGTGCGGGCCGTGAAGAGGACCGCCACGGCGACCAGCAGCACGCGGCGCCACCGTACGCCGCGGACGTGCGCCCCGAGGGTGACCAGCAGCGGTACGCACCACACCCAGTGGTGGGACCAGCTGATCGGCGAGACGAGCAGGGCCGTGACCGCGGTGCAC
Source organism: Streptomyces sp. NPDC026394 (assembly GCF_055567735.1). Taxonomy (NCBI): domain Bacteria; kingdom Bacillati; phylum Actinomycetota; class Actinomycetes; order Kitasatosporales; family Streptomycetaceae; genus Streptomyces; species Streptomyces sp. NPDC026394. The sequence continues at coordinate 110,933 of NZ_JBVHPX010000013.1, forward strand.
AGCACGCCCCAGGAGTCCAGGCCGCGCCGCACGTACACCCGGCGGGCGACGAGGAGTCCGGCCATGCCGGTCAGCAGCGCCGCGCCCGCCCACAGCAGGCCCGGTTCCTCGGTGTGCAGACAGCGGGCCAGCAGGCCCTGCAAGGACTGGTTGTCGACGATCCACGCCTTGCCGACCCGGCCGGTCTCGAACATCCGCTGTGTCCAGAACTCCACACTGGCGTCCGGCAGGACGAGCACGCCGAGCAGGACGGAGCAGACGAAACCGGCCAGGGCGGTGCAGGCGGCCCGTACCCGGCCGGTGATCAGCAGATAGACGGCGAACACCGCCGGGGTGAGCTTGACACCCGTGGCGACGCCGACCGCGAAGCCCTTCAGGCGGGCGCCGTCCGGGCGGGCCAGGTCCCACAGGACGAGGCAGGTCAGAGCGATGTTGATCTGTCCGAAGACGAGCGTCTGGAAGAACGGTTCGAGCCAGACGGCGACCGCGGTGGCGGCCAGCACGACGGGCAGGGTCCGCGCGCGCCGCAGCCGGGACCCGCCCGTGGAGCCGCCGGTGCCGGGGGTGTACGCGGCCTTGTACGAGAGGTGCAGCAGGACCGGGACGAGGGCCACGTTGACGAGGACGGAGGCGACCTTGAGAGCACCGAGCGGGAGCCAGGTCGTCGGGATGAACAGCAGGGCCGCGAAGGGCGGGTAGGTCGCGGGGAGTTTCCACTCGGTGACGGTGAAGCCGTACAGGTCACCGCCGGTCGCCGCGGCCTCACCTTCGGCGCGGTAGACCGCTATGTCCGACATGGACAGGCTCACCAGCCGGAACACGGCGGCCAGCCCGGCCAGGGACAGCAGGAGCAGTACCGCTGCGGCGATCGTCTTCTTGTCCGGGCGCGTGAGATGCCGCGTCCACGGCCGTCTGTGCGGTAGCGACCGCGTCCCCTCGGCGGCAGACACTTGTTTGGCCCCTCCTCGTCGCCGGACGCACGCTGTCTGCGGCGACGCTAGTCGATCGAGACCGACTGTTTGTAACGGTTTCCGGTCGTCCGGATGCTGGTTGGGTATCGGTCGGGTGCTGGAGCGGGCCCGGATTCGGAAATCCCGGCGTACTCGTGGTCCGGGCTCAGTCCTCCGCGTACTCTCCGAGGAGGACGACGCTGACCGCGGCGGCGGCGAAGACCTTGACCGCGCGGAAGACGTTGCCGACGATGTGCCGCTGCTCGTGGGTGTGCTGCGCGTGGCCGGCGTCCGCGCCGAGGGCGGTGGCGCCGTGGGTCGGGTGCAGAGTGCCTGGGGTGATGGTTGCGCTGCTCATGTCTCCATGATGGTTTTCGCCAGGAGCCCGCACATCGGCCCACGGGTCCATCCCTGACCGGCCTTTGGTCAGTCCCAGGGCCGATCCCGCCCCCTACGGGAGATGGACGGGGCCGGGCGGAAGGTCAGGGGTCCGCCGGGCGGAAAGCCGGGGGCGGGACGGCCGGGCGACTGCCGGGCACGCCCTCGTCACCGCCGGCCGTCCCGCCGCGGAAATCCGTTGGCGCCCCGGATACCTGCTGGCTACAATCGCCGGTCTGCCCGCCTCCCTCAGAGCCTGAGCGGAGTGCCGCCGGCCGCACGGAAACCGGCCGGCTTCCCGCTTCACGCATCTGAACGCATCTGACACGCATCTGCAGACGCCCAGGAGTACGGACGAGTACGAGTACGCCGTCCCGTACCTCCGTGGCCGGATCCGCCGGAGGCAACACCGTGCCCTCGCACGCCCAAGACCAGGCAGCCGCCCACCCCGACCCGCTGGAGCGCGAACGCGCCCACCTCGCCGCCTCCCGGGCGGCGCTGCGCGCCATGCGCGCGGACGCCGAGGCGCTCAACATCGCGGACGTCACCGCGAACTGGGTCAACGCCGAAGTGCTCCAGGGCGAGGTCGACGCCCGCATCAAGGCGCTCGCCGACCTGGCCCACACCCCGCTGTTCTTCGGCCGCCTGGACTACCTGCACGCCCCGGGCGTGGACGCGGCCGAGGGCGCGGCGGGCGAGAACTTCTACATCGGCCGCCGCCACGTGCACGACGCCGACGGCGACCCGATGGTCATCGACTGGCGCGCGCCGGTCTCGCAGCCGTTCTACCGGGCCTCGAAGAAGGACCCGATGGACCTCGAACTGCGCCGCCGCTTCGGTTACACCGGCGGACGGCTGACCGCGTACGAGGACGAGCACCTGACCGACCCGGCCGAGGCGGAACAGCACAGCAAGCTGCTCCAGACCGAGATCGAACGGCCGCGGGTGGGGCCGATGCGCGACATCGTGGCGACGATCCAGCCGGAGCAGGACGAGATCGTGCGCGCCGGGATCGGCGGCACGGTCTGTGTCCAGGGGGCGCCGGGCACCGGAAAGACCGCGGTGGGCCTGCACCGGGTCGCCTACCTGCTGTACGCGCACCGCGAGCGGCTGGCCCGCTCCGGCACGCTCGTCATCGGTCCGAACCGTTCGTTCCTGCACTACATCGAGCAGGTGCTGCCCGCGCTGGGCGAGTTGGAGGTCAAGCAGGCCACCGTCGACGACCTGGTGGCGCACGTCGAGGTGCGGGGCACGGACGACGCGGCGGCGGCGACGGTCAAGGGGGACGCGCGGCTGGCGGAGGTGCTGCGCCGGGCGGTGTGGTCGCAGGTGCGGGCGCCGTCCGAGGCGTGTGTGGTGGTGCGCGGTTCGCGGCGCTGGCGGGTGCCGGCGTACGAGATCGAGGAGATCGTCGAGGAACTGCGGCGCCGCGACATCCGTTACGGGGCGGCCCGGGAGGCCCTGCCGCAGCGCATCGCGCACGCGGTGCTCGTACGGATGGAGCAGGCGGGCGAGGCGCCGGACGACCGGGTGCAGGACGCGGTGGCGCGCAACGCGGCGGTCAAGGCCGTGGTCAAGGAGGTGTGGCCGCCGGTCGATCCGGCGAAGCTGGTGCTGCGGCTGCTGTGCGACGCGGAGTTCCTGGCCGCGCAGGCGGAGGGCATCCTGACGCCGGAGGAGCAGAAGACGATCCTGTGGGCGAAGCCGGCCCGCAGCGTGAAGAGCGCCAAGTGGTCGGCGGCGGACGCGGTGCTGATCGACGAGGCGGCGGACCTGGTCTCCCGTACGCACTCCCTGGGGCATGTGGTGCTGGACGAGGCGCAGGACCTGTCGCCGATGCAGTACCGGGCGGTGGGGCGGCGCTGCTCGACCGGTTCGGCGACGATCCTGGGCGACATCGCGCAGGGCACCACGCCGTGGTCCACGGACACGTGGGAGGAGGCGCTGGCCCACCTGGGCAAGCCGGGCGCGCGGATCGAGGAGCTGACGCTCGGCTTCCGGGTGCCGCGCGAGGTGATCGCGTACGCCTCCCGGCTGCTGCCCGCGATCGCGCCCGACCTGACCGAGGCCACCTCGGTCCGTGAGTCCGCGGGGGACTTCGCGGTCCGCCCGGTGCCGTCGGCGGAGCTGGACGACGCGGTCATCACCGCCTGCCACGAGGCGCTGGCCAAGGAAGGATCGATCGGCCTGATCGCGGCCGAGGCCCGGCTGCCCGCCCTGCGCGCGGCGCTGGAAGCGGCGGAACTGACCGTTCTGGCGCCCGGCGAGGAGACCTCGGCCGAGGCCCGTCTGACCCTGGTCCCGGCCACGCTCGCCAAGGGCCTGGAGTACGACTACGTGGTGGTCGACGAGCCCGCCGCGATCGTCGACGGCGAGCCGGACGAACGCACCGGACTGCGCCGCCTGTACGTCTGCCTGACCCGCGCGGTCTCCGGGCTGACGGTGGTCCACGCGGCGGACCTGCCGGAGCGGCTCGGCGCGGCCGCCGGGTGAGCCGGTCCCCGTACCGGCCCGAGGGCGCCCGTGACCGGTTTCCGCACCGCTCCGAGGGCGCCTGAGGCCGGTCCCCTCACTGCGCCGAGGGCGGCGTGGACGCCAGGAGCGACTCCACGGGTCCGGGGAACCGCGCGTCGAGGCCGGCGCGGCGCAGCCGTACGGAGCGGTTGCGCCCGACGGCCCGGGGCGAGGCGAGTCCGGCCTCGCGCATGATCCGCATGGGGTGGGAGACCGTCGACTTGTGCAGGTGGTCCAGGCCCAGCCGTTCGGAGGAGCAGTCGCACTGCTCGCCCGTCGCGTAGCCCCGGAAGAGGCCCGCCGGATGGCCTTCCCCGCCCCGGCCGACGCGCCCCTGCTGCGCTCGCTCAACAGCCGTGCCCGGTACCTGGGCACGGCTGCGGGCGACGGCCGCGACGGCTGCCGCGGTCCCGGAGGAGGCGCCGGAGGAAGCACCGGAAGGGGTGCAGGAAGGAGCACCGGAAGACGCACAGGCGCTGCGGCCCCGTACGGAACCGCAGCGCCCGTCCCCGGCCCGGCTCTAGACCGGCACCCCCTCCAGCGCCTCCCGCCACGCCGCCACGGCCCCCGCGTCCACCGGTGCTTCCCAGCCGGAGGGGCGGGCGGCGCCGCCGATGTGGAAGGCGTCCACCCCGGCCGCCAGCAGTTCCGGCAGGTGCGCGAGCACCAGCCCGCCGCCGATCAGGAGCCGCGGCCCGTAGCCGGGCTCTCCCTCCGCCGTACGGGCCCGCTCGGCCAGCAGCGTCGGCAGCCCGTCCTCGACACCGGCCGGCGATCCCGCCGTCAGGTACGTGTCGAGGCCGGGCAGCCCGGCCAGCTCCTTGCGCAGCGCGTCGCGGTCGGCGGCCCGGTCGATGGCCCGGTGGAACGTCCACCGGCAGCCGTGGACCTCGGCGGCCAGTGCCTGGACGGCGGCCAGGTCGGGCCTGCCGTCCGCGTCCAGGAAGCCGAAGACGAACTCCTCCGCCCCTTCGGCCCGCAGGGCGGCGGCCGACGCGCACAGGGCGTCGACGTCGCCCGCCGCGAAGCCGTCGGCCGCCCGCAGCATCACCCGTACGGGGATGTCGACGGCCGCCCGGACCGCCGCGACGGTCCGCGGCGACGGGGTGAGGCCGTCGGCGGCCATGTCGCTGACGAGTTCGAGGCGGTCCGCCCCACCGGCCTGGGCGGCCACCGCGTCGGCGGCATCGAGCGCGATCACCTCCAGGAGTGCGCGCTTGGTCATGGGTCCCCATTCCTTCGACGTGACGACTTCAGCAGGACTGGACGGGATGCCGACACGGACAGCGAGAGGACGACAGGTCTAGTCCAATATCCAGGGTACGGGCCGACCCGCCCACCGGGACCACAACGCCCCGGTACTCGACCGGAAACCCCCTCTTGACCTCCACCCGGGCACAATGGGCCGTATGGCTCGCACGACACCTCCGTCCGGTACGGCCCACACCCACTTCGGTGGCGGCGCCGACCCGTTCCCGGATCTGCACCACCGCTGGGCCACCGCCGTCGCGGGCGCCCGGGGCGGCAGCGGCCCCGCCGACCCCGACCCGGCCCCGTACGCGGACAACCTGCTCGGCCGCTGGTCGGAGCCGCAGCGCCGGTACCACACCACCGGTCACCTCATCGCCGTACTGGACCGCATCGACGAGCTGGCCGTGCACGCGACCGACCTGGACGCCGGCGTCCCCGTGGACTGGGACACCGTCCGCCTCGCCGCCTGGTTCCACGACGCGGTCTACCGGCCCGAACGCTCCGAGAACGAGGAGCGCAGCGCCGCCCTCGCCGAGCGCGCGCTGCCCGAGCTGGGCATCGACGACGCATGTACGGCCGAGGTCGCCCGCCTCGTACGCCTCACCGCGGGCCACGACCCGGACCCCGACGACCACAACGGCGCGGCCCTGTGCGACGCGGACCTGGCGGTCCTGGCAGGAGCGCCCGAGCAGTACGCGGCCTACGCCGCCGCCGTCCGCGAGGAGTACGGGTTCGTGCCGGACCGGGAGTTCCGCGCCGGGCGCGCCGAGGTGCTGCGGCACCTCCTGGACATGGCGAGCCTGTTCCGCACGCCGTACGGCAAGCAGCAGTGGGAGCGGGTGGCCCGCCGCAACCTGACCACCGAGCTGGAGCTGCTCACCACCGGCTAGCGGCGGTCGCCGTCGCGCCGCGCGGCGCCGGCCGGTCCGTGCGCCGCGCGCGCCGCAGCGCACGGCCCTCGGCCCGGTACCAGCGGCACGCCACGACGGCCGCCAGCGCCAGCTCGACGGCATCGCCGCCGTAGTACATGACCTGCGAGGCCAGGTGCAGGTCGGCGGTGCCGAAGGAAGTGCCGGGCGGGCCCACCGCGTACAGGGACTTGGCGAGGACGGCGTGCGCCGCGCCCGCCGCCAGCAGCACGGCTGCCCGCAGGGGCATGCCGGGGCGGTGGCGTACGGGGTCCAGGGCGAGCAGCCCGAAGGAGAACAGGACGCCGGCGAGCAGGATGTGCAGGTGCACGGCCGCGTTCAGCCAGGCGCTGTGGTGGCTGACGGACAGCAGCGGGGTGCGGTACAGCAGCCACAGCCCGCCGAAGTCGAGCAGGGCCGCCACCGGCGGCAGCACCGGGACCGCCGCCCAGCGCGAGCGGGTCAGGGCCACGAGCCCGCGGCGTACGGGCACGGGCGCGGTGCGCAGGGTCAGCGTCAGGGGGCGGCCGAGGACCAGGAGCAGCGGCGCCACCATGCCCACGCACAGGTGCGTGAGCATGTGCGCGGTGAACGGCGGCGCGGCGCCCCAGGGCTCGGCCACGCCTGCCACCAGCACCGCACCGCCCGCGCAGAACAGCGCGTCGCGCCCGTACGGCCAGGCGTCCCCGCGGGCGCGCAGCCGGGCCGCGGCGGCCAGGTAGGCGAGGCAGCCGAGGACGGTGACGGCGGTGACGGCCGCGGCGAAGGGCGGGGGCAGGGTGGCGGACGCGCCGGACATGGCGAATGTGGATGGGGCAGAGGTGGCGGGCATGGCGGGCGTCATCGGCTGCGGGTGGTGGGCGCGGCGCGGCGGGACGACGTGGCGCGTGGAGTCGTGCGGGAGGCGCGCACCAGCAGGAGTGCGCCGGCCACCAGGAGCAGGACGGCGATCCCGTTCCACGTCCAGTCGTACGGCGCCAGGTCCACGCCGTACCGGATCTGGTGGATGCCCAGCCCCTTGTGCTGGAACGTTCCGTCGTAGAGCTGGAACCCGCCCAGCCCCAGACACAGCCCGCCCCACCACGCCTGCGGCACCAGCGTCCCGCGGCGCCGGACGTCCGCGTACAGGACCAGGCCCGCCACCATCGCGAGCCAGCTGCCCGCGTGGAACAGGCCGTCGGAGACCAGACCGACGTCCGTGGTGGACTTGTCGTAGAAGTGGTGCCAGTGCAGCAGTTGGTGGAACACCGTCTCGTCGAGGAACGCGGCCGTGCCGATGCCCGTCAGCACGCCGCTGACCACCGTCCTCGTACGCCTCATACGCACCTCCTCGCCGGACACCCCATACGGGCCTCCTCGCCGTCGCGGACCGGGCGGAGCCGCCGGGGTACCCCGGGCCGAGGGGGCAAAACGCCGTGGGGACGCGACCCGGCCATCCGTCCGGAACCGCCCGGTACCGTGCCGGGACCGGCACCGTGGCCGGGAATGTCATGGGCGTCAGCACTGTTCGTGCGTGACATGCAAGACCATCCCGATCGCACCCGCATGCCCCTGGCCGTCTACGTCCTCGGCCTCTCCGTCTTCGCCCTCGGCACCAGCGAATTCATGCTGTCGGGCATCCTCCAGCCCCTGGCCCGGGACATGGGGGTGACCATTCCCCAGGCCGGTCTCCTGGTCTCCGCCTTCGCGATCGGCATGGTGGTCGGCGCGCCGGTGCTCGCCGGCGCCACCCTGCAACTGCCCCGCCGCACCACGCTGATAGCCCTGCTCACCGTCTTCGGGCTCGGGCAGGTCGCGGGCGCGGTGGCACCGTCGTACGGCGTGCTCTTCGTCTCCCGCGTGGTCAGCGCGCTCGCCTGCGCCGGGTTCTGGGCGGTCGGCGCGGCCGTCGCGGTGTCGCTGGTGCCGGTCACGGCACGGGCCCGCGCGATGGCCGTCATGGTCGGCGGGCTGAGCATCGCCAACATCGCGGGGGTGCCGGCCGGCGCGCTGCTCGGGCAGCACGCGGGCTGGCGGTCCGCCTTCTGGGCCGTGGCGGCCCTCTCGGCGATCGGCCTGGTCGGCGTGATCGCGCTGGTGCCGCGGACGGCCGTACCGACCGGTGACGAGCGCCCCGTGCTCCGCCGCGAGCTGAGCATCTACCGCGACAAGCAGGTCTGGCTGGCCCTGATCGGCACCGCGCTGAACGGCGCCGCGGTCTTCGCGCTGTTCTCCTACCTGGCGCCGCTGCTCACCGACACGGCCGGGCTGGCCGAAGGCAGCGTGCCGACCGTACTGGCGCTGTTCGGTGTCGGCGCGCTGATCGGTACGTTCGTCGGCGGACGGACAGCGGACGCGCACCCGTTCGGGACGATCATCGGCGGTATCAGCGCCTCGGCCACCGTGCTGGCGCTGCTGGCCCTGACCGCGCACCACTCCGTCGCCGCCATCACACTCTCCCTGCTGCTCGGCATCACCGCGTTCGCCACCGCACCGGCCCTGAACGCCCGGATGTTCAACGTGGCGACCGCCGCGCCGACGCTGGCCGGCGCGACCACCACCTCCGCCTTCAACCTGGGCAACACCATCGGGCCGTGGCTCGGCGGGCTCGTCATCGGCGCGGGCTGGGGCTACCCGGCCGTCGCGTGGACGGCCGCGGCGCTCGCGGCACTGGGCGTCGCCACCACCCTCGTCGCCCTGCGGCTGCACCGTGCGAAGAGCACCTCCCGCCTGGTCGCCTCCTCGGCGGGCACGCCGCAGCACACGGCCGGAACGGTGGAAGCGGCGCACCCGGCCGAGACCGCCAGGACGGTGGAAGCGGCGGGGACGATGGAGGCGGCAGACCGGAGCTGAGGCACACCGCGTCCAGCACGCCTCCACCAGGCCCGTCCGGCATCCCGGGCGGGCCTTCGCCGTATCCGGACCCGGAGCCGACGCGGCACCCGCCCTCTGGCCCCTTACTCCCTCACTCCCCTACTGCCCCACCGCTCCGCTCTCCCGGCTCTTCGGGCGGCGCAGGCCCGCCGCGCGCAGGCGGCGGACCAGCTCCTTGCTGCCGATCTCCAGCGCGCCCGCGCGCACCGCGTCGGCGTGCCGCTCCGCCGGTATGTCGTAGTGATCGCCGTCGAACGCCTTGCGGGGGCAGCCGATGCGCTCCGCGAAGGCGTGCAGTTCCTCGAAGGAGGTGTCGCTGACGAGGTGGGACCACATCCGGCCGTGGCCGGGCCAGGTCGGCGGGTCGATGTAGAGCGCCACGTCAGCCTCCCCCGGTGGCGCCCAGCGAGCCGACCCGGGCCACCGAGACCGCCGTCTTGGGGCAGACCCAGTGCGGGTCGGGCCCCAACTCGGGCTCGACGTCGAGGGCGTGCGGGTCGCCGCCGTGCAGGCACACGGGGCACAGCGGCCAGCGGCCGTACCGCTCCAGGAGCGCGTCCTGGACGTCCTGCGCTATCAGCCCGGCCACGAACTCGGCGCCCTCGGGCCACTGCTCCACCCACCATCGGCGGTGCGTCACGGAGTCCTCGACCAGCGAGACGATCTCCGCGTCGGCGACTTCGCCCGCCACCAGGTCCGCGAGGACCAGCGCGCGGGCCGCGTGCAGTGCCTGTTCGAGCTCCATGCCCCCCATTCTCTCCCGCACCACCGACAACCGCTCCGGCTGCCCGCGCCGACGGCCGGCCGGCACCCGACGCCGATGCCGACACCCGGCGCCGGACGCCGGCGCCAGACGCCCGACACCCGGCGCCCGGCGGGTATTGACGCGGACCGGCGCTGAAATTACTTTTCAACCGTGAGCCCCGACCTGAAGGAAACTTTCAAGGACTCCGGCGCCGCCGTCCGGGCCGCCCCGAGCCCGCCCGCCCCCGCGGCCCTGGCCGCCAAGGTACGCACGCTGGCGCCGTCCATGACCCGTTCCATGCAGCGGGTCGCGGAGGCGGTCGCGAGCGACCCGGCCGGCTGCGCCGCGCTCACCGTCACCGGCCTCGCGGAACGCACGGGCACGAGCGAGGCCACCGTCGTACGGACCTCGCGCCTGCTCGGCTACCCGGGCTACCGCGACCTGCGCATCGCGCTGGCCGCCCTCGCCACCCAGCAGGCCACCGGCCGCGCGCCCGCCGTCACCGCCGACATAGCGGTCGACGACGCGCTCCCCGACGTGGTCGCGAAGCTGGCGCAGGAGGAGCAGCAGTGCCTGGCCGACACCGCGGCCGGACTGGACCTGACGCAGTTGGAGGCCGCGGTCGGCGCGCTGGCCGCGGCCCGGCGCATCGACGTGTACGGCATAGGGGCCTCCAACCTCGTCGGCCAGGACCTGGTCCAGAAGCTGCTGCGGATCGGCCTGATCGCGCACGCCCACTCCGACCCGCACCTCGCCGTGACCAACGCGGTCCAGATGCGCGCCGGTGACGTGGCCATCGCGATCACCCATTCGGGTCGTACGACCGACGTCATAGAGCCGCTGCGGGTGGCCTTCGACCGGGGCGCGACGACCATCGCGATCACCGGCCGCCCGGACGGCGGCATCGCCGCGTACGCCGATCACGTCCTCACCACGTCCACGGCGCGGGAGAGCGAGCTGCGCCCCGCCGCCATGTCCTCGCGCACCAGCCAACTGCTGGTCGTGGACTGCCTTTTCGTGGGCGTGGCGCAGCGTACGTACGAGACCGCGGCGCCCGCCCTGTCCGCCTCCTACGAAGCGCTCGCCCACCGCCACTCACCCCGTACGCCCCACCGCTGACCCACCGGCCGTACCGGATCCCGCCGGCCCGCCGCCTCCGCGCCCCCGTACAGAGCCGTACGCGCCCGTACCGAGCCGTACGCGCCCGGAAAGAGCCGCCACCGCCATGTCCTCCCCCGCCGAGTACGCACAGCTTCGCGCCCAGCTCGACACGCTCACCACCGAAGCCTTCCGGCCCGAACTCGCCGAGATCGACCGGCTGTCCACCCTGGAGATCGCCCGCACGATGAACGGCGAGGACACCACCGTCCCCGCCGCCGTCGCCGTCCGGCTCCCCGAGATCGCCGCCGCCATCGACGCCACCGCCGAGCGGATGGCCCGCGGCGGTCGGCTGATCTACGCGGGCGCGGGCACGGCCGGCCGGCTCGGCGTACTGGACGCGAGCGAGTGCCCGCCCACCTTCAACACCGATCCGTCCGAGGTCGTGGGCCTGATCGCGGGCGGCCCCACCGCCATGGTCGCCGCCGTCGAGGGCGCCGAGGACAGCAAGGAGCTGGCCGCCGCCGACCTGGACGCACTGGGCCTGACCGCCGACGACACGGTGGTCGGCGTCTCCGCCTCCGGCCGCACCCCGTACGCGATCGGTGCCGTCGAACACGCCCGCGCGGCCCGCGGCGCGCTGACCGTCGGCCTCTCCTGCAACGCGGACTCGGCGCTGGCCGCGGCCGCCGACCACGGCATCGAGGTCGTCGTCGGGCCCGAACTCCTCACGGGCTCCACCCGGCTGAAGGCCGGCACGGCGCAGAAGCTGGTCCTCAACATGCTGTCGACCATCACCATGATCCGGCTGGGCAAGACCTACGGGAACCTGATGGTGGACGTCCGCGCCTCCAACGAGAAGCTGCGGGCCCGCTCGCGCCGCATCGTGGCGCTGGCCACCGGCGCCGGTGACCCGGAGATCGAGGCCGCGCTCGCCGCCACCGACGGGGAGGTCAAGAACGCCATCCTGGTCGTGCTGGCCGGGGTCGACGGGCCGACGGCAGCCCGGCTGCTGGCCGACTCCGGCGGCCACCTCAGGGCCGCGCTGCACACCGCCCTGCACACCCCGCCCTCCGAGAGCGGCTGACCCGGCCAGGCGTCCCTCCACCACCAGTCCGTTCCGGCCAGCCCACCCGCACAGCAAGGCACCACCATGTCCGATGAGAAGAACCGCGCCACCGCCGTCGCGATCCTCCCCCTGGTCGGCGGCGCCGCCAACGTCACGTCCGTCACCCACTGCATGACCCGGCTGCGCCTCGGCGTCGCGGACCGCTCGCTGGTCCAGGACGACGCCCTGAAGGCGCTGCCCGCCGTCCTGGGCGTGGTGGAGGACGACACGTACCAGATCGTGCTGGGTCCGGGCACGGTCGCCCGCGTCACCCCGGAGTTCGCCGCCCTGGTCGACGCCGGACGCGACGCGTCACCCGCCCCGGAAACGCCGCCCGCCACACCCGATCCCACCACCACCGGTTCCACCGACTCCGCCCCCTCCCCCGCCGAAGAACTGGCCGCCCGGGGCGCCGCCCTCAAAGCCCGCCAGAAGGCCAGGAACGCGACCCCGGTCAAACTCTTCCTCCGCCGGATCGCCGACATCTTCGTCCCGCTGATCCCCGCCCTCATCGGCTGCGGCATCATCGCCGGACTGAACGGCCTGCTGACCAACTTCGGCGTGCTGCCCGCCCTCGTCCCGGCGCTGGCCGCCATCGCCTCCGGCTTCATGTCCCTGATCGCGGTCTTCGTGGGCCACAACACCGCGAAGGAGTTCGGCGGTACACCCGTCCTGGGCGGCGCGGTCGCCGCGATCATCGTGTACGCGGGCGTCGCCCAGGTGAGCGCCTTCGGCCAGCAGCTCTCCCCGGGCCAGGGCGGGGTGCTCGGGGCCCTGGGCGCGGCGCTGCTCGCCGTACAGGTCGAGAAGGCGTGCCGCAGGTACGTCCCCGAGGCGCTCGACGTCCTGGTCACGCCCACCGTGACCGTGCTGGTCTCCGGCCTGGTCACGCTCTTCGGCCTGATGTTCCTGGCCGGCGAGGTCGCCACCGCCATCGGTACCTGCGCGAACTGGCTGCTGGCCCACGGCGGCGCCGCGGCCGGATTCCTGCTCGGCGGCCTCTTCCTCCCGCTCGTCATGCTCGGTCTGCACCAGGCCCTGATCCCCATCCACACCACGCTGATCGAGCAGCAGGGCTACACGGTCCTGCTGCCCATCCTCGCGATGGCCGGCGCCGGCCAGGTGGGCGCCGCCCTCGCGGTCTACGTCCGTCTGCCCGGCAACCGCTCGATCCGCAGGACCGTCAGGTCCGCGCTGCCCGCCGGTTTCCTCGGTGTCGGCGAACCCCTCATCTACGGCGTCTCGCTGCCGCTGGGCCGCCCGTTCGTCACCGCCTGCGTGGGCGGCGCGTTCGGCGGCGGCTTCGTGGGCCTGTTCCACCAGCTCGGTACGACGGCCGGCTCCACCGCCATCGGCCCGTCGGGGTGGGCCCTGTTCCCCCTGCTCAAGGGCGACCGGCCGCTCGGCGCCACCCTCGCCGTCTACGCCCTGGGCCTGCTCGTCGGCTACGCGGCCGGCTTCCTCGCGACGTACTTCTTCGGCTTCCGCAAACAGGCCCTGCCGGAACTGAACGCCACCACGGGCCCGTGGGTGGACGGCACCCAGCACCTGACGAGGGACGGCGCCGGAGGCTAGGGCGCCCCCGACCCCGCCCCCACCGTCTCCCGGCGCTCGGGCGCCGTCGGCGTGTCCGGCCAGCACTCCACCCCCGTCAGATCCGGCATCCGGGACCGGGTGAACACCGGGTCGAGGCCGGACCGGCGCTGGGCCGTGTAGTCGTCCAGGAGGCGGAAGGCGATGGCCGAGAGGGGGATGATGGCCAGGAGATTGATCAGGGCCATGAGGCCCATGAAGACGTCGGCGAGGTTCCAGATGACGCCGACCGAGCCCAGCGCGCCGAGGAAGACGACCGCGAGGACGAGGGCGCGGTAGACGGGCAGGACCCAGGCGCGCCGCGTCATGAAGCCGATGTTCGACTCGCCGTAGTAGTAGTTCCCGATCATGGAGCTGAAGGCGAGCAGGAAGACCACGGCCGTCAGCACGTGACCGGCCCAGCCGCCGAGCGTGTCGGTCAGCGCGGACTGGGTGAGGTCGGCGCCCTGCCGCCCGCTCAGCTCCGGGGTGGTCGTCAGGATGATGAAGGCGGTCATCGAGCAGATCAGCAGGGTGTCGAAGAAGACGCCGAGGGACTGCACGAGCCCCTGCTTGACCGGGTGGGTGACTTCGGCGGCGGCGCCCGCGTTGGGCGCCGAGCCCAGGCCCGCCTCGTTGGAGAACATGCCGCGCCGTACGCCCTGCTGGATGGCCGCGCCGATCCCGCCGGCCGCCAGCTCCTTGAAGCCGAACGCGCCGCCGACGATGTCGCCGAAGACCCGCGGCAGGTCGCCGAGGTTGAGAAGGACGACGGCGGTGCCCAGCAGCAGGTAGACGACGGCCATGACCGGTACGAGGACGGTCGTGACGGAGGTGATCCGGCGGACGCCGCCGCAGATCGCGACGCCCAGCAGTACGGCCAGCAGCAGGCCGACCGCCGGGGCGAACCACGACGCACCGCTGCCGGCGACGGACCCGGAGGCGACCGAGGTGATCGTGTTGGACTGCACGGCGTTGAAGACGAACCCGAAGGTCACGGTGATGGCGACCGCGAAGAGCACACCGGGCCAGCGCTTTCCGAGCCCGCGCTGCATGTAGTAGGCGGGCCCGCCCCGGTACGTACCGGAGGCGGCGCCGTCGGGGTCCTTGCCGTCGCGGACCTTGTAGAGCTGGGCCAGCGCCGACTCGACGAACGCCGAGGCGCCGCCGACGAGCGCCATCACCCACATCCAGAACACCGCGCCCGCGCCGCCGAGGGTGATGGCGGTGGCGACGCCCGCGATGTTGCCCGTACCGACCCGGGCGGCCGCCGAGATGGTGAAGGCGCCGAAGGACGAGACCGGCTTGGAGCCGTCCGCCCTGGGCTGCGACTTGTCCTTCAGCACGCGCAGCATCTCCGGGAAGAGCCGCAGTTGCACGGCCCTGGAGCGGACCGTGAAATACAGACCGGCGCAGACCACCAGCGGTATCAGCAGGTAGGTCCAGAGACCGTCGTTGACTTCGACGATCAGGGAATCGAGCGTGCTCATGGGCGTCCTAGCGGGGCGTCCGGGGTACGGGGACGGCCATCGCGGAAGATCACCTTCCGGTGAGGCTCCGGAAAGTATGGCCGCCATGCCCATACCAGGACCAGCGCCGCCTTACATGCCGTATCTCACAGAAAACGACATAACGTCGGCGCGTTCCGACGACCGTCCGGCCCTCACATGGCGCAGCCGTGCAGCCCGCCGTCCACCACCAGGTCCTGCCCGTTGACGTACGACGCCTCACCGGACGCCAGGAAGGCCACCGCGTCGGCGATCTCCTCGGGCCGCGCGAACCGGCCCGCGGCCGTCTGCGCCCGCAGCTTCTCCGCCTCCGCCACATCGATGTCCGAGTCCACGAACATCGGCGTCTCGACGTAGCCGGGACTGACCGAATTGACACGGACGCGGCGCCCGGCGAGCGCCGCCGCGAGCGTCCGGGCGAGGTTGAGCGCGGCGGCCTTGGTCGCGGAGTGCAGGGTGGCGTCCGCCTGCCCGCGTTGCACGAGCGACGAGGCGTTGATGACCACCGCGCCGCCGTCCCGCAGCAGCGGGAGCGCCCGCTGGACGGTGAAGAACACGCCCTTGAAGTTCACGCCGACCGCCCGGTCGAAGTCGGCCTCGGTGATCTCCTCGAAAGGCGCGGCGGCGTACCGGCCCGCGTTGGCGAAGATGATGTCGAGGTGCCCGAAGCGGTCGCGTACCGCTTCGACCGCGGCGTCCAGGTCGGCGACGGAGGCCGTGTCGGCCCGTACGCCGAACACCCGGTCCGCCGCGCCACCGGCCGCCCCCGGGCCCGTCGCCGTCGCATCCGCAACGGCCGCCTCGCCGCCCGTCACCGCCTCCCGCGCCCGCTCCTTCAAGTGCGCCACGGCGGCGTCCAGGCGGCGCTCGTCGCGGCCGCACACCACCACCCGCGCGCCGTCCGCGAGCAGCCGCCGCGCGGCTGCCAGGCCCACTCCGCTGCTGCCGCCGGTGATCAGGGCGACGGTGTCCGCGGGGAACCGGTCCGGTCGGGCGGTCTGCCCGTTTCGAGTCGTCATAGGGCGATCGTGCCCCGTCGGGCCGGGGTCAGTGCAAGGACCGCCGTACGGAATCGGCAGCGGTGCGCCCCGGCCGTACAGAAGGCCGTACCGGTGACCGCTCGGACGGCCGTACCGGAATGCCCCCGAAACGCCGCCGGGGCGGCACCCCCCTGGGAGGAGGAGTGCCGCCCCAGCGATCTGAGGACGATGATCCGGGAGGATCAGAAGTCCATGTCACCGCCCGGCATGCCGCCCGGAGCGGCCGCGGCGGCCTTCTCCGGCTTGTCGGCGATGACGGCCTCGGTGGTCAGGAACAGCGCGGCGATCGACGCGGCGTTCTGCAGCGCGGAGCGCGTGACCTTGGCGGGGTCGATGATGCCCTCGGCGATCATGTCGACGTACTCGCCGGTCGCGGCGTTCAGACCGTGGCCGACGGCCAGGTTGCGCACCTTCTCCACCACGACGCCGCCCTCAAGACCGCCGTTGACGGAGATCTGCTTCAGCGGAGCCTCCAGCGCCAGCTTCACAGCGGCGGCACCGGTGGCCTCGTCACCCTCCAGCTCCAGCTTCTCGAAGACCGAGGAGGCCTGCAGCAGGGCGACGCCACCGCCGGCGACGATGCCCTCCTCGACGGCCGCCTTCGCGTTGCGCACGGCGTCCTCGATGCGGTGCTTGCGCTCCTTGAGCTCGACCTCGGTGGCGGCACCGGCCTTGATGACGGCCACGCCGCCGGCCAGCTTCGCCAGACGCTCCTGGAGCTTCTCGCGGTCGTAGTCCGAGTCGCTGTTCTCGATCTCGGCGCGGATCTGGTTGACGCGGCCCTGGACCTGCTCGCTGTCACCGGCACCGTCGACGATGGTGGTCTCGTCCTTGGTGATGACGACCTTGCGGGCGCGGCCCAGCAGGTCGAGACCGGCGTTCTCCAGCTTGAGGCCGACCTCCTCGGAGATGACCGTGCCACCGGTGAGGATGGCGATGTCGCCGAGCATGGCCTTGCGGCGGTCGCCGAAGCCCGGGGCCTTGACGGCGACGGACTTGAAGGTGCCGCGGATCTTGTTGACGACCAGGGTCGACAGGGCCTCGCCCTCGACGTCCTCGGCGATGATCAGCAGCGGCTTGCCCGACTGCATGACCTTCTCCAGCAGCGGAAGGAGGTCCTTCACGTTGGAGATCTTCGAGTTGACGATGAGGATGTACGGGTCGTCGAGCGACGCCTCCATACGCTCCATGTCGGTGGCGAAGTACGCCGAGATGTAGCCCTTGTCGAAGCGCATACCCTCGGTGAGCTCCAGCTCCAGACCGAAGGTCTGGGACTCCTCGACGGTGATGACGCCTTCCTTGCCGACCTTGTCCATGGCCTCGGCGATCAGCTCGCCGATCTGGGTGTCGGCGGCGGAGATGGAGGCGGTCGAAGCGATCTGCTCCTTGGTCTCCACGTCCTTGGCCTGCTCCAGCAGGGCGGCGGAGACGGCCTCGACGGCGCGCTCGATGCCGCGCTTGAGGGCCATCGGGTTGGCGCCGGCGGCCACGTTGCGCAGGCCCTCGCGGACCAGGGCCTGGGCCAGGACGGTCGCGGTCGTCGTGCCGTCACCGGCGACGTCGTCCGTCTTCTTCGCGACCTCCTTGACCAGCTCGGCGCCGATCTTCTCGTACGGGTCCTCGAGCTCGATCTCCTTGGCGATGGACACACCATCGTTGGTGATCGTGGGGGCGCCCCACTTCTTCTCGAGGACGACGTTGCGGCCCTTGGGGCCAAGGGTGACCTTGACGGCGTCGGCGAGCTGGTTCATCCCGCGCTCGAGACCGCGCCGTGCCTCCTCGTCGAACGCGATGATCTTGGCCATGTGAAGTGGTCCTCCCGGACTGGGGGTCCCCCCGGACTGCGTCTGGGGGAGGGTGGATACTCCGGACCGCGCTGGCGCCCGCGACGGACGGTTCGTGAGCTGGTGGTTCCTTGCCCCACCTGCCCGCGGACCTCACCGAGTCGGTCCTTAGCTGTCACTCTCACTCGTAGAGTGCTAACGCAATGATTAGCACTCGACCCATGAGAGTGCAAGCGGCTTGGCGGGAGCCATCCCCATGGGGGGCGGGTGCCAAACCAGGCGCGGGCGGACGCCCCGCCCTCCCCCGGGACACTCCCGCCCGCCCCACCCAAACACAGAAGGCCCGCGCCCCCACAGGGGACGCGGACCTTCGTACGCAGCAGTCGGTCGGCGCTTCAGCCGGCCACGCGGACCATGTCCGCCTGCGGCCCTTTCTGGCCCTGCGAGATCTCGAACTCGACCCGCTGACCCTCCTCAAGGGTGCGGTAACCGTCCATCTGGATCGCGCTGTAGTGGACGAATACATCCGCACCACCGTCGACCGCGATGAAGCCGTACCCCTTCTCCGCGTTGAACCACTTGACGGTGCCCTGAGCCATGCCTAACTCCCCTATTACTGGCCCTTGCACAGGACCGCACTCCGCGGACCCGGGTCAGACCTCACCCCCCGACAGGAGGGGGTGTGCGCCGGAACGCGTCGACCGCCGCTGAATGTATCTGTCCAACTGCCCAGCGCAACAGGTCAGTCGGACGAGAATTCTTCTCGCGAACAATCGCAAATATACGGAGAAAAGCCCATTCGGCAGGGCAAGTCGGGCCGGGCAAAGCTCACCAACACGACAAATCATGTCCACACTTCGCGCACAACTTGCCGGGCTCTCATATGCGTTCGGCACGCGCTGGACGAGGAATCACCCCAACTGTATCGCCTTTAACAACACGGAATCGCCCCGTCCGCTTCGTGGCGGACAGGGCGATTCCAGCCGTCGGGCCGGGGAAGGGCCGAAAAAGATCGTTACGGCGTCCCGGGCGACCGGCTCAGCAGCCGCCGGCCACCGCCGGGATGATCGAGACGCCCGCGCCGTCCGGCGTCGGCGTCGCCAGGCCCTGCTCGAAGCGCACGTCGTCGTCGTTGACGTAGACGTTCACGAAGCGCCGCAGCTTGCCGGTGTCGTCCAAGACGCGGGCCGCGATGCCGGCGTGGTTCTGCTCCAGGTTCTGGATGACCTCGGAGAGGGTCGCCCCCTCGGCGGGGACCTCGGCCTGACCGCCAGTGTAGGTGCGCAGGATGGTCGGGATGCGGACGTTGACGCTCATGGTGTTCTGCCTTCCAGCTCGCGGGAGGAGTGCGTAAGGGCGGCGGGCGTACCGGTGGCCGCGGGCGCGGACGGAGGTACGCCGGCGCGTGTCGTGGTGTGCGGACGCGTGCCGGTGTGTGCCGACGCGTACGGGTGCGCGCGACCGCGTACGGGTGTGTACGGCCGCGCGCGGCGGTCAGCGCGCCAGGCCGGCGGCGCGGAACGCCTCCAGGCTCGGGCGGATGGTGGCCGAGGGCCCGGTCGTCGGCGCCACGGCGTCCAGCGTCTTGAGGCCGTCGCCGGTGTTGAGCACGACGGTGGTCAGCGCCGGGTCGAGCAGCCCGTCCTCGATCAGCTTCTTCGTGACACCCACGGTCACCCCGCCGGCGGTCTCGGCGAAGATGCCCTCCGTACGGGCCAGCAGCTTGATCGCGTCGACCACCTGCTCGTCGTTGACGTCCTCCACCGCGCCGCCGGTGCGCCGGGCGATGTCGAGCACGTACGGGCCGTCGGCCGGGTTGCCGATGGCCAGCGACTTGGCGATGGTGTCCGGCTTCTGCGGCCGTACGACGTCGTGGCCCGCCTTGAAGGCGGTGGAGACCGGGGAACAGCCTTCGGCCTGGGCGCCGAAGATCTTGTACGGCTTGTCCTCGACCAGCCCGAGCGCGATCAGCTCCTTCAGCCCCTTGTCGATCTTGGTGAGCTGGGAGCCGGAGGCGATCGGGACGACGATCTGGTCCGGCAGCCGCCAGCCGAGCTGTTCGCAGATCTCGTAGGCGAGCGTCTTGGAGCCCTCTCCGTAGTACGGGCGCAGGTTCACGTTCACGAAGCCCCAGCCCTCGCCGAGCGGGTCGCCGATCAGCTCCGAGCAGAAGCGGTTGACGTCGTCGTAGGTGCCCTCGATGCCGACCAGCTCGCCGCCGTACACCGCGGCCATGACGACCTTGCCCGCCTCCAGGTCGTGCGGGATGAACACACAGGAGCGGAAGCCGGCCCGGGCCGCCGCGGCGCCGACCGCCCCGGCGAGGTTGCCGGTGGAGGAGCAGGACAGGGTGGTGAAGCCGAAGGCGCGGGCGGCCTCGACGGCGATGGCGACGACGCGGTCCTTGAAGGAGTGCGTCGGGTTGCCGGAGTCGTCCTTGACGTACAGGCCGCCGGTGACGCCCAGCTCACGGGCCAGGTTGTCGGCCTTGACCAGCTTGGTCAGGCCGGGATTGAGGTTGGGCTTGGCCGCGACGTCCGCCGGGACGGGCAGCAGCGGCGCGTACCGCCAGATGCTGTGGGGGCCCGCCTCGATCCGCTTGCGCAGGCCCTCGGGGTCGCCGGCCGGCAGGTCGTACGCCACCTCCAGCGGCCCGAAGCAGGACCCGCAGGCGAAGATCGGTCCGAGGTCGAAGCGCTCGCCGCACTCGCGGCAGGACAGCGCGACGGCGGGGCCCAGGGAAACAGTGGCGGAAGTGGTGCTTTCGACGGATTGCACAGCCATGGAGGCGAGGCCCTTTCTCCTCATCTTCCTCGCGACGCACCTCGCCGCGAGACGGAATTGGCACCTTCCCGAGCCGGGAGCCTCGCGGGCCGCGTACGTGCGCGGCGACGGAGACCGGCTGGAGGGTTGCCGGGGCTTCAACGGGCCGTGTCCCTCTGCCCCTCTGGATGAGCGGTATGGCGCCGGGCCGGAGCCCAGGCGTTTGTCGCGCCGACCCCGGCATGTCCGGGGCGATCGCGTTGTTCAAGACTGTAGCCGAAGGGCCGGGCGGTTGAGACAGCCGTCCGCACCGCGAGATGGATCACATCGCTGGTCCGGGAACGAAGGAGACGCGCACGTGCTGGAAGAGGTGGAGCGCTGGCTGGCCAGCCGGTCCTGGTCGGCCGCGGACCGCCCGCTCGACCGGCTGCTGGCCGCGAAGCGCGAGACGGGGCAGACGGTCTCCGTCGTGCTGCCGGCGCTCGACGAGGAGGCGACGGTCGGCGCGATCGTCGAGGCGATCCGTACGGAGCTGATGACCCCGTCGGCGCCGCTCGTCGACGAGCTGGTGGTGCTCGACTCCGGCTCCACGGACGGCACCGCCAAGGTCGCGGCCGACGCGGGCGCGCGGGTGGTCCACCGGGACGAGGTGCTGCCCCGGCTGCCCGCGCTGCCCGGCAAGGGCGAGGTGCTCTGGCGCTCCCTGCTGGCGACCGGCGGCGACATCGTCTGCTTCGTCGACGCCGACCTGCGCGAGTTCGACGCGGGCTTCGTCTCCGGGATCGTCGGTCCGCTGCTGACCGACCCGGACGTGCAGTTCGTCAAGGGCATGTACGACCGTCCGCTGGGCGAGGCGGCGGGCCAGGGCGGCCGGGTCACCGAGCTGGTCGCCCGGCCGCTGCTGAATCTGCACTGGCCGCAGCTCGCCGGGTTCGTGCAGCCGCTCGGCGGGGAGTACGCGGCCCGCCGGTCGCTGCTGGAGCGGCTGCCGTTCCCGGTGGGCTACGGCGTCGAGCTGGGCCTGCTGGTCGACGCGCTGCACACGGTGGGGCTGGACGCGCTGGCGCAGGTGGACATCGGGGTGCGCAAGCACCGCCACCAGAGCGGCCAGGCGCTCGGCAGGATGGCGGCGGCCATCTACCGCACCGCGCAGCTACGGCTGGCCCGCGGCCATCTGGTGCGCCCGCGGCTGACCCAGTTCGAGCGCGGCGAGACCGGTTTCGTACCGCGCACCTGGGACGTGGACACCGAGGAGCGGCCGCCGATGGCGGAGATACCGGAGTACGCGGAGCGCCGGGCGGCCTGAGACGGCCGGTGGGCGGCCCGCGGCGCCCGGCCCGGGCCACGCTCCGGACGCTGCGTGGCCCGCTCCGGACGCCGCGTGAACCGTGACGTTCCGCCTCCGCTCCGCACGTTTGAGCGGATGGGTGGCGGGCTAGTCTCGCAACATGGTCTCCGAGCGTTCTGGTGCCAAGGTCCTCGTCGCGTCCAACCGCGGCCCGGTCTCGTACACGAAGGGGGACGACGGCACGCTGACTGCCAAACGGGGCGGCGGCGGGCTGGTCTCCGGACTGTCCGCGATCGGCCCGGACGCCGGTGCGGTGTGGGTGTGCGCCGCCCTCGGGGACGGCGACCGCGAGGCCGCCCGGCGCAGCGGCGGCCATCTGGACCCCGCCGACACGGGCGACCAGCACGTACGCATGCTGGACATCCCCGCCGACGTCTTCACCGACGCCTACAACGGCATCGCGAACTCCGTGCTGTGGTTCGTCCACCACCTGCTCTACCAGACGCCGCTGGAGCCCTCCTTCGACGACGGGTTCCGCGCGCAGTGGGCGTCGTACGAGGCGTACAACGCGGCCTTCGCGGACGCGCTCGCCGACGAGGCGGCGCCCGGCGCCGTGGTGCTCGTGCAGGACTACCACCTCACGCTGGTGCCGGGACTGCTCCGCGCCCGCCGCCCCGACCTGCGCATCGGCCACTTCTCGCACACGCCGTGGGCGCCCGCCGACTACTTCCGGATGCTGCCGGACGACGTGGCCGAGGCGGTGCTGCGCGGCATGCTGGGCGGCGACCGCGCCGCGTTCCTGACGCGGCGCTGGGCCGAGGCGTTCGCGGAGTGCTGCGCGGCGGTGCTGGGCGCCGAGGTGACGCACGGCGCGGACGGCGGACTGAGCGTCGTCCACGAGGGCCGGACGACGCGGCTCGGCGTGCACGGCCTGGGCGCGGACGCGGAGTTCCTGCGGGAGCGGGCGCACCAGCCCGACGTGGACGAGCGGCTGGCGGCGCTGCGCGAGCAGATCGGCGGGCCGGACCGGAAGACGATCGTGCGGGTGGACCGTACGGAGCTGTCCAAGAACATCGTGCGCGGGCTGCGCGCCTACCGGGCGCTGCTGGCCGGCCGGCCCGAGTGGCGCGAACGGGTCGTGCACGTCGCGTTCGCCTACCCCTCCCGCCAGGACCTGGCGGTCTACCGCGCCTACACGGACGAGGTCGGGCGGCTGGCCGCGGAGATCAACGAGGAGTACGGCACCCCGGGCTGGCAGCCGGTCGTGCTGCACGTGAAGGACGACTTCGCGCGGTCGCTGGCCGCCTACCGGATCGCCGACGTGGCGCTGGTCAACCCGATCAGGGACGGCATGAACCTGGTCGCCAAGGAGGTCCCGGTGATCTCCGAGGCGGGCTGCGCGCTGGTGCTGTCCCGGGAGGCCGGGGCCTACGCGGAGCTGGGCGAGGACGCCGTCTGCGTCAATCCGTACGACATCTCGGCCACGGCGCGCGCGCTGCACGAGGCGCTGTCCATGGAGGACGGCGAGCGGGCCGAGCGCACGAAGCGGCTGGCCGCCGCGGCCACCGCGCTGCCGCCGGACCGGTGGTTCCTCCAGCAGTTGCGGGCGCTGGAGGAGTAGCGGCGCCGGGGCCCCGGGAGGGTCCCGGCCGCATCCGTCAGGCGGGTGCTCCCAGCCGGTCCGCGAGGGCGTGCAGCAGCGCGACGACGCCCGTCGGGCCGTCGACGACCAGGTCCGCCCGGCCTGCCAGCTCGGCGACCTCCGCGCTGCCGCTGCACACCAGCACCCCGGCCAGGCCGTCCGACCGCAGCTTGTCCACGGCGGAGTAGGCGGCGAGGTCGCCGAGGTCGTCGCCCCCGTACAGGACGGTGGTGGCGCCGGTCTCCCGTACGTACTCGGCGAGGGCGACGCCCTTGTCCATACCGGGCGGTCGCAGTTCGAGGACGTACCGGCCGGGTTCGACGATCAGGCCGTGCCGCTCGGCGAGCGCGTACAGGGGCTCGCGCAGCAGCTCGAAGGCGGCCTGCGGATCCTCGGCACGGCGGGTGTGCACGGCGATGGCGCGGCCCTTGTCCTCCACCCAGGAGGCGTGCCAGGCGCCCAGTTTGTCCAGGACGCCGGGGAGTTCGGCCTGTACGGCGGCGACGCCGGGCGGGGGCGCCGGCGCCCGTACCGTGCCGGTGGCCGCGTCCCAGCGCTCGGCGCCGTAGCCGCCGAGGACCACCAGCCGCTCCAGGCCCGGCGCGTCCGTGAAGCCGCCGAGGCGGACCGCGACGCCGGCCGGACGGCCGGTGATGACCACCAGGGAACACAGCCGCGGCGCGAGGCGGGCCAGCGCGGCCACGGCGCCGGGGTGGGCGCGGGCCTTCTCGGGGTCGGGCACGATGTCGGCGAGCGTGCCGTCGAAGTCGAGCGCGAGGACGGCGCGGCCGGGGCTGTCCAGCAGCGCGGCGAGACCGTCCCGGCCCGCTTCGGTGACCGGCGTCGGCAAGGAGTTCGGGGGGCTGCCCATGGTGACGACATTACCGGTCGCGCGCGGGCGGGTGCCGGGTACGGGGTATCAGCGCCGGCGCGGCTTCGGCGGCGGGTGCCGGGCACCGGCCGGATACGGGTGTGTCAGCGGCGGCGCGCCCCTCGGCGGCCTCCGCGGGCCCGCGGCCACGGCTGACGCTCAGCGGCGGCCGCGCCGGGCCTCGCGGACGCGGCGCAGCCGGTTGACCGTGACCGGGTCGTGGGCGAGCGCCCGCGGGTCGTCCAGCAGCGCGTTCAGCAGTTGGTAGTAGCGGGTGGGCGAGATGCCGAGCCGCTCGCGGATGACCCGCTCCTTGGCGCCCGGCCGGGGCCAGGAGCGGCGCTCGACGCCGAGCACCGCCTCGTCCTGGGGGGACAGTTCTCCTATGCCACCGCCTCCGGTGCCGCCGTCGGTGCCGTCGCTCGTCATCACCCGTCCACGATAAGGCCGCGGTACGACAATCCCCCGCCACCGGTCCGGGGGCGGGGGTGCCGGGTTGTGCGGCGGCTCACTCGGCGGTGTTGTCCGCCTCGTTGGCCGTGTTCTGGATGTCGCCGAGCACGCCGGCCGGGTTGCCGTTGGCGCCCACCGCCTTGCCCATCTTCGCCTTGACGGTCTTGCTGACCAGCGGCCAGGAGGTCTTGTCGGCGGGGTAGAACACGGCGTTGTCCAGCTGGCGCAGGAAGCTGTGCAGCTTGGCGTACTTGCTGTCGGCGAGCATCGCCTGGGAGCCGGAGGTGGTGACCGGCAGCAGGCCGTAGTGGCCCGAGAAGTCCATGACGTTCTTCTCGTCGTAGACGAAGTCGAGGAACTTGCCGACCTGGTCGCGGTGGCCGTTCTGCTTGAACGCCGTCATCCAGTCGGCGACGCCCATGGTGGCCTTGGCCTTGCCGGTGGGGCCCGGCAGCTCGACGGTGCCGTACTCGACGCCCTTGGCCTCGGCCTGCTTCATCAGGGTGGGGTGGCCGTTGAGCATGCCCACGTCGCCGGCCGCGAAGGCGTCGAACGCGTCCTGGCGGTTGAGCTTGGCCGGGTCGCCGCCGGTCAGCCCCGGGGCGACCAGGTCCTTCTTCAGCCACTCGAAGGTCTTGATGTTCTCCTTCGAGTCGATCGTGTACTTGCCGATGCTGTCGGTGTAGCTGCCGCCGCCGCTGAGCATCCACATCAGCGTCTCGGCCTGCGTCTCCTCCGGGCCCAGCGGCAGCGCGTACGGCATCTTCACGCCCTTGGCCTTGAGCTTGGCCGCGTCGGCCGAGACCTGTGCCCAGGTCTCGGGCGGGTCGGTGATGCCCGCCTCGGCGAAGAGCTTCTTGTTGTAGAAGAGGCGTCGGGTGCTGGAGCCGAAAGGCATCCCGTACTGCTCGCGCCCGTACTCCCCCGCCTCCGCGAGGGCGGGCACGAAGTCGGCCTGCACGGGGATGGAGAGCACGTCCCTGGCCTTGTAGAGCTTGCCTTCGGCCGCGTAGTCCGCGTACGCGCCGATCTGCGCCATGTCCGGAGCCTTACCGGACTTGACCAGGTCCTCGACCTTCTTGTCGACGTCCGTCCAGCTGTATACCGAGACGTCCACCTTGATGCCCGGGTTCTTCTTCTCGAAGTCCTTGACGAGCCTGTCCCAGTAGTGCCGGGAGGAGTTCGCCGCGTTGTCGCCGTAGTCCGCCGCGACGAGCTTGAGCGTGACGTCGCCACCGCCGCCCACGCCGCTGCCGCAGGAGGACAAGGAGAGCGTCATGGCCGTGGTGAGTCCCGCTGCCGCCAGGCTCAAGTACCGCCGCTGCACTGCCATTACCGCCTTTTGTCCCGAATGTTCCGTGCTTGCCGGGGAATGCCCGGTGGCTTCAGAGGTCCACCCTCAACCGACATGAACGACGAGTCTCCCCCGTTTACCCACACAAGGTCTACACCACCCCTCATTTCGCTGGCGTATCGCCTGTCACACAAGCAGGTCACGATGGCAGGGCAGCGGCCGTACGGAGCGGAACCACCCCGTCCCGGCGGGCGGGACCTCCCCGCCCCGGCCGGCGGCATCACCCCGTCCCGACCGGCGGAATCCCCCCTTCCCCGGGCCCGAGCACGCCCTTCGCACGAGCGGAACCACGCCATCCCCGCGAGTGGACTAGACCTTTCGCGGCCGATCGCGCGAAACTGTTCCCGTGAGACACGTCATCGCCCTTGATGTGGGCGGCACCGGAATGAAGGCCGCCCTGGCAGGCGCGGACGGCACGCTGCTCCACGAGGCACGGCGCCCGACCGGCCGCGATCGCGGCCCGGAAGCGGTCGTCGCCTCGATCCTGGACTTCGCCGAGGAACTGCGCGAAACCGGACGGCAGCGGTTCGGCAGCACCGCCGCGGCGGCCGGCGTCGCCGTCCCCGGCATCGTCGACGACGCGCGCGGCATCGCCGCGTACTCCGCCAACCTGGGCTGGCGCGACGTCCCCCTGCGCACGCTGCTCTCCGAGCGCCTGGGCGGCGTCCCGGTCGCCCTCGGCCACGACGTCCGCACCGGCGGCCTCGCCGAGGGCCGCATCGGCGCGGGCCGCGGCGCCGACCGCTTCCTGTTCGTACCGCTCGGCACCGGCATCGCCGGCGCCATCGGCATCGAGGGCCGCATCGAGGCGGGCGCGCACGGCAGCGCGGGCGAGATCGGCCACATCGTCGTACGGCCCGGCGGCCCCGAGTGCGGCTGCGGCCAGCGTGGCTGCCTGGAGACACTGGCCTCGGCCGCCGCCGTCGGCCGCGCCTGGGCCGAGGCGTGCGGCGATCCGCAGGCCACCGCCGCCGACGCCGCCAAGGCCGTCGAGTCCGGTGACGCCCGCGCGCGGGCCGTCTGGCAGGACGCGGTGGACGCCCTCGCCGACGGCCTGGTCACCTCGCTCACCCTGCTCGACCCGCACACGCTGATCATCGGCGGCGGGCTCGCCGAGGCGGGCGACACGCTGTTCGAGCCGCTGCGTGCGGCGGTCCGCTCCCGGGTGACCTTCCAGCGGCTCCCCCTGATCGTTCCGGCGGCGCTCGGGGACGCCGCCGGCTGCCTGGGCGCAGGTCTGCTCGCCTGGGATCTTCTCTCCACGGAGGTAACTGCCTGATGCCGCTGCAACAGTCCGGGGACAGCGCCCCGAGCCCCCGGCGCACCGTCCTGACCGGCGCCCGGGTCGCCCTGCCGTCCGGTGTGGCCGACGCGGGCCTGGTGGCCTTCGAGGGCACCCGTATCACCGACGCGGCGGACGCCGCCGGGGCGACCGCCCCGGCCCCCGGCGACCAGGTGATCGACCTGACCGGCCACCTCGTCGTCCCCGGCTTCGTCGACATCCACGTACACGGCGGTGGCGGCGGCTCCTTCTCGTCCGCCGACGCCGAGGAGTGCCTGACGGCGATCGGCACCCACCGGCGGCGCGGCACCACCACCCTGCTCGCCTCTACCGTCACCGGCGACCTCGACGACCTGGCCCGGCAGGCCGCCGTGCTGTCCGAGCTGACCGAGCAGGGCGACCTGGCCGGCATCCACTTCGAGGGCCCGTTCATCTCCCCGCACCGCTGCGGCGCCCACCAGCCCGGCCTGCTGCGCGACCCCGACCCGGCGGACGTGCGCAAGCTCGTCGACGCCGCGCGCGGCACCGCGAAGATGATGACCCTGGCGCCCGAGCTGCCCGGCGGCCTGGACTCCGTGCGGCTGCTCGCCGAGGCGGGCGTGATCGCCGCCATCGGCCACACCGACTCCTCGTACGACGCGACACGTGAGGCCATCGACGCGGGCGCGACCGTCGCCACCCACCTGTTCAACGCGATGCCGCCGCTCGGGCACCGTGCGCCGGGCCCGATCGCCGCACTCCTGGAGGACGAGCGGATCACCGTCGAGTTGATCAACGACGGTACGCACCTGCACCCCGCCGTCCTGGAGATGGCCTTCCGGGACGCGGGCGCGGACCGGGTCGCCTTCATCACCGACGCGATGGGCGCGGCCGGCATGAACGACGGCATGTACCCGCTCGGCCCGATGACCGTCGAGGTCAAGGACGGTGTCGCCCGCATCGCCGACGGCCCCACCGCCGGTTCCATCGCGGGCTCCACCCTCACCCTCGACCTCGCCTTCAAGCGCGCGCTCACCATCGACGGGCTCACCGTCGCGCAAGCCGTGCAGGCCCTGTCCGGCAACCCGGCCCGGCTGCTCGGCGTCGCCGACCGCACCGGCTCGATCGAGGCGGGCAAGGACGCGGACCTGGTCGTCCTGGACGCCGCGTACGACCTGGTGGGCGTGGTGCGGCGCGGGGAATGGGTGGTGCGGCCGGCGGGGGTGTGAGGGGACGTACCGGACAGCGGGGCGGAGCGCCTGCGCCCGCGTGACGTGCGACAGGGCCGAACAGGCCCCGGCACGTGCCACATGGCCGGTTCGGGGTGCCCGGACCGGTGCAGACCGTGCGGCGGTCGGCCCAAGGGCTGGGCCAACCACCGCTCGCGATGGCATGATCGCTGCGCACTCGCGCACCAGCGCACCGGTCCGTCCCGTACGGACCCACCGGCCACCGGCCCGGTGTGCCGCCGTATGTCCACGTACGTTCCGGGGAGGGGGAACCATGATCCTCACGGTCACGCTGAACGCAGCCCTCGACATCACCTACCGCGTGCCCCGGCTCCAGCCGCACTCCACCCATCGCGTCACCGAAGTCTCCGAGCGCCCGGGCGGCAAGGGCCTGAACGTCGCCCGGGTCCTGACCGCGCTCGGCCACCGGGCGGTCGCCACCGGCTTCGCGGGCGGCGGCACCGGCGACGCGCTGCGCTCGCTGCTCACCCAGGAGACCTCGGTGACCGACGCGCTGGTCCCGGTCGGCGGCGCGACCCGGCGCACCGTCGCCGTCGTGGACGAGTCCACCGGCGACACCACCCAGCTCAACGAGCCGGGGCCGATCGTCACACCCGCCGAGTGGGACGCGTTCATGTCCACCTACCGCGAACTGCTCAACGGCGCGCAGGCGGTGGCCCTGTGCGGCAGCCTCCCGCCGGGCGTCCCCGTCGACGTCTACGCACGGCTGACCCGCGCAGCCCGTACGGCGGGCGTGCCCGTCCTGCTGGACACCAGCGGCGAACCGCTGCGCCGCGGCCTGGCCGCCCGCCCCGACCTCGCCAAGCCCAACGCCGACGAACTGGCCGCCCTCACCGGCTCCACCGAACCCCTGCGCGCCGCCCGCGACGCCCGCCGCCGCGGCGCTCACACGGTGGCCGCCTCGCTGGGCGCCGACGGCATGCTCGTGGTCACCGCGGACGGCGCCTGGCAGGCCGCCCCGCCCCGCCGGATCGCCGGCAACCCGACCGGCGCCGGTGACTCCGCGGTGGCCGGCCTGCTCTCCGGCCTGGTGGAGGACCTGCCCTGGCCGGCCCGCCTGGCGCGTGCGGTGGCCCTGTCGGCGGCGACCGTACGGGCTCCGGCGGCCGGGGAGTTCGACCGGGGCACGTACGAAGAGCTGCTGGGGCGCGTGACGGTGACGGAGCATCCGGTGGCGGCGTAGGGGCCGTGGCGGCCCGGCCCTTCCGGGTGAGGCCGGGTACTGCCGAGTACTGCTGCGGGCCGCGGCTCAGCGCTGCACGTGCCCCGCCTTGAGGTAGACCCGGTCGAGTTTGACCTCGCACTGGTCGCCCTGCTCGCAGGAGATCTTGAGCGTGTTGGTGCCCTGGTTGAGGGTGATCCACCGGTAAGTGGTCGTCCAGCCCTTGTCCCAGGCGCCTTCGGCGGCGTGCGCGAAGTTCGACATGTTGATCTTGTCGGGCTGCCCGCCGTTCACCCCGAGCGACGCCTTCATGTCCTTCCCCGGCACCCCGTAGTCGATGAGCAGGGTGTACTCACCGCTCTTGGGGACGTCGACCGACCAGGTGGCGGAGGCGCCGACCTTGTTCAGCGACACGTAAGCGCCGTTCGCCGCCTTGGCACCCGGCACCGACTTGTCGGTGCTCGCCTCCGGGCTGAGCGAGAGCGACGCCGCGGCCTCCTTCGGCAGCGGCCCCTGGGACGGCTTGCCGGACGGCTTGTCGCTGGGCTTGACGGACTCCCCGGCCGTCGGGGTCGGGTCGGCGCCGCCCGCTTCGTCCTTCTTGTCGCCGCTCTTGTTGGTGATCATCGCCACGCCGATACCGATGCAGACCACCGCGACGACCGAGACCGCGCCGATCAGCAGGCCCTTGTGGTTGCGCCGGGGCGCGCCGCCGTCACCGTGACCGGGGGGCGGGCCCTGGCGGGCGCTGTCGGCGCCCGGGAGTGTCTCGGGGGCCGCGTAGTGGGCGTTCTGCTGCCCGTACGGCTGCTGCGGGGGGACCTGCTGCTGGCCGTGCGGCCGCTGCCCGTACTGGCGCTCACCGACCGCGCGCACCTGGTTGTACGAGGCACGCGGTACGCCCGGCCGGCGCGCTGCCGAGCCGCCGCCCGCCGCGCCCTGCGCGCCGCCCTCGCCGCCTTCGGAGCGGTAGAGGTGGGCGAACGGGTCGTCGTCCTCGGGCGTGCCCGCACCGTTGTTGCCGGCCGTCATTCCGTGTCACTCCCCAGCGGTCTGTACGAGGTGGCTGCGCTGATCTTCGGGCCCCCGGCGGCGGCCCCGCCGCATCGGCGCAGCCTACCCCGTTCGAGCGATGGCACGCGGAGCCGGAACGGCCACAGGGTCGCTACAGAAACATGCGGCGGGGGTCCTGTCGGGCCCCCCGGGAGGCGCACTGCGGTGGTCAGGGGCGTACCAGGGCATCAGACCGCGCGTTCGGACAGCGCGCGCCCGCTCGCCCCCACTCCCGCTGGGTCCGCGCGCCCGTCCGCCCCGCGCGCCCGCTCGCTCCGCACTTCCGCTCGGCCCGCGCGCCCGCTCGGCCCGCACGCCGGCTCACCCCGCGCGCCGGCTCGCCTTCGAGCGGGACCGCTTCTCGACGTACATCCGCTGGTCCGCTGACTGCAGGACCTCCTCGGCCGACATCCCGCAGGCCGCCCACCCGATGCCGAAGCTCGCGCCGACCCGTACGCCGCGCCCGTCCACCCGGATGGGCGGGATGATGCCGTTGCGCAACCGGACCGCGAGGTCCTGCGCGTCGGCCTTGCCCAGGCCGTCCGCGAGCACCACGAACTCGTCGCCGCCGAGCCGGGCGACCGTGTCGCCGTCCCGGACCCCGTTGGTCAGCCGCCGGGCCACCTCGATGAGCACCGCGTCACCCGTGTGGTGCCCGAACCGGTCGTTGATCGACTTGAAGCCGTCCAGGTCGCAGAAGAGCACCGCGAGCCCCTTGGCCCCGTCGTCCTCCGGTCCGTCCGACGGCGCGATGACGTGGACATGGTGGTCGTACGGTCCGGACGGTCCCCGCTCCGGGCCGTCGGCGGCGTCGTACCCGTCGAAGACCTCGGGGCCGTCCGAGCCGAACCCGTGCGCCTCCTGGAAGGCGGCGACCGACGCGGCGGAGGCGGCCGAGGCGTACGCGTCCGCGTCCGAGCCGGGCGGGCGCGAACACAGCCGGGCGCCGAGCCGGGCCCGCAGCTCGGCGCTGTTGGGCAGCCCGGTCAGCGCGTCGTGGCTGGCACGGTGCGCGAGCTGGAGCTCGTGGCGCTTGCGCTCCTCGATGTCCTCGACATGGGTGAGCAGGAAGCGCGGGCCGTCGGCGGTGTCGGCGACGACGGAGTTGCGCAGCGAGACCCACACGTACGTGCCGTCGCGGCGGGCGAGCCGCAGCTCGGCGCGCCCGCCCTCGGCGGAGGTGCGCAGCAGGGTGCCGATGTCCTCGGGGTGTACGAGGTCGGAGAAGGAGTAGCGGCGCATCGCGGAGGCCGGGCGGCCCAGCAGACGGCAGAGCGCGTCGTTCGTACGGTGGAGCCGGCCGTGCTGGTCACCGCCCATCTCGGCGATGGCCATGCCGCTGGGCGCGTACTCGAACGCCTGCCGGAAGCTTTCCTCACTGGCACGCAGGGCCTGCTGCTCGCGCTCCAGGCGGACCAGCGCGCGCTGCATGTTGGCGCGCAGCCGGGCGTTGCTGATCGCGATGGCGGACTGGAACGCGTACATCTGCAGCGCTTCCTGCCCCCACGCGCCGGGGCGGCGGCCGTTGCGCGGCTTGTCGACGGAGAGCACGCCGAGCAGCTCGCCCCCGCCGTTCGCGGCCGTGTACATGGGCGCGAAGAGGCGGTCCATCGGATGCCACTCGTCGGGGAAGCGCGGCTCGGGTCCGGCGGCGTGCCACTGCGGCACATCGTCGTCGTCCAGCACCCAGCCCTCGGTGTGCGGGATGAAGCACAGGCCGCCCCAGCGTTCGGCCATGTTCAGCCGGCGGTCCCACGAGCCGCGGGAGCCGACCCGGCCCGCCATGAGGGCCTCGGCACCGGCGCTGCCGGCCACCGCGGCCACCACAAGGTCACCGTCCGGCCGTACGAGGTTGACCGCGGCCAGCTCGTACCCGAGCCCCGTGATCACTCCGTCGGCGACGGTCTGCAGGGTGTCTGCAAGGCTGCGTGCGGTGTTCAGCTCGGCGACCACTTGGTGCAGCTGCCTCAGGGTCGCAAGACGGACGTATGGCTCCGACTCGGTCTCCATCGCTCGCTCTCCCCGAGACCTCGACAGCAACTCCAGGATTCTGTGTCGTCCGATTGCCACGGCCACTGAATCACAGTGAGCTGTTCACTCGGTACACAGGGTCAACAATTACCGGCTGCTGTGACTCAAGTCACAGAGCGTGGTGACCGTTTGGCGATCTTCACAGAGGTGCCACTGGAGGCACTTCTACAATTCCTGAACGCAAATCCGGACTCACGACACGCTCGGCCGCCGGACCTAGGCCGCGTCTGGTCCCCGGGCCCGATGCGAGCAGCCTACGGCCCCCGTTAGCGTTCATGGCGTGTTCACGAAAACCTCCGCCGCCACGCCCGGTGATCACCCCGCGGCGCCCGTCACGCCACTCTCCGCGCCCGGTGAAGGGTCGATCCCCCATCCTGGAGGGGTGAGTGACGACGAGTTCCGCGCCGCCCTGTCCCGGCTCGCCGCCGGGGTCGTACTGATCACCGCGCACGATCCGGAGGACGGACCGCGCGGCGAGGACGTGGGCATGACCGCCACGGCCTTCATGTCGGTGTCGCTCGAACCGCCCTTGGTGATGGTGAGCGTTCGCAACGACTCCCGCATGGACGACCTTCTGGAGCGCCAGCCCCTTTGGGCAATTTCGGTGCTGTCGCAGGGGCAGCGGCACATTGCGGGCCGGTTCGCCATGAAGAACCGCATCAGCGACCGACTGCTCTTCGAGGACATTCCTACGGAACGGGGCGAACAGGCCGGAGCCCCTCTGATCGGCGGCGCCCTGGCCCACCTGGAATGCCGTACGGAACAGCGGGTCGTGGCCGGCGATCACACCCTGGTGATCGGGCGCGTCCTGGCGGCGGACGTGGCCGGGGAGGACAAGGGGCCGCTCGCTTACTTCCGGGGGAAGTACCGGCATCTGGGGTGAGGGGGGCTCGGGGTGAAAGGAGGTGCGGCTCGGGGTGAAGGGGGCGGCTCGGCCAAGGGGGGCCGGGCTGGAGAGCGGGGGGGGGGGCGGAGGGTACGGGGGTACAGGGCGCGGGGGTACGGGGCGGCCCGCGCGGTCCGAAGGCCGCTGCCGAGGAGGAGGCTTCAGCCCCAGTCGCGGCCGGAGCGACCCCGCTTGACGTCGCCGCGCTGCTTCTTCTCCCGCAACCGGCGTTCGTTGATGCCGCGCGGTATCCGGCTCTTGCGCCGGGGCTTGGGCGGCGGCGCGGTGACCTCGGCGAGGAGCGAGGCGAGCCGGACGGCGGCGGTCTCCCGGTTGCGCCACTGGGAACGGTGCTCGGAGGCTCGTACGGACACCACTCCGCCGTTCAGCAGGCGGCCGCGTTCGGCGAGCCGCTGGAGGGCCCGCTCCTTCCAGACCTCGGGCAGCGCATCGGTGGCCGCGACGTCGAAACGCAACTCCACCTGGCTGTCCGACGTGTTGACGTGCTGCCCGCCGGGCCCCGAGGAACGCGTGAAACGCCACACCAGCTCGGCCTCCGGAAGAGCGACCGAACCGCGGATGACATAGGGCCCTGACATGCCCCCATGATCCCGCGTCCACCCGCTCCCGTCACCTTCTTTTGCCGCATCCTCCCGGCCGCCCGCCTTCGCCCGTGGCCTCTTCCCGCCCCCCGGCATCAGGAATTGGCAAAGAAAGTAAAGGGAGCTGGAACCCGACGGTCCCTTCGTGGCGTTGTGCAGGGTGACGGTAGCTTCGTCCGCAGTACGGAGCCCGACGATTCGACGAGGAAAGGGACATCCCCATGGCTGTAAGCCTGTCCAAGGGCGGCAACGTCTCGCTCACCAAGGAGGCACCGGGCCTGACCGCCGTCACGGTCGGCCTCGGCTGGGACGTCCGCACCACCACCGGCACGGACTTCGACCTCGACGCGAGCGCCATCGCGGTCAACACGAGCGGCAAGGTCTACTCGGACCAGCACTTCGTCTTCTTCAACAACAAGGTCACGCCGGACCAGTCCATCGAGCACACCGGTGACAACGTCACCGGTGAGGGCGAGGGCGACGACGAGCAGATCAAGGTCAACCTGGCCGCCCTCCCGGCGGACATCGACAAGATCGTCTTCCCGGTCTCGATCTACGACGCCGAGAACCGCAGCCAGAACTTCGGCCAGGTGCGCAACGCCTTCATCCGCATCGTCAACCAGGCCGGCGGCGCCGAGATCGCCCGCTACGACCTGAGCGAGGACGCGGCGACCGAGACCGCCATGGTCTTCGGCGAGCTCTACCGCAACGGTGCCGAGTGGAAGTTCCGCGCCGTCGGCCAGGGCTACGCCTCCGGCCTGGTCGGCATCGCGAAGGACTTCGGCGTCAACGTCTGACCCCGAACCCCCTTCCCCGACGCAGCCCACCCCTGACGGACCTGCGCCTCGGACAGCCACACACCGCCCCCGCCAAGACCGAGGTCTTGGCGGGGGCGGTGCTTTGGGTGGGGGTGCTTGGGGCGGTGGGGGGCTTGGGGCGATGAGGGGCTTGGGGCGATGAGGGGCTTGGGGCGATGAGGGGCTTGGAGTGTGGAGAGAGCGGGGGGCGCTTGGGGTGGTGTGGAGAGCGGGGTGAGGTGCTTGGGGTGGGGTGGGACGCTTTGGGGGGCGGGCGCGGGGCTTGGGGCGGAGAGAGGTGCTTGGGACGGGCGCGGGGCTCGGGGGTGGGGTGGGGCGGGGCTTGTGTGGGGGTGGGACGGTACTTGGGGCGGGGTGAAGTGCTTGGGGTGGGCCTGGGGCAGGGGCGAGACTTGCTTCGGGGCGCGGCGTATGGGGCCCGGATTGTTGACCGCACGGCACGCCGCTCAGGCGGGGCGGCAAGGTTTACGGGAGCGCGTCGCTTCGGGCAGGGGCGGAGTTTGCGGTGATACCCGGTACTGGCGGGGACGCGGCTGCTCCCGCCCCTCGAAGAGACACTCTCCCCGCAAGTGGGCGGCCCCCTGGCTGGACGGTTCCCTGACCGGGTGGTCCCGCGCGGCCGGGCTGCCCGCGCGGGGCCGGGGTGCCCCGACAGCGACGACAACCTGGCGTTGCGTTCGTAGTGGTCCCCGAGCGGACGGGGTTGACCTCCGCATGGCGGCCGACAGCATGGATACGTCTCGTGGTCCCCGGGCGTACAGGATTGGTTTCAGGACGGAACGGCGTCGCGATCCGATGCCCGGTGACCACCGCGCACCGGTTGGTCACGGATCCCACGGCGGCCGGCCTGTCTTGCGGCGTGGCATGTCGTGACGCGGTGATTCTGAGCGAGCGGGCGTGGGAGGCGCGAGCGGCGGGTGGGAGTCGGTGAGCCGGTGGGATGGTCGGGACACGCGGCAAGCGTGAGCAGTGAACGTGAGCACCGAACGGATCCGGTGGGCTCTGGCAGCGGCCCTGGGCTTGATGGTCTGTACGAGGGACCGCGGCGGTGAACACCGACCGCTCGCCCACCTACCTGTCGCCCCTCCCCCCTCGCGCCCCTCCCCCCTCGCGCCCCTCGCCCGCCGGCCCTTCGAGGCCGTAGCCATGTGTGTGACTACGGGCGTGGGTGTGACTGCAAGCGTGGCTGTGGGCACGGCCGTGGCTGTGGGCATGGCCGTGACCGTGTGGCTCTCTCGTGGCTACGGCCGTGAGGTGTTGCCAGGCCCACCACCCGGCGCGGTCCACCCCCCTCAAAAACCGGGCGGCTGTCCGTAGCGCGTGGCCATGGGGCTACGGGCCATGATCCTTCTCAAGTTGCCGCAGACGAGTTGAGGAACGAAGAACATGCCTGAACACCGACACCGACACCGCATCGACCGACGGGCGCTACTGGCTACGGCAGTGATCGCAACGGGAGCACTCCTCGCCCCCGTGACAGCCGAAACCGCCCAAGCTTCTTCCTCCGCCGCTCCCCTGACCATCGCCCCCATCCCCTCTGCCACCTCGGCCGGCTCAGCCGCCCCAGCACACACAGAACGCCCGGCGCGCAACCCGGTTCCCGCGCTGGAGCGAGCAGCCCATCCGCTGCGCTCGACCGAACCGGGCGGAGACACGTCCGACCTGCGCGCCTTGTCCACCATGGTCGGCAACGCCAAGGTCGTCGGCCTCGGTGAGGCCACCCACGGTTCCCACGAGTTCTTCACCATGAAGCACCGCGTCTTCCGCCACCTCGTCGAGGAGAAAGGTTTCACCACCTTCGCCCTGGAGCTGAGCTGGTCCGCGGGGCTCCAGATCGACGAGTACCTCCAGACCGGCAAAGGCGACGCCCGTCAGGTCGCCAAGCAGGCCCTGGCCAACTCTCCATGGGACCGCGAGGAGTTCGTCAGCCTCATCACCTGGATGCGCGACCACAACCGCCGGCACCCCGGCCGTACCGTCCACTTCATGGGCGACGACATCGGCGCCCCCAGCATCAACGACGAGTTCTTCGACCGCGTGACCGGCTACGTACGACGGAACCACCCGCAGTCGCTACCGAAACTCGACAAGCTGTACACCGGCCTGCGCCCGATCAACGACGTCTTCGCCTACCTGCGCAAACCGCCCGCGGAACGCCAACGGCTCGCCGTCAAGGCTCAGCAGGCCCTGAACCTGATCAGCGGCCTGAAGGGCTCCGGCGGGGACGCCTTCGACTGGGCCGAGCAGAATGCCCGCTCCATCGCCCAGACCACCAAGTTCCTCACCATGGACGTCACCGACCCCGCCTCGGTCTCCGCCTCCCAGCGCTACCGCGACCAGGTGATGGCCCAGAACATCACCTGGTGGCAGCGCCGAACCGGCCACAAAATCCTGCTCTCCGCACAGAACGACCACGTCGGCTACGTCGCCGGGGACCCCACCACATACCCCAAAACGCAGGGCTCCTTCCTACGCGACGCGCTGGGCAAGAACTACACACCCATCGGCTTCACCTTCCACCAGGGTTCCTTCCTGTCGAAGGACGCGGCCCTCACCGGCGACTGGAAGAAATTCACCGTGGGCGCCCCCGATATCGACATGAACGAGCACACCCTCGACAAGGTCCGCCACCGGAACTTCTACTTCGACGTCCGCCGCACCTCACCCACCGCACACGCCTGGCTGGACGTCACCCGCCCCACCCGCAACATCGGCACCCAGCACCCCCACCCCGACGCGCACGTCGCCATCGCCCGCTCCTTCGACGTCCTCATCCACCTCCACACCATCCACGAGGCCACCATCCCGAAGCCGTAACACCCGCCCTCAGCACGACACGGCTCAGCGCGGCTCGGGCACAGCGCGGCTCGGCACGGCTCGGGCTCGGGCTCGGCACAGCGCGGCTCGGCCCTCGCAGGGCCCGCCCTCCCTTCCCTACTGCACCGCACGCGCAGTCCCGCTCGTCCACCCACCTCCCCGACCAGCCGCGCCACCCTCCCGGCCGTCCAGCCGCGCCACCGAGCCCCGGCCGCACGGACTCAAGCAGCCACGGTGAAGAAGACCGGTCTCGGCGTCCGCCCCGTCTCGATCTCGCGCAGCATCTCGGCGGAGAGCCCCGCCGCCGCGTCCGCGACCACACTGCGGCCTCCGTGGCCACGAGCGACGGAGGACCAACCATGGTGGAGATCACCACAGACGCGGCACTGGATGCGATGCGTGTGGCCGGACGCGTGCCGACCGACGCGCTGGAGTCGGTACGGAGTGCCGCCTCCCCGGCATGCAGCTACGCGAACTGGACGACGTGGCCCGTACGGTCCTGCACAAGGCCGGCGCCGCCTCCCCCTCCTCGGGCCCCGCCCGCAGTCCGCCCCCGCCCCCTTCCCTGCCGTCCTCTGCATCCCCGTCAACGACGCCATCACGTACGGCCTCCCCGTCCCGTACCGGCTGCACGACGCGACCTGATCAGCGTCGACTGCGCCGTGACCATGAACGGCTGGGCAGACGAAGCGGTCGTCAGCTCCACCGTCGCCACCGAGCCGCGAGCCCGGCGAGCCCGGTGGACCGGAAGCTGATGGACACCACCCGACAGGCCCTGGAGGCGGGCATCACCGCGGACATCACCGCGGCCGTCGCCGACGCCCGTGTCGGGGACGTCACCCACGCGGTCGGCCGCGATCGAACCGATTTCCTGACGGACGGCGGAGACGACTACCACCCGGCCGCCGACGGCGGAACGCTGTGCACAACGTGCGCCACCGCCGGCAGCCGAGCCGCCCACTTCGAATACACCGTGCCCATCACGGACACAGGCCCCGTGTACTGCCCCTGCCGTAACCACCGCATGCCCGGCCTGTCCCGACCCGCCCCGGCGAAGCCGCGACCATCGACTGCCAGTTCTGGCCGCCGAGCGGCCAAGCAGCCAAACAGCCGCCCCGTCGGCCCTCCTCCTTACAGCTCGTCCAGGTCGACCGCCTCCGCCATGGCGCGGTACCCCGCGTCGCTCGGATGCAGGTGATCGCCGACGTCATAGGCGGGGGCCAGGCGGTCCCGGTCGGCCGGGTCGGCCAGTGCCCGGTCCAGGTCCGCGACCTCGTCGTACTCGCCGGAGGTGCGTATCCACTCGTTGAGCGCGTCCCGCTTGGCCTCGCCCCGCTCGGAGTAGTACGCGGCGCCCTTGAACGGCGTCACCGTCGCACCGATCACCTTCACTCCCGCCGCGTGCGCCTGGCGGATCAACGAACGGTGCCCCTCGATGAGCTGGGCGAGCGATACGTCCGGGGCCGGGCCGCCGGGCCAGTCCGGCGAGGCGCTGGCGCCGATGTCGTTGATCCCCTCCAGCACGATGACCGTGCCCACGTTCGGCTCACCGAGTACGTCGTGCCGGAAACGGGCCACGCCCTTCTCCCCGGCCCATGTCGAGTCCGCGGTGACCCGGTTCCCGCCGATGCCCTGGTTTAGTACGCTGCGCGGATGCCCGGTGGCCGCCAAGCGCTCCGCCAGCGCGTCCGGGTAGCGGCGGTTCGCGTCCACGGTCGAGCCGTAGCCGTCGGTGATGGAGTCACCGAAGGCCACCACCGCGCTCCGGCGGGCGTCGTCCTTGCCGCCGGTGACCTCCACCCCCGACAGGTAGTACCAGGACTGGGACTGTTCGGTGAAGGCCGCGCCCCCGGTGTCCGCACGGTGATCACCCGCCGCGCGGTAGGTCGTGGCAAAGGACGACTGATGGAAGGTGGCCGGTCCGGTGGGTCCGGCCAGGTACAGCGTCACGGTCAGGGACTCCAGCGCTTTGACCTTCATCGGCAGCCCGTCACTGCGTACCTCTCCGCCCGCGGGCACGGTCACCGACTGCTGCCGCCCGAAGAGCAGCTTCCGTACGGTCCCGTCCTGCACCGTCGCTCCCTTGCCCGCACGGGCGACGGTCGCGCCGGTCACCGTCAGCGGCGTACGGCCGTAACGGTTGGACAGCTCGATACGGGCCTGGGTGCCACCCGTACTGACCCGCACCACCTGCCGGACCGTCTGATCGGTGAAACCCTGCGTCGACCAGTTCGGGCTCAGCGCGTTCGGTGCCTGCACGGAGGTCGCCCAGCCGCCTCGCCATCGCTGGCCGTGGCCGTGGCCGTCGCCACCGTTGCCGTAACCGCTGCCGTGAGCTTCCGCGAAGCGCCCGGTGCTCCCCTCACCCGAGCCCGCCGCCGTCCCCGATATCCCCGACGCCCCTGCGACCCCCGCCACGGGCGCCGACGCGGCCACCGCGGCCGCCTCCCGCTCCGTACCGAGCACGGGAAGTGCCGCCAGTACCGCGGCGGCGAACAGTGCGACGCCAGAACGTCTGGTCATGGAACCCGTCATGATCCTTCCCCACCCTCTGCCTTGTTGTCCCGCTCGTCCGCTGCCCTGTCCGTTGGTTCGTTGTCTCGCTGCTTGACCACTTCGATGCTGACTACTGCGGTGCTTCGCTACATCGCTACATCGCTACATCAGTCCGTCGGTCCGTCGGTCCGTCACTGCTCTTTCACCGGCAGGTCGGCCGATCTGTCCGGCCCCTCCACTCGCTGGGACGACCGCGACGGCGCGGCCGAACGTACGAGCGTGACACCATCAAGAACGTGATCGACCTCGGCTATTCCCTTTCCCGCCGTTTTCCGGACCCGCCGCAGACGGACTACCGGACCGCGGACGTGCGGGCCCTGCGCCACGACCTCTTCTGCGGCGATGTCTACCTGGCCGACACCAAGGAGGACCGCGAGGTCCAGACGTCCTGGGGCTGGGTGCCGGTGCTGGACTTCGCCTGGGCCCTGTGCGACATCGTCGAACGGATCGACCGTGACCCCCTCGGCAACCGCGCCGCGCAGCCGCAGTTCGCGGAGCTGGATTTCACCGAATCGGCGGACCGGATGTACTTCGAGCGCCGCTTCGGCTGGGTGGACGTCGACGCCGACTGGATGCCGGCCGACGAAGCCCCGCTCACCTTCCAGCACTCCGCCCTGCGCCGCGAGGCCCGTGACTTCCTGCACGACCTGATCGCCGACCTCACCGACCTGCACGACGGACTCGGTGACAACCCGGCCGTATGGGACCTCCAGGCCCGCTTCCCCCGTGTCTGAACGTTCGTCGCTGCGCGCCTCGACCACTCCGCTCGCGCGCTCCACTCACCCGTGCCACTCCGCAGTCCCCTCCCCGGCCGGTCCGCCGCGCCTCCGACGTTCAGACCACTCCCTGTAATCCACTCCCCATGACTTACTCCCCGCCGCACCCTCCGCTCACTCCACCCGCACCCCTATCTCCGCCGCGAAGGCCGGCGCCAGGTCCATCAGCTGCGCCGAGCTGATCACCGCGCCTGCCAGCCGGTCGATCCCCCGGGCGATGTCCAGCCGGGCCACCCCGCGCAGGTCCACATCCCGCATCCGTACGCCGCTGAAGTCCGCCCGGGTCAGCGTGCAGTCGTCGAAGCTCACCCGTCCCAGCTCCGCGCCGGCGAAGTCCGCCTCGACCAGTACGCACCCCTCGAAGGCGACATCCCTCAGCTTCGCCTTGCGCAGATTCAGGAAGTCGATCTTCCCGCCGCGCACCACCACCCGCTCCAGCACCGCCGCGTGCATCTGGACGCCGCCGAGCCGCGCGTCCAAGACCTCGACATCCCTCAGCGACACCTGCGACAGGTCCGTGCCCACCCCGCGCACTCCGTCCAGCACGCTGTCGATGAACCGCGCCCGGCTCAGGACCGCTTCGTCCAGCGCGCACCGCCGCAGAGCGCAGTCCATGAACCGGGCCCCGCGCCCCGACTGCCCCGTCAGGTCGGTGTCCGCGAACTCCAGCCCGTCGTAGTCCCCCTCGGTCTCCAACTCGGCGTCCGCGTACGCCTGCAACTCCGGCAACCGCACCGTCGGCCGTCGCACCTCCGGCACCGGCCGTGCCCCTCCGCCCTCCCGCACGGAACGCCCCGCTTCGTCCCGCCGCACCGGCCGCCCCGTCCCGCCGCCACGCTCCCTCACGCCGTCCACCGCCGTTCACCGCCGTCCTGATCTTCCGTGCCGAACCCACCTGCACGACCAACTGACCCCATCGTGAACCACCCCACTGACAATCCCCCGGACCAGCCAGTTGACCAGCGAAAACGTCACTCGGTTCACGCCCCCTCGCGCCAGCTCGCGCCGACCCGCTCCAGCTCCCGTCGGCACACGCACGCGATTTCGCGGCCCGGCCTTGACCTCAACCAAAGTTGAGGAAACAGAGTGAGAGCCAACGGCCCGCTCACCCGCCCCGCCGGCTCGCCCGGCGGGACGGCCATCGCCCTCACCTGGAGATCACCATGCACGCGATC
Organism: Streptomyces sp. NPDC026394; assembly: GCF_055567735.1. Lineage (NCBI taxonomy): Bacteria > Bacillati > Actinomycetota > Actinomycetes > Kitasatosporales > Streptomycetaceae > Streptomyces > Streptomyces sp. NPDC026394. Next base: position 153,400 of record NZ_JBVHPX010000013.1, read on the forward strand.
CGGCTGCACGCCTTCGGCCCCGCCGAAAACCTCACCTACGAGCAGGTCGAAGACCCCTGCCCGGGCCCCGGGCAGGTGCGGATCGCGGTGGCGGCGGCCGGCGTCCACCTGCTCGACACAGCCCTCCGCGAAGGACTCGCCGGCGGCCCCGCCCCGCTCCCCGTCCTGCCGACCGTCCCCGGCCGGGAGGTCGCAGGCACGGTGGAGGCCCTCGGCGAGGGCACGGATGCCGTATGGCTGGGCCGCCGGGTCGTCGCCCACCTGGGAATGAACCCGGGCGGTTACGCCGAGAAGGCCGTCGTCGACGCCGGCAAGCTCCACGACATCCCCGGAAATCTGGACGAAGCCCAGGCCGTAGCCATGATCGGCACCGGCCGCACCACCATGGGCATCCTGCTCTTCGCCGACCTCACCGCCGACGACATCGCGATCGTCCCGGCAGCGGCCGGCGGCATCGGCTCCCTGCTCGTCCAATACGCGAAGAACGCCGGCGCGACCGTCATCGGCCTCGCCGGCGGCCCGGTCAAAACCGAACGCGTACGAAAGCTGGGGGCCGATCTGGCCGTGGACTACAAGGAAGCCGACTGGCCCTCCGAGGTACGCGCCTTCCTGGACGGACGGGACGCCCCCGGTGCCACCCTCGTCTTCGACTCCGTGGGCGGCGCACCGGGCCGCGCCGCCGTGGAACTGCTCGCCCGCGGCGGACGTCACCTCGTCTTCGGCTGGTCCTCGGGCGGCCTGCTGACCGGCGGACCGTTGGAGTTCGCCGAAGGTGAGCTGGCCGAACGCGGCATCACCTCGGAACACGTACTCGGCCCGGCGATGATGGCCAAGGCGGGCGGCGACCAGCCGATGCGCACCCTGGAGACCGCGTCCCTCGCCGAGGCGGCGGCCGGCCGGCTCGTACCGGATGTGCAGCGTTTCCCGCTGGCCGAGGCGGCCGCCGCGCACCGCGCCCTGGAGAGCCGCGGCACGATGGGCAAGGTCGTCCTGATCCCGTAGTCGCAAACCCGAAGCCCGAAGCCGAAAGCCGGAAGCCCATAAACAGACGTCCGTAGCGCCCAGCCCGCCCCTCCCTACCCCCTTCAGCCCTTCACCGCCCCCTCCCCCTCACCATCTCCTCCCTCTCAACCATCTCCCCTCACTCCACCACCCTCAACGCCCGCTCACTCGCGTTCAGCCACCGCCCGCCCGTCTCCGTACACGTCACGATGTCCCCGATCCGCACGCCGAAGCGTCCAGGAAGGTAGATCCCCGGCTCGACCGAGAAGCACATTCCCGGGGCCAGCGCTAGTTGTTCGCCCTCGGCCAGGTACGGCGGCTCGTGGGTGAGGGGGCCTATTCCACGGCCCGTACGGTGGGTGAAGTACTCGCCGTAGCCCGCCGCCTTGACGACCCGCCGGGCCGCCCGATCGATCTCCTGGCAGGTCACACCCGGGCGGACCGCCTCGAAGGCGGCCTGTTGCGCCTCCCGTACGACGCCGTGCACCTTGCGGTCCTCGGGCGACGGCGGCCCTACGTGCACGGTCCGCCCGGTGTTCGAGCCGTACCCGTCCCGCAGGCCGGCGAAATCGAGCACCACCATGTCGCCGCTGGTGACGACCCGTTCGCCCGCCTCGTGCCGCGGGTCGGCGCCGTTGGGCCCCGACCCGACGACCGCGAAAACGACCACCTCGTGACCGTTCTCAGCGAGCAATCGGGCGATGTCCGCAGCCACTTCGCTCTCCCGCCGCCCGGCGAAACGCAGGCCGAGGACCGCCTCGTACACGGCGTCCGAGGCCGCCGCCGCGGCTGCCAGCCGTTCCACCTCGAAAGCGTCCTTGACCGCACGCAACATCGGCAGCGCCTCCGTCACCGCGACGTACGAGGCCCCCGGCGCGGCGCGCTGCAACGCCAGCAGGTCACGGGCCCACGTCATGTCCGAAACGCCGTAACGTCCCCCCTCCCCCAGCCATTTCGCGACAAGGCCATACGGGTCCGCGCCTTCCGCCCAAGCGGCCACCGACAGCGCGCCCGCCCCTGCGGCCTGCTCCGCGACGGCCTCCTCGTCCGCCGGTACCAGCAGTCGCGGCTGCCCCTGCGCGGTGACGACCAGCGCGGTCATCAGCCCCCTGAAGCGCGCCGGCGTGTAGCCGCACAACCACTCCATCAACGGCCCTGGCGTCACAATCATCCCCGCCAGCCCCGCGTCCTCCGCCGCGCGGGCGGCCCGCGTCAACCGCCGTCCGTAGCCCTCGGCCCTCATCGACGTCGCCATGGCGAGAACCTACGCCGCTACGCCCGTTTCCCACCCCCACCAACACGCCACCCGAAAGCCACAGTCGGCGTCCGGCCCCAGCCCGCCTCCTACCTCGCACCCGACCGAACCGCGCCCGACCGAACCGGACCCGAGATATCGGGTGCGGAACCATGCAGTCTTCCTACCGTCATAGGCGTAAGAGAAGGAGACCGGAGTGCTGGAACCGCTGAACGAGGCCCTGGATCACATCGAGGCACAGATCCGCCGACGAATCGAGGTGGCCGAGCTGGCCAGAATCGCCATGACGTCGGAATACCACTTCCGCCGTATGTTCTCCGCGCTCGCCGGGATGCCTCTTTCCGAATACATCCGCCGTCGGCGGCTCACGGTCGCGGGAGCCGAAGTGCTCTCCAAGGACCGGACGTTGCTGGACATCGCGGTGCGGTACGGATACGGCTCAGGGGAAGCGTTCGCGCGGGCGTTCCGGGCCGTACACGGTGTGGGACCGGGCGAAGCACGGCGGGACGGTGCTCCGCTGCATGCCCAACCCCGGATGTCCTTCCGTCTCGTCGTCGAAGGAAGCAGCAGTATGCGCTACCGGATCGTGAAGAAGGAACAGTTCCGCGTCGTAGGCAAGAAGGCACGGGTCCCGCTCGTCCATCAAGGAGCGAACCCGGCGATCGCGGAATTCGTCCGGAGTATCGGCCAGGAGACGATGCAGCGGATCACCGCGCTCTCCGACCAGCAGCCGGAAGGACTCGTAGCCGTGTGCGACGACCTCGATCCGAGCCGCGCGGAGGGCACCGAACTCGACTACTACCACGGTGTGGTGACCCGGTCGGGCCCGCTGGACGACGCGCCCGACGCGCCCGACCAGGACGACCTGGAAGACCTGGACACGCTCGTCGTCCCGCCGGGCACCTGGGCAGTCTTCGAGAATTCCGGACCGTTCCCGGAAGCGCTGCAGATTCTGTGGCGCGACGTGTTCACGCAGTGGTTTCCGTCCAACCCGTACCAGAGCAGGCCGGGGCCCGAAATCCTCCGCACCCGCCTCTCGGAAAACGGAAACCAGGCGGACGCGGAACTGTGGATTCCTGTGGAGCGGGTACCCGTTTCCGACTGACGCGGCCCGTCCGGCCACATCGTCCTATGCGTCGGCGGCGATGGTGTCGGCGCCGGAGCCCGGGGCGGCCTGAGCGCTGTGCACTGCCGAGAGGAAGTAGGCCGCGGCCACCGGTTTCTCGGCAAAGGGCGGCTCCAGCCGGGCGGCCCTGATGAGCAGCCCTACGGGGGACTCCCGTTTGTACAGCATGACGTCCTCGGCCTCCCGGGACGGCATCGGCGACGGCAGATGGGCTATGCCGTCGTCGATGAGCCACTTACTGATTTCGGCGGCCCGGCCGATGCTGAGACGACCCCATTCGGCGTTGTACTGCTCACGCAGCCAGCCCATGGAGACGGCTGCCACCCCGTTGCCGTTGTCCAGTTCGCGCCAGACGGCTTCCCGGTCCCGCATAGTCCCCTCACCCTGATGTTACGGATGACGGGATTGTCCCACCAGTGCCCTCCGGCACTGGACGGGGGCAGGGACGGGCCCGCCCCGGGGCCGTGCGCGTCACGCGTTAGCGCAGCGTTAGTCGGACAACGGCGAAAAGGTAGCGGTGGCCGACAACCTTGTTCTCACCAACCGACGCCGAACGGGGAGAAAAAGCATGTCGCACCTCACCGCACTTGGTCACGTACGCAAGGCTGCCGCCGCCGTGGTCATCGCTGCCGCCGCATTCGGTCTCACCGCCTGTGGCCAGGACGGCGGCACCAAGGCCGCTTCCTCGCCGTCGACGTCCTCCTCCGCATCCTCGTCGTCGGCCTCTTCGTCGTCCGCCTCCGACGGTGGCCGGCAGGCACCCGCCACCTCGACCAAGACCACCCCGAAGACCTCCCACGGCGCTTCGTCGAGCGCCTCCAAGGAGACGGGTGAGCGCTGCACGAACAAGTTCGACTACGCAGACGACCCGAGGTCCAACGCCGAGATCAACAGCATCGGCGCAGAAACCGGCCACTGCCCGACCCCCAAGAAGAAGAACGCCACGCCGCCCGGCACCCCCAAGAAGCCCGGCGTCAGCTGCACGAACCAGATCAACTACGCGGGCGACCCCAGGTCCAACGCCGAAATCAACACCCTCGGCGACAAGACCGGTTACTGCCCGCCGATCAAGCACTAATGGGCTCTTGCCGTACCCGCCCCACTCCCAGCAGGACATGTCCATCTCCACTGGGCTACTCATCACAGATGACGACACAAAAGGCGAAAATCGGCGCGTTCGCGGTCGCAACCTGGGTCACCATCATCCTGATCCTGCAGTACGAGACAGAAATGTCCTGGGCCCGCTCCGCCCTGTGGGGGCCCAGGTCACGGCCGCGGAGGCCAACCTCCTCGGCATCCAGTAGAGCGCGCTGGTGACTCACATCAGACGTACGTACATCTCGGAGGACGGCCAGCCGGTCGAGACGGCGGACATCGTCGTATCGGCCGCGTACTGCGGGATCGTTTACGAGGGCCCGATCGAGCACCATGCATAGGGTGATCCGATCCGCACGCCGGCTCACCTTCTCCGGGGACTCAGGTGCCGTCGCTCCTCACGCAGTTCAAGCTCGATGAGGCCGAATCCGTCTTCGAAGTGGCTGCTCAGCCGCTGTCGGACGTCCTCAGCCCCGAGGAGAACACCCGCGCGAGGGTGTTCAAGGTTGATAAGGAGGGGACTGAAGGATTCGTTGTACGGGGGATGGTCCCGCTGCTCGACCAGTTTCGACCCGACGCGGAGCTGGCCATCGAGGTGACGCCGCAGCGGATGCTCGAATTAAGGGAGACGGCCATGGAACACCTGGGCGCGCTACAGACAAACGGGTTCCACATGTATCGCCTTCGGAACAACTGCACCGCCAGCCGCTACTCGGCAAGCCTTGCGACACGGATCAGAGATGCCGATCCGGTGGCGGGAGCCGACTACCGAGGAGGGCGAAATGCTCTTCTCCCGCATCGACACTGAATACGTGCCGTAGGCCCGGGGGGGGCGGTGAAGCGTTCGCGTCGGCACACCAACACGACAGCCGCTCAACTCCGTCAAGGTCTCAGCCGAAGGGTGTCGCAGGTGCCGCACCATCAGCATGGTGTTGGCTGGTCGAGGGGGTTGTTGGGGAGCCCATGGGCGTCCTCGGTGAGGTGGGCTGAGGGCTTCCCTGAGGGAACGTTTGGTCCGGCTCGTCGAACGTCACGCTGTTCAGCAGTGCCACGATGTCGGAGCAGTACGCGTCCCAATGGCCCTCGCACGGCGTCGTGAGGTTGAAGGAGACGAGACACTGTTCCTGACCCTCCACCCCTTCCGGCACCGGCAGGTACACCTGCATTTCTGCCATCGGCAGATTCAGCTCTTCCCCGGATGCGGAGGTTTCAGCGGGGATGTGGAAACTGTTCACGCCCGTCAGCACCGCCGCAGGTCCGACCGGGGTGCCGAGTACCGTTCCTGCCCAAGAATCTCCCCGCGCGGCGATCAGAGCGCGCACCATTCCGTCTGCCGCAACTGCCGAATCCCCGAATGCGAAGGGCGTCACCGTGACAAGCAAGGTGCCGAGGGACAGCTCACCTTCGTAGGAGCGCAGGCAGGTTCCGGCGTACAGCGCCCCGGACTCTTCGAGCGCCTGCGACACCTTCTGCAGGTTGCTCACAAGGTTCTCGTAGGCTGCGGGCCTCGCTTCGAGAGCTTCCCGGGACACGCGAGTGATGAGTTCCTGTCGCGCTTCTTCAACGCTCATCCCTAGGGGAATTTCCGTGAATCCCGCAGGTACGTTGAATTCCAACTCTAGCTCCCCCTCTGGTTATGGTGCGGCCCCGCGGGAGGGGAAGGTAAGGAAGGCGGCGGGACGGGGAGCTGGGCTGCCTGCTGACGGCGGAAGCGCTCAAGCAGTTGCAGGTTCTCTCGGTGCCAGCGTCTCGTGTAGCGCGGCCCGAGGACGGCCCCGACCAGGCACAGAAGGCCGACGAGGCAAGAGCCCACTGCGGTCGGCACCGTCTCACGTACGGCCCACGCCAACGTGAAGAAGCCGACGGCGAAGACGCAGCACACACTGATCAGCCGCGCCGGATGCCACCCCTCATAGGCTTTGGCCTGCCTCTGTGCCCGCGCAGCACGCTTCGGATGGATCAGCGGAGGTGCAGTGGCCGCCGACGGATTGTGGGGAACAGCTCCTGGCCAAGGCTGAGTGGCGGCGGTCCACGAGCCGGCCGCCTGCACGCGCGCCAGAGTCGCCTGGGCACGCCGCCGGGCCCCCGGGCTGTCGTCGCGAGTGAAGAGCAAACGGCGCTGCCCTCGTCCGTAAGGTTCATCCGCGCTGAGCGCATAGCCCAACTCCGCGCCGATCCAGGTAACCCGATCAGCGCGCATCGCCCCGAACCCGGTGAAGACGACTTCAACAGTCGGGCGTCCGTCGAAACCTGCTGCTACCGCCGCCTCGTCCGCGTCTTTCATGCTCGTCTCTCACCCGCCGTCGTTGCTGTCCTGGTCTTTCGCGCTGCCCTTCTTCCACGCGTTCTCCATAGCGACCAGCAGAGGGCCGGCACCGGGAACTCCCATCTCCATGGCCTGACGGCGGTCTGTCGGCTTGAAGTTCTCGAAAACGGACGGGTCCCCGAACAGGCCTGCCCAGGAGTCGACCAGTCCGAAGTTGGACGCCGCGTCCGCCACACGGCTCTTGAATATCGCGGTGCCCAGCTTGCCTCCGACGCGAACTGCGCCCCCGAACGGGACCGTGCCCAGCGCGTCCTGCGCCAGCGTCCGGTTCGACACGACGTCTTCGCCACCCGCCATACGAGCGGTTCCGTGCAGCACGAGCGCTCCTGCCGCGAAGCCGGACGATGTGACCTCCAGGCCCGCAGCCAGTGGTCCAAGAACGATCTCAGAGGGCGGGAAGACGAGGCCGAGAGCAGCGATTCCTACACCGGCTGCGCCGAGTATGGCGCTGACCGTCGACAGGACATCACCGACAGCAGCGATGGCATGGGCGTGGTTCTTCACCCAATCCCAGGCTTGGTGCGCCAGAAGGGAGTTTGCCTCGGCCAGCGACTTGATGGCGTCGCCGATTCGATCCAGCAGCCCTGGTTCGTCGGGAGCTTCTTCCGAGGCTTTGCGTACGGCCTCGGCGATCTTCTCCGCAGCCTCGTCATGCTGATGCTTGAGACGTTTCGCGTCCTGGATGAGAGCATTGAGGGCATTCCTGGCAGCATCAAGCTCTCTCACTGCCCGGTTCAACCGCTGTTCGGCGCTGTGCAGCTCTTCATCGGTGTCGAATGTCTGCCCCGCCAGTCCCAGGTTCGGGTTCCCCTCCGCGTCCCGCACACGAGACCGGGCGGTTACCGCGCGAGCCTCCAGATCTGCCGACCGGGACTTCATGCCGCTCAGCTTCGCGGACCACTCGTTCAGCTGGAAGCCACAGTCATAGAAGCTTTGCGTCGCGGAGTCGACCAGCTTCGGCAGTTCCTTCAGCTGCGCGGAAAACGCGTCTGCGGCAACGCCCTCCCAGGCGCCTCCGCCACGGGTTATGGAGTTCAGAGTCTGCCAAACTGAGCTCAGGTTTCTGTGCGCCTCGAAAGACTGATCCGAGAGTGCACGCACCGCCGAGAGACTTCCGGGTGCCGGATCGAAGCCGAGGCCCGGGAAACCCGCAGCCTCGGAAGGTATCTTCCCGCCGCCACTCATGACCCCTCCCCACCCGCCTACCCGAAGACCCGGGACGTGGCATCGGATGCCGATGCCGAATGCGGCGACGAAGAACCGGGGGGACTTTCCTCAAGGCCCTTGGCGAACGCTTGCTGAATTCCCGTCTCGCAGGCTCGGTACGATTCCGCAGTGGCATCCACTGATCCGCGTATGGAGTTCGCCAGCCCGGCGATCTGCCCGATTCCGTACTTCCACTTCGCCTGAAAGTCCGAGCAGGCGGAATCCAAGGAGTCGTGTCCCAGCTGTCCTGCGGTGGCTTGGTCCATCTTGCGCGTCACGGTCCGCATCCCGGTGACGCTCTCGTCGAGCTTTCGCGAGATGGAGCCGAGTTCGCGCACATCGACTGTGAAAGTCCCCGGCAAGAGAGCCCTCCCCTTTTCTCCTGCGCCAATCTGCCGTACGGGCAGAGCAGCCTAACAGCGACAAGATCCCGGCGCGGCGGGGAGGACCAACCATGACCACGCCTTAACGGAGGTGGTGGCGCGGCTGAGACCATGGTGCAGCTATCCAGCCTGGCTCCGAGCACCGTTCACCCGCCACCGCGAGATGGCATTGTCGTGTCAGGATCCGGACTCGGCGGGCCAGATAGCGAAGAGCGGCTGCAAGGGGGCTTCGGCACCCCACAGCCGCTCTCAAGTCGTGACTGTGCGGCCCCGTACCGCCAATCATTCATCGCCGCCAGAACCCGAGCGCGCGCCTCCACAACCGCGAACCGCGCCTCCCGCTCCCCTTCCTGAATCCGGGCTGCCTGGCTGGTCGCCGCCCAGGCCACTTGCAGTACAGCAGCCCCATCTCGGCGGAGAAGTGGCCGCGGCCGACTGCGTTCAGCGCCATCAGGAGGCCCGTGTCCTCGCTAGAGGCTGCCCCGAACCGTGCGCCAAGAACTGCACAAAGCAAGCCGGCGCTTGTCCGGAACGGAAGGGCGGTGGACTGTGGACTGATCTGCACGCCTCCGAAGAGCAAGAAGAGAGAGTCAACGTCCCCTGGACATCCCACCGCCCCTTATGCCGTTCTTGCGTGAGCACAAAGCTCGGCAGGGGGCCGAGCGTGCTCAGGCGGGCGCCTTCTGGGAGGAGCACGACCTCGTATTCGCCCGACCGGAGGGGCACCCGATCGACCCGCGCGACGCCTGGGAAGAGTGCAAGGAGACCCCGGCCGAGGCCGGTATCAGTGATCGCCGACTGCACGACAGTAGCCGCCACACGGGCGGGACGATCCTGAACGAGCTGGGCGTCGGCATGCGCACCTGGGCTGAGACCACGAATCCCAAGGACGCACGCGCCCGGCGTCGCCGCTGGATCAAGTAGCAGCAGAAAGCCCCAGGCCACCACCGGTGACCTGGGGCTTTCCCTCTCTGAGCCCCCTGTCGGATTCGAACCGACGACCTACGCTTTACAAGAGCGTTGCTCTGACCAGCTGAGCTAAGGAGGCGCGCCTGGTGCAGTGTACCCAGGCTCGCAGCCTACCTGGCGCCGCTATTTCGTGACCCGCGGGCTACTGACACCGGGCGTCGGCCCGGGTACCGTCACGGACAGTTCACAGCAGTGGACTACACCACTCCTTTTACTCGGATCGTCCGGCACGTTCCTGCCGGTGAAGGGACACACCATGGCTACGGTCACGTACGACCAGGCGACCCGCATCTACCCGGGTTCCGAGAAGCCGGCCGTCGACAAGCTGAACATCGAGATCGAGGACGGCGAGTTCCTCGTCCTGGTCGGGCCCTCCGGGTGCGGGAAGTCCACGTCGCTGCGGATGCTGGCGGGGCTGGAGGACGTCAACGACGGCGCGATCCGGATCGGGGAGCGGGACGTCACCCACCTGCCGCCCAAGGACCGGGACATCGCCATGGTGTTCCAGAACTACGCGCTGTACCCGCACATGACCGTCGCCGACAACATGGGCTTCGCGCTCAAGATCGCGGGCGTGAACAAGGCGGAGATCCGGCAGAAGGTCGAGGACGCGGCGAAGATCCTGGACCTGACCGAGTACCTGGGGCGCAAGCCGAAGGCGCTCTCCGGTGGTCAGCGGCAGCGGGTCGCGATGGGCCGGGCGATCGTCCGGGAGCCGCAGGTGTTCCTCATGGACGAGCCGCTGTCCAACCTGGACGCGAAACTGCGCGTGCAGACCCGTACGCAGATCGCCGGTCTGCAGCGCCGCCTCGGAATCACCACCGTGTACGTCACCCACGACCAGGTCGAGGCCATGACCATGGGCGACCGGGTCGCCGTCCTCAAGGACGGGCTGCTCCAGCAGGTCGACTCGCCGCGCAACATGTACGACCGGCCCAGCAACCTCTTCGTCGCGGGCTTCATCGGCTCGCCGGCGATGAACCTGGTCGAGGTGCCGATCACGGACGGCGGCGTGAAGTTCGGCAACAGCGTCGTGCCGGTCAGCCGGGAGGCACTGGCCGCGGCCGCCGACAAGGGCGACCGTACGGTCACCGTCGGCGTCCGGCCCGAGCACTTCGACATCGTCGAGCAGAACGGCGGCGCCGCGAAGTCCCTCACCAAGGAGGCCGCGGACGCCCCGGCGGGCCTGGCCGTCACCGTGAACGTCGTCGAGGAGCTCGGCGCCGACGGGTACGTGTACGGGTCCGCGGTCGTCGGTGACGAGCACAAGGACCTGGTCGTGCGCGTCAACGGGCGGCAGGTGCCGGAGAAGGGCACCGAGCTGCACGTCGTGCCGCGGCCGGGCGAGACGCACGTCTTCTCCACGTCGACGGGTGAGCGGCTGAGTGAGTGAGGGAGTAGCTGAGCGGCCGCCGAGTCGCTGAGCTGCCCAACGGTCGAGCCCACAGAGCCGGCCGGTGAAGCCGGTGAAGCCGGTGACGCGCTCAGTGGATGAGCGGGGCACCGGCCGTACGACGACCTGACGCCTTCTGTACGCGGCGGTGCCGGTCCTTCGGGGCCGGCACCGCCGCTTTCCGTAGGGTGCGGGACACCGCGCGGGTCAGCGATACGCCCGGACATCGCACGGGTCACCGTACGCTCCGTGTCGACAAATACCCCGGCAGAGCCGTCATTTCGAGCCTGTACGTCAACATCACGCACGCACTTAGGAGGAAAAGATCCCTCGATTCGGTGACTAAATGTCGCCAAATCATCACTACTCGCTACCATCGCCCCGTGAACTCCGCAGCCCGCCGTATCGGCCGAACCCTCGCCCTTGTCCTTCCCGTCGTGCTCGTCCTGTCCGGGACGCTCGCGGTCACCCGCGTCCCGTGGGCGTCGCCGGGTACGGACTCGCAGATGCTGACCGCGTCCTCCGAGAACGCCTCCACCAAGGCGGGCTCCCGGGCGCCGCAGGACGTGCTCCGCGACCGGCTCCTGGTGGAACTCCAGGAGAAGAATCCCGGTGTCGCGCTGACCCACCTCCAGGAGGAGACCACCAAGCGCCCCTCCCTGGCCAAGCACTGCGTGGCCATCGCGCGCGCCCTCGGCCGTGCCGCGGTCGCCAAGTACGGCGGCGCCGCGCACCGTGCCCAGGCATGGTCCCGACCGGTCTGTGACACGTCGTTCGCCACCGGTGTCGCCTCTGTCCAGTGAGCCCGGCTCGCACCGCATAGGGTGCGAACCATGACAGCCCCGTACCCGCACCCCACGCAGGCCGTGATCCTGGCCGGAGGCCAGGGTTCGCGACTCCGCCCGTACACCGACGACCGTCCCAAGCCGATGGTCGAGATTCCCGGCACCGGAACCCCGATCATCGGCCACCAGCTCGCCTGGCTGGCCGCCGAGGGCGTCACGGACGCGGTCGTCTCCTGCGGCCACCTCGCCGAGGTGCTCCAGGACTGGCTGTCCCAGGCACAACTACCCCTGCGTGTCACGGCCGTTGTCGAGACCGAACCACTCGGTCGCGGTGGCGGTCTCAAGTACGCCGCCGCCTCGCTGCCCCGGCCCGAAGAGCCCTGGTACGCGACCAACGGTGACATCTGGACCCGCTTCTCGCTGCGCGAGATGGCGGACTTCCACCATGAGCGCGGCGCCGACGCCACGCTCGCGCTGGCCCGGCCGCGCATTCCCTGGGGCGCCGTGGAGACCGACGAGTTCGGCCACGTCCTCGACTTCATCGAGTCGCCGCCCTCGCCTTATCTGATCAACGCCGGTGTGTATGTGTTCTCCGCCGCCTTCACCGGGCTGCTGCCCGCGCGCGGGGACCACGAGCGTACGACGTTCCCCCGTCTGGCCCGGGAGCGGCGACTGGCCGGCTTCCCGCTGCCGCACGGCGCGTACTGGCGCGCCATCGACACGGCCAAGGACCTCACCGAGGCCGCCAAGGAGCTGCGCTCTCAGCGGGATTGAGCCACACCGGTGAGCCATCCCCACGGGTGACGCGTTCGGGCAGCGCTCATGAGGGCGCATCGGAGGAGTGCCGCATCCGATCGACAGCCGACGCAAGGAACCGCCCCCATGGCCGATGCCATGGGGGCGGTCCGTTCATCTGTGAGGGTCTCACGGGGCTCCAGGGGCCTTGCTGCGCCCCAGGAGCCCCTCCCCTACCCCAGGAGGCCGCCCAGCGTGCCCCCGCGCCCCCTGCCACTGCTGGAGCTGCTCGAACCGCTGTCGCTCGCGCCGCCGTTGGTGCCGCCGGCGGTGCCGCCGACGGACGGTGCCTGGGGTGTCGTCGCCGGGGCCCGCGTCGGAGCGGTCTGCCGCGGCGGGGTGCCGCTGGAGGAGCGGCCGAAGTCCGGTGCCGATCCGCTCACGCTGCCGGTGGCCCGGGCCGTGCCGGGGGCCGAGGCGGAGGGGGTCTTCGACTTCGGGGAGCCCGCCTTGCGCGAGGCGCCCGCCGACGGCTTTCCGGGGTGCTTCGGCGACTTGCCGGGGTGGCCGGGGCCGTGCTGCGCCTTCGGGCCGCCGGGCTGCGACTGCTGCGGCAGCGGCGAACCGGGGAGGTTGTTCGTCGCGGGCTCGCCGGGCTCCGGTACGGACGGTACCTGGGCGGACCGTACGGCTCCGCCCAGCAGCGACCCGACCAGCAGCGTCAGTCCGGCGACCACCGCCGTCAGGACGGCGCCGCGGCGCAGGACCCGGCGGCGCAGGTCCCACAGCTCGACGCGCGGGCCCAGCCGCCGCCACGCCTCGCCGGCGAGCCGGGCGTCCATCGAGTAGACCGGCGCGCCCGCGATGAGCAGCGGGCTCCAGGCGGCGAGGTAGATGATGTCGGGCGCGTCGTAGACGGGCACGGTGCGCCAGCTGACCGTCATCAGGAGGGTCGCGGAGAGCAGGGCGCCGAACGTGGCGGCGACCCGCTGCCACAGTCCGCACATGGTCAGTACGCCCACCACGACCTGGAGGAAGGCCACGGTCAGGCCGGCCCCCACGGGGTGCGAGAGCGCGAAGTCGCGCAGCGGCGCGACCAGCGACCACGGGTGCAGCGACTGGAGCCACTTGACCATCGAGCCGCGTTCGCCGCCGTCGAAGTAGACGGGGTCGCAGAGCTTGCCCATGCCCGCGTACACGCTGATGAAGCCGAGGAAGACGCGCAGCGGCAGCAGGACGACACCGAGGTTCATCCGGCGGCCGGGGTAGTACGCGTGCCGGATCGTCGGGTCGCCGCCGCGCCGCCTGGCCGCGTCGCCGTACCGCTCGTACGCCGCCGTCTCCTCGTCCGAGTACGGCGGTTCGTCGTCGTAGTGGTCGTAGGCGCCGGTGGTCGGGCGCACGCCCTTGAGCAGGGTGGTGTCCGCGTCCACGGGGCCGCGCTGCTGGCCGACCATGGTGGGGGCCGGGCCGCCGGAGCCGGTGAGCGTACCCGCGCCCATGCCCGCGCCGGTCCCCGTGCCCGTGCTCGTGCCGGGCTGCTCCTCGTCGAGCCGGACCCTGGGCAGGACCTGGGTCGTGGTGCCGATGTCGTCACTCCCGTCGGCGGTGACCGTGGTCCGGCCCGACATCCGTACGGCATGGAGGAGTTGGCTGGTGGCGGCGGTGGTGCCACCCGGTTCGGTGCGGCCGCTCCACACCACGGGTGCGCGGCGTCTGCCGCCCGCCGGCTCCCGGACCACGGGGATGCGCGCGGTGTCGGCCATCGCGTTGCCGCTCGCGGCGGGCGCGGCGAGCTGCACGCGGAAGCTGGCGTGATTGACAATGACCTGCGCGGGATCGCACGGCACCTTGACCGAGCTCAGCACCGGCTCGTCATCGAAGCCCGGCGAGCGTCCCCCCGTAGGCGTGCGGGGTGTTCTGGTGTCCACGCTCATCTAACCGAGTGACCCGCGTTTAAGACACTGCCTTGACCGCCCCGAACTGTCCGAGACCCGTCAAGGAAGCGCGGGATCACCCCCGACCCGGCGGATGACCTCCGCAGGGCCACCTCGGCACGTCGGCGGCGCGGGTCCACACGCGGCACCGCACAGCCTTTCGGATGACCGTTCGCACGTCCGTACGAAATGGCCGCGTCGGCGAGCGCGTGGCTCCGGCGGCGAGGACAGCGGACGGAGCAGGGGCGTGCGCGCGACCCGGAGCCCCCGCCCGCGCGCCCACACCACCTCGCTGCCCAGCCCCTGCCACCTCGTGGTGGGTCCCTTACCGCCTCAGGACCGGCCCTCTACCGCCTCGCGGCCGGGCTCACCCGCGCCGCCGCGCGGCCTCCCACAGCACCACGCCCGCCGCGACGCCCGCGTTCAGCGACTCCGCGCCGCCCGGCATCGGAATGCGCACGCGTACGTCGCAGGTCTCGCCGACCAGCCGCGACAGGCCCTTGCCCTCGCTGCCGACGACGATGACGACCGGGCCGTCCAGCACCTCCAGGTCCTGGAGCTCCATCTCGCCGTCCGCCGCCAGACCCACGACGGTCATGCCCGCCTTCTGGTAGCCCTCCAGGGCGCGCGTCAGGTTTGTGGCGCGGGCGACCGGCGTACGGGCCGCCGTGCCCGCCGAGGTCTTCCACGCCCCGGCCGTCATACCGGCGGCGCGCCGCTCCGGCACTACCACGCCGTGCCCGCCGAACGCTGCCACGGAGCGCACCACGGCGCCGAGGTTGCGCGGGTCGGTGACGCCGTCGAGCGCGACGATCAGCGGGTCCTCGCCGTCGTCGAAGGCGGCGGCCGCGAGGTCCTCGGGGTGCGCGTACTCGTACGGCGGCACCTGGAGCACCATGCCCTGGTGGTTGAGCCCGTTGGTCATGCGGTCGAGCTCGGGGCGCGGCGCTTCCATCAGGTTGATGTTGCCGCGGTCGGCGGCGAGCTGCAGCGCCTCGCGCACCCGCTCGTCGTTCTCGATGAACTGCTGCACGTACAGCGTCGTCGCGGGCACGCCGTCGCGCAGCGCCTCGAAGACCGGGTTACGGCCGACGACCAGCTCCGAGGTGCCCTTGGCGCCACCGCGCCGCGGGGCCGGGCGCCGGTTGGCCGCCTGCTTGGCCTGGGCGTTGGCGATGCGGTTCTTCACATGCCCCTTGCGCGCGGACGCGGGCGGGGTCGGGCCCTTGCCTTCCAGGCCCCGGCGCCGCTGGCCACCGCTGCCGACCTGCATACCCTTCTTGTTGGACGTGCGGCGGTTCCTGCGCTGGCTGTTGCCGGCCATGGGTCACCTGTCTCTTCACTGCTCTCGACGTCTCGCGACGTGGAGTGGATACGTACGTACGGATGTGTGTCTGCTGTGTGTCTGCAAGAAGTGTCGCCCGGAGACGGCCGGTACGGCCAACCGGCACCCGCCTGACGGGGACCGGCCGGCACGGGGAGGCGGCCGCGGCGGGTACCAGCCGGGACGGGTACCCGCTGGTACCGGCGCCCGGTGGGGCGGGAGCCCGCAGGACGGGGCCTGCGGGCCGAGGGCCTGCGGGCTCAGAGCCTACGGGCCGAGGGCCTGCGAGGCCCACACCCACGGGCCGGGCTCCGGCCGGTCGAGAACCGGCAGGCCGTAGCCCCGCCTGCCCCGCCGCGCCGGACCCACCGTGCCGACCCCGCTCAGGACAGCGACCACCGCGGTCCCGACGGCGTGTCCTCGATGGCCAGGCCGGACTGCTGGAGCTCGTCGCGGATGGCGTCGGCGGTCGCGTAGTCCTTGCGGGTACGGGCCGCCTGGCGCTGGTCCAGGATCAGCCGCACCAGCGAGTCGACGACGCCGTGCAGGTCCTCGCCGCGGTCCGTGCCGCCGCCCGACCACTGCTCGTCCAGCGGGTCCAGCCCGAGCACGCCGAGCATGGCGCGGACCTCGGCCAGGCGGGCGACGGCCGATTCCTTGTCGTCGGCCGTCAGCGCGGAGTTCCCCTGGCGGACGGTGGTGTGCACGACGGCGAGCGCCTGCGGTACCCCGAGATCGTCGTCCATCGCCTCGGCGAAGGCCGGCGGCACCTCGGCGGCGGGCTCCACAGGGCCGGCCTTCTCCACCACACGCTGGACGAAGCCCTCGATCCGCGCGAACGCGGACTCGGCCTCGCGCAGCGCCTCCTCGCTGTACTCGATCATCGAGCGGTAGTGCGGGGTGCCCAGGTAGTAGCGCAGCACGATCGGACGCCAGCGCTTGACCATCTCCGAGACCAGCACGGAGTTGCCCAGCGACTTGGACATCTTCTCGCCGCTCATGGTCACCCAGGCGTTGTGGCACCAGTACGCGGCGAAGTCGTCGCCGTACGCCTTGGCCTGCGCGATCTCGTTGTCGTGGTGCGGGAAGACCAGGTCGACGCCGCCGCCGTGGATGTCGAAGGCGGTGCCCAGGTACTTGTGCGCCATCGCCGAGCACTCCAGGTGCCAGCCGGGGCGGCCGCGGCCCCACGGGGTCTCCCAGCTCGGCTCGCCCGGCTTCGCCGTCTTCCACATGGCGAAGTCGCGTGCGTCACGCTTGCCGGTCTCGTTGTCGGCGGAGGGCTGGAGCAGGTTGTCCAGCTCGTGCTTGGACAGCTCCAGGTAGCCCGGGAAGGAGCGCACGTCGAAGTAGACGTTGCCGTCCGCGGCGTAGGCGTGGCCACGGTCGATCAGGCCGCGCATCATCTCGATCATCTCGGGGATGTGGCCGGTGGCGCGCGGCTCGTAGGTGGGACGCAGGCAGCCGAGCGTGTCGTAGGCCGTGTTGAACGCGACCTCGTTCTCGTAGCCGATGGCCCACCACGGGCGGTTCTGGTCGGCGGCCTTTGTGATGATCTTGTCGTCGATGTCCGTCACGTTCCGGATGAACGTGACGTCGTAGCCGCGGTGCAGGAACCAGCGGCGCATGATGTCGAAGTTCAGCCCCGACCGGATGTGCCCGATGTGCGGGGCGGCCTGTACGGTCGCGCCGCACAGGTAGATCGAGACACAGCCCGGCGTGAGCGGGGTGAAATCGCGAGTCTGCCGGGCGCTGGTGTCGTACAGCCGAATAGTCACGCGACAAGGGTAGTCCGAACCGGACAGTGCCCGGCGACCACCGGGGCCACGGACACAGAAGCGTGACATTCCACCCCGCGCGACCGCGGTGCGGTACGGACACTCCGGCCATGCCCCCCCTCCAACTGCTACGGATGCCCCTGTCACCTGGGACAACTCCCGTACGTGTCAAGGGGTTCCCGCACCGCGTGTCACCCGCGCCGAGCCGTCGGCCGTCTCACCGGTCAGCGGTCACCGCTCCTCGGACACCGGACGCTGGTCACCGCTCACCGGTCATCGCTCGATCGGGCCACCTGGCTTCCGGGCCACCGGGCCGCCGGACTGACCGATTCCGCCCGGTTCCCGCCCCTACCTCATCGGCAGCACCAACGCCGTGGCCACCGCCGCCAGTCCTTCCGCCCGGCCCGTCAGGCCGAGGCCGTCCGAGGTCGTGCCGGACACCGAGACCGGCGCGCCGGCCGCCTCCGAGAGCACCTTCTGCGCCTCGGCGCGCCGCTTGCCGACCTTCGGGCGTACGCCGATGACCTGCACCGCGATGTTGCCGATCAGGAAGCCTTCGGCCCGTACGATGCGGGCCGCCTCGGACAGCAGCGTCACGCCGGACGCGCCGGAGTACTCCGGGCGGCTCGTACCGAAGTGCGCGCCGAGGTCGCCGACACCGGCGGCCGAGAAGAGCGCGTCGCAGGCGGCGTGCGCGGCGACGTCGCCGTCACTGTGCCCGGCGAGGCCGTACCCGTCGCTCGCCGCGTCGTCCCAGAGCAGGCCGGCCACCCACAGTTCGCGGCCTTTCTCGAAGGCGTGCACATCGGTGCCGATGCCCACCAGCGGCATCATCTGCGGCTGCGACTGCCGCGGGTCATACATAGCCATCAGTGGCCCTCCTACGGGCGAGTACGGCCTCGGCGAGGATCAGGTCCAGCGGCCGGGTCACCTTGAACGCTTCTTCGTGGCCCGGCACCACCACGACGGGGGCGCCGAGCTGCTCGACCATTCCGGCGTCGTCGGTCGCGCCGTCCCCCTGAAGGACGACGGTCTCGTGCGCCTTGACCAGGGTCGCCCGGTCGAAGCCTTGCGGAGTCTGTACGGCGCGCAGCAGGGCCCGCTCCGGCGTGCCGACCACGGGCTCCGGCTCGCCGGCCTGCCCGCCGGTGCGCGGTTCGACCTGTTTGACGGTGTCCGCGAGCGGCAGCGCCGGCACCACGGCCGGGGCGCCGCCCCGCACCGCGGCGACCACCGAGTCGACCGTTTCGGCGGGGACCAGGGGCCGGGCGGCGTCGTGCACCAGCACCACGTCGACGCCCTCGGGCAGGGCGTCCAGGCCGCGGCGGACGGACTCCTGGCGGGTCTCGCCGCCGGGGACGACCAGCAGGTCGGTGCGTTCGGACAGCGGGTACTGGTCCAGCAGGTTGCGGACCTCGGTGGCGCCGTCCGGCGGGGCGACGACCACGACGACGGAGACGGCGCGGGAGGCGGCCATCGCCCGTACGGCGTGGACGAGCATGGGCGTGCCGCCGAGCGCGCGGAGCGCCTTGGGGGCGCCCGGGCCCAGCCGTACGCCACGTCCGGCGGCCGGGATGACGGCCGCGGTACGGAGCCGGGGCTTACCGGAGAGGTTGGCGGAATCTGGGGATACGTCTGACATCGGTTGCTCCGAAGCCCGGGGAGACCCCGGAATTAGCGCAGACAGGTTTGTTTCCCGAGCCGACATGGGTATGGCCGCAGTGTGCCGGGCGCGACGCCCCGATCGGACCCTTCCGTGACGCCGGTCGGGACAGCTGCCCGAGCCCGGCACGCCACAAGCGGGCGCGACGGCGGATCTTTTCGGGGACGAGCACGGGGGCGGTCACCACGGGGAACGATCACACGGTTCGGTAGTGGTGCACGGCTTCCGCAGGAGTGCTTCCGCGCGTGCGTGGGTCCACAGGAGCGGACGCCGCGCACGGATGCGGTTACGGGGCTGCCGGTGCGGTACGAGTACAGGTATGCCGCCGCAGATATGCCGCAGCGCCCGGCAACTGACCGCTCCTGGCCGGAGTCGGCCGCCACTCGGGCGCCGCGGCATTCGTACGTCGTCAGGACGCGAGGACCTCGTCCAGCAGAGCCTCGGCCTTGTCCTCGTTGGTGTTCTCCGCGAGGGCGAGTTCGCTCACCAGGATCTGGCGGGCCTTGGCGAGCATGCGCTTCTCACCGGCGGAGAGACCGCGCTCCCGCTCACGGCGCCACAGGTCACGCACCACTTCGGCGACCTTGATCACGTCACCCGAAGCGAGCTTCTCCAGATTTGCCTTGTAACGACGGGACCAGTTCGTCGGCTCTTCGGCATACGGTGCGCGCAGCACCTCGAAGACCCGGTCCAGCCCGTCCTGGCCGACCACATCGCGTACGCCGACGAACTCCGCATTGTCCGCTGGCACACGAACAGTCAAGTCGCCCTGGGCGACCTTCAGCACCAAGTAGGTCTTGTCCACGCCTTTGATCTGGCGAGTTTCGATGGCCTCGATCAGCGCGGCCCCGTGATGGGGATAGACCACGGTGTCGCCAACCTTGAACGTCATGTGACAGGTACCCCTTCCGTGGCTATCCATGCTAACACGGGAACGGGCCGTTCTGAATGGCGTTTTCGCAGGTCAGGGCATATCTCGGGGCTTGACAACTGCGCCCGGAACGTGCTTCGACCGCCCTCCGGGTGCAGGAATTCGCAGGTCGGAGGCGCTTCGCGCGCAGCCTGAAACACGTACGTCACACCCCTGGAAGAGCCCGCGACAGCGCCCGTACGTCCCGTTTTGCCGGGATCCGGATGTCGCAGTTCCGCTACTCCGTTCGGTTCCGGAGGGCGGGTGTCCGCCGTTTCGTGAATTGATCACCAGGCGTCCGCCTCACGAACACCGGACGGCCGCCACACGCGAGGCGCCGCACGTGATCAATTACGGGAACCCGGCGCATTCCCTGCGAATGCCGATTTACCTGCGAGGAAACCGGCCGGGCTTCATCCGAACGACCGCTTGCCGGATATTCGGGTTTCTTCCGAGGCCGGCTCCTGATCATTCCGTACGGCGGGCCGGGAAACTCCTGCGGCCGTGGACGGGATGCGGACGAGATGCGACGCGGCACGGACGAGGTGCGGCAAACGGGCGTACGACGGAGGGCCGTCGCGGCCTGTGGGGACGGGCCGGAGCGGGACGGGAGGAGGGTGTGATCGTCCTGGGGGCGGGTCGGGTGCGGCGGCCCGGGGGCGGCTCGGTAACCTAGCGGCGCTGACACACCCTTAGGGCGGCTTTACGCGGATGCCGGTACGGCGACCGCGCACGGCCGCCCAGCCGCCCATCCGCGACCGGGCTCGAAGTTCGGCCGCCGTAGTTCGTCCAAGGAGATGCCGCCGCCGTGAGCCGCAGCCTTCGACGCGGCGTCCTCGCCGCCACCGTTCTCACGCTCTCGATCGCCACGCTCTCCGCGTGCGGAGCCGGGAACGACGCCCAGACGCTCCAGGTCAAGCCGGACAACGCCGCAACCAGCGTCGGCGACCTCAAGATCCAGAACGCCTCCGTCGTCACCCAGCCCGAGCCGGACGCCGAGGGCCCGGCCGTGGTGACCGCGACCGTGTTCAACAACGGCAGCAAGGACCAGACGCTGGAGTCCATCAAGGTCAACGGTACGAACAAGGAAGCGAAGCTGTCGCCCGCCAAGGGCTCCGGGCCGATCGTGGTCCCGGCCGGCGGCTCGATCGTGATCGGCGGCAAGGACAACGCCTCCGCCGTACTGGACAGCGGCCGCGGGTCCGTCAAGAACGGCGACGCGCAGTCCGTGACCTTCGACTTCAGCGCCGCCGGGAAGGTCACCCTGCGCGCGTTCGTCGTCCCGGCCAAGAGCTACTTCAAGGACTTCGGCCCCAGCGAGGTTCCGTCGCCGTCCGGCTCGGGCCGCCCCTCCGGCAGCCCCTCCGCGTCCGGCAGCCCGTCGGGGAAGGCCACGCCGAGCGGTTCGGCCGGCGCGAACGCCAACGCCGACGCCGGCGACAACGCCTCGCCGAACAGCGGCGCGCCGCAGTCGCCCGAGGCCGGCCGCTGACGCCCGTAGCGGGCCGCAGCACCGCACCGCAGCGCTGCGGGTACCTCCGTCGGTACCCGCAGTAGCGCTGCGCCGCACCTCAGTACCCGCAACAGCACGAGCGCCGTACCGCGCCGCACCTAACCGCGTCAGAGGCGCCTCTGACGCCCGGCGCCTCTTACGGCTTACGGCTTACGGCTTACGGCTTACGGCTCGAATTTGTACCCCAGCCCCCGGACCGTGACCAGGTACCGCGGCGCGCCCGGGTCCGGTTCGATCTTGGCGCGCAGGCGCTTCACGTGGACGTCCAGCGTCTTGGTGTCCCCCACGTAGTCGGCGCCCCAGACGCGGTCGATCAGCTGCATACGGGTCAGCACCCGGCCCGCGTTGCGCAGCAGCATCTCCAGGAGGTCGAACTCCTTCAGCGGCAGGTCGACCTTGCCGCCGGAGACCGTGACGACGTGCCGGTCCACGTCCATCCGGACCGGCCCGGCCTCCAGGGCCTGCGGCGAGACCTCCTCGGGCTCCCCGCGGCGGCGCAGCACCGCGCGGATCCGGGCGACCAGCTCACGGGAGGAGAAGGGCTTGGTGACGTAGTCGTCGGCTCCTATCTCCAGGCCGACCACCTTGTCGATCTCACTGTCCTTGGCGGTCACCATGATGACCGGGACGTTGGAGCGGCCGCGCAGCTGACGGCAGACCTCGGTGCCGGGCAGGCCCGGCAGCATCAGGTCCAGCAGGACCAGGTCGGCGCCGTTGCGCTCGAACTCGTCCAGGCCGTCGGGACCGGTCGCCGCGACGGCGACCTCGAAGCCCTCCTTGCGGAGCATGTACGACAGGGCGTCACTGAACGATTCCTCGTCCTCGACGACGAGCACTCGGGTCACGGAAGGACCTCCGGGGCAGGGTGAGCAGGAAGCGGATCGTTGAAGGTCTCGTACGGGCGGTCCTCTTCGTCGAGGCCCTCCGCCGACGGGTCGGAAGCGGGACGTGCGCGATCGCGCACGGCACCGGCCTCCGGGAGACGCAGGGTGAAGGTGGAGCCCTGTCCCTCAGCGCTCCACACCGTGACCTCCCCGCCGTGCGAGGCGGCCACGTGTTTGACGATGGCGAGGCCGAGGCCGGTCCCGCCGGTGGCGCGCGAGCGCGCCGGGTCCACGCGGTAGAACCGCTCGAAGACGCGGTCCCGGTCCTTCTCCGATATCCCGATGCCCTGGTCGGTCACCGCGATCTCGATCAATCCCCCAGTGCCGAAAGCCTGGGAGGTACCCCCACCGCCGTGCGCCGGGACACGGCGGCCCGCGATACCGACCCGGGTACGGGCCGGGGAGTAGTTGACGGCGTTCTCGACGAGGTTGCCGAGGGCGGCGGCGAGCTGGCCGCGGTTGCCCCAGACGTGCAGGTCGGCGGTGCCGGCGGCGGCCATGGTGATCTGCTTCGTGCCCGCCTGCTGGCGGCAGCGGTCGATCGCCTCCGCGACCAGCTCGTCCACCCGGACCGGCTCGGCGTCCTCCAGCGGGTCGTCGTTCTGCACCCGGGAGAGGTCGATCAGTTCCTGGACGAGGTTGGTCAGCCGCGTGGCCTCGTTCTGCATCCGTCCCGCGAAGCGCTCGACGGCCTCGGGGTCGTCGCTGGCGTCCATGACGGCCTCGGACAGCAGGGACAGGGCGCCGACCGGGGTCTTGAGCTCATGGCTGACGTTGGCGACGAAGTCGCGCCGTACCGCCTCTATGCGCCGGGCCTCGGTCAGGTCCTCGACCAGCAGCAGGACCAGCCGCGACCCGAGGGGCGCGACCCGCGCCGAGACCGCCAGGGCGTCGCCGCCCCGGCCCGTCCCTCTGCGCGGCAGGTCCAGCTCCACCTGGCGTATCTCGCCGTCGCGGCGGGTGTCGCGGGCCATCTGGAGCATCGGCTCGACGGCCAGCTTCCCGCCCCGTACCAACCCCAGCGCGTACGCGGCCGAGCTGGCCTTGACCACGGCGTCGGCCTCGTCCAGGACGACGGCCGAGGAACGCAGCACGGACAGAACCGTGTCCACACCGGGCGGCAGGACCGCGTCGGTGTGCAACGACGTACGCGTGGGCTTGGCCTGATCCCGCTCGCTCCAGCGGAACGCCAGCATGGCGAAGACGCCGGTGCACAGTCCGGCGATCGCTGCCACTGCGGCGACGGCCGCGTCCACGTTCATGACTCCAGGTTATGCGTCGGCTGTGACAGTTCCCCAGCCGTTCGAGGGCCTGCTCGAACATACGTCGCCCAGAGTTCACCTTGGTGTCGGCGCCGGTTCATTCCGGAGGTCAGAACCGGTCGCGTTCCGGCCGGAACGTGGGAGCGTGGGGACTCCGGCCCCCACTCCGTCAAGCCGAATGGCACTTCACCACCCCGAGCGACACGTCACCACCCGAACCGAGAGAAGGTCACTGATGCGGGACGCGTACCACGAGGAGCTGGATTCGATCGGCGAGAGCCTCGTCGAGATGGCCAGGCTCGTCGGCTCCGCGATCGGGCGCGCCACCACGGCGATACTCGACGCGGACCTGAAGCTGGCCGAGGCCGTCATCGCCGCCGACGAGAAGGTCGACGACCTCCAGCGGGACCTGGAGGCGCGGGCGATAGCCCTCCTCGCCCGCCAGCAGCCGGTCGCCACCGACCTGCGGATCGTCGTCACCTCCCTGCGCATGAGCGCCGACCTGGAACGCTCCGGCGACCTGGCCCAGCACGTGGCCAAGCTGGCCCGGCTGCGCTTCCCGGACACGGCCGTACCGCGGGACCTGCACGCGACGATATTGGAGATGGGACAGCTCGCCCAGCGCCTGATGGCCAAGGCCGCCGAGGTCATCATCACCAAGGACGTCGACCTCGCACTCCAGCTGGAGCAGGACGACGACGCGATGGACCTCCTCCACCGCACCCTCTTCCAGCACCTGATGGACGACCGCTGGAAGCACGGCATCGAGACGGCCGTGGACGTGACGCTGCTGGGCCGCTACTACGAGCGCTTCGCCGACCACGCCGTGTCGGTCGCCAAGCGGGTCGTGTACCTGGTCACCGGCGAACACGCGGACGAGATCGCCCCGCCGGCCCCGGTGGAGGGCGCGTAGCAGCACCCCACCGCGCACGGCACGGCACGTACGCCCCGGTCAAGAGCCGTACAGCGGCGGGCCGTGCCACCACGCGCCGTTGATGCGCCTCGCGAGGCGGGCATCCAATGGACACCGAACGACATTCGGATGGCCCTCTCCCCGAGGAGGCAAGTCATGACGCGTTCCCCTGCACCCAACCCGGCCCCCGGCAACTGCGCCTGCGGCCCCAGCTGCTCCTGCGGCTGCCAGTCCGGCGGCCCCTGCCAGTGCGGCGGCTGCAGCTGACCGACAGCGCCCGCCACCCGCGGTCGCACCCGACTTCCGGCGGCCACCAGAACCGCATCCGCAAGACGCACGGTGCCTCGCCCGGGAGACTGCCGGGCGAGGCACCGTGGTGGTCGGCACCCGACCCTGCCGTGCCCCGCACGACGGTCCGGCAGAAGCCCCCCACCGGCGGCGAAACCGCAGGTAGGGGGCTTGTGCGCGTGGGGCTTACTTCTTCTTGCCCTGGTTCTTGACGGCCTCGATGGCTGCCTTGGCGGCGTCCGGGTCGAGGTAGGTGCCGCCCGGGTTCACCGGGTGGAAGTCGGCGTCGAGTTCGTAGGAGAGGGGGATGCCGGTGGGGATGTTCAGGCCGGCGATGTCGGCGTCGGAGATGCCGTCGAGGTGCTTGACCAGGGCGCGGAGCGAGTTGCCGTGGGCGGCGATCAGGACGGTGCGGCCGGTGGCCAGGTCCGGGACGATGCTGTCGTACCAGTACGGCAGCATGCGGACGACGACGTCCTTGAGGCACTCGGTGCGGGGGCGCAGGTCGCTGGGGATGATCGCGTAGCGCGGGTCGTCGATCTGGGAGAACTCGGCGTCGTCGGCGAGGGCCGGCGGCGGCGTGTCGTAAGAGCGGCGCCAGAGCATGAACTGCTCCTCGCCGAACTCGGCCAGGGTCTGGGCCTTGTCCTTGCCCTGGAGCGCTCCGTAGTGGCGCTCGTTCAGACGCCAGCTGCGGTGGACCGGGATCCAGTGGCGGTCGGCTGCCTCCAGGGCGAGCTGCGCGGTGCGGATGGCGCGCTTCTGGACGGAGGTGTGCACGACGTCGGGGAGCAGGCCGGCGTCCTTGAGCAGCTCACCGCCGCGGACCGCCTCCTTCTCGCCCTTCTCGTTGAGATTGACGTCCACCCAGCCGGTGAACAGGTTCTTCGCGTTCCACTCGCTCTCGCCGTGGCGAAGGAGGATCAGCTTGTACGGTGCGTCGGCCATGCCTTCGAGCGTAATCCACTTCCGGCCATGGGCTCGCCGCGGCCCGGAGGCCGGGGGGTAGGGCGTGGGCATGACAGGTTGCCGGCGGTGTCGGGGTAGCGGGAGGGCGACAGGGGTGCCGGCACGGTCGCGGTGTGCTCGGGGTTGCGGGAGCGTTGGGGGGAAGCCGAAGGACGGCGACGGGACGGGGAGGGGCGGAATGGTGGGTCGTACGCGGCGTGCTTGTGTGGTTACGGGGATGGGAGTCGTGGTGGCGGGGCTGGCTTTTGCTGGTTCCGGGAGCGGGAGTGCGGCGGCCGGTTCCGGGGGTGGGAGGACGGCGGCCGGTTCCGGGGGTAGGGGGACGGTGGCCGGGGCTGGAGGCGGGAGGGCGGTGGCTGGGGCTTCGGGCGGGGTGCCGGTCCGTATGGTGCTGCCGGCGCCGACTGGGCCGTACGGGGTGGGGGGCGTGGCCCTTCGCTTGGTGGACGAGGGGCGGCGGGATCCCTGGGTGGTGGGGCGGGCTTGCCGGGAGCTGATGGTGAGCGTGCGCTATCCGGCCGGGGCGGCGGGTGGGTGTGCGCGGGTGCCGCAGATGTTGCCCGGGGAGGCGGCCGCGTTCGCGGCTTGGAGCAACTTTTCGAAGGTCATTCCGGAGGGGATGGCCGACTGGGGTGCCACCCGTACGCATGCGTGGCGGGGCGCGCCGGTCGCGCAGCCAGGTGGGCGGGGTTTTCCGGTGGTTCTCCATTCGCCGGGTGCGGCGGATCCGCGCGGGCTCGGCAGCACGCTCTGCGACGAGTTGGCGTCCCGTGGGTACGTCGTCGTGAGCATCGACCACACGTATGAGGCGCCCGGGGTGCAATTCCCGGACGGACGGGTCGAGTACAGCCGGATGCGGGAGGAGGCCGGGAAAGCGCAGCGGCCGGAGCAGGTCGTCGCGCTGCTGAAGAAGCTGACGGCGGTGCGGGTGGCCGACACCCGGTTCGTGCTGGACCAGTTGGGCCGGGCGGTGGTGCTGCCGCGGATGCCGGGAGGGGTGCTGGACTTGCGGGCGGTCGGGATGTTCGGGCACTCCGGAGGTGGGTTCACCGCGGCGCAGGCGATGCATGACGACCGTCGGATCAGGGCCGCGGTGAACATGGACGGCGTGATGGGCTACACCCAGCGGGACGACGATCCGGCCAACCCGTCCACGGTCGGCACGGACGGACTGGACCGCCCGCTGCTCCTCATGGGCAAGGAGGGCGACGATCACCACACGGTCGCGTCCTGGAAGGCGGTGTGGGAGCGCAGTTCGGGGTGGCACCTGGATCTCACCCTGACCGGCGCCGGGCACGCGAGCTTCACGGACGCGCAGTCGCTGGTCCCGCAGTTGGCCCGGAAGGCGGGGCTCCCGCGCGAGGCCGTCGAGGAGCTGGTGGGTACGGTCGCGCCGGAGCGCTCGGTGGCGGCGCAGCGGGCGTATGTGACGGCGTTCTTCGACCGGTGGCTGCGGGGGCGGGACAGCGGGCTGCTGGACGGGCCTTCCGGGCGCTTTCCGGAGATTCGGTTCGTACGGTGAGCGGGAGCAGGAGCGGTTTGTACGGTGGCCGGAGCGCGGTTCGTACGGTGCCGGAAGCGTTCCTGCGGCGGCGCGGTGGCGTTACGCCGACGGGCGCCGGGTCAGGTGGCTGAAGGCTTCGAGGTTGCGGGTGGACTCGCCCCGCGCGACCCGCCACTCGTACTCCTTGCGGATGGCGGAGGCGAAGCCCATCTCCAGGAGGGTGTTGAAGCTGCCGTCGGCGTTCTCCAGGACCGTGCCGAGGATGCGGTCGAGTTCGTCGGGGGTGACGGCCGCGAGCGGCAGTTTGCCGACGAGGTAGATGTCGCCCAGTTTGTCGATCGCGTAACTCACGCCGTACAGACGGGTGTTGCGCTCCAGGAGCCAGCGGTGCACGGCTTCGTGGTTCTCGTCCGGGTGGCGGACGACGAAGGCGTTGATGGACAGGGAGTGCTTGCCGACGATCAGGGAGCAGGTCGTGGAGAGCTTGCGGGTGCCGGGCAGGGTCACCACGTACGTGCCGTCGGTGGGCGACTCCCACGTCAGGCCGGCCTCGTCGAGAGTCGCCTCGATCACCTGTCGTGCCGCTTCGTCAGCCATGGGGCGATCGTAGGTGACGGCGTCGTTCCTGCATCGCGGCGGTGTACACCTCGGCGGTCGCGGCGGCCGCGGTGTCCCAGCCGAAGGACCGGGCGTGCCGCGCGGCGGCGGCGCCCATCCGGCCGGCCAGTGAGGTGTCGCGGGCGAAGCGGCCGAGGGCGCGGGCGTAGTCGGCCGGGTCGTGGCCGGATATGAGGAAGCCGCTGACGCCGTCGTGCACGGCCACCGGCAGGCCGCCGACGGCGGCGGCGATCACCGGGGTGCCGCACGCCTGGGCCTCGACGGCGACCAGACCGAAGGATTCGCTGTAGGACGGCATGACCAGGACGGACGCTGCGCGGTACCAGTCGGCGAGCTGCTCCTGGCCGACCGGCGGCCGGAACCGGACCACATCGGCGATGCCCAGGCGGGCGGCCAGCTTATGCAGCCCTTCGGGCTTGGCCAGACCACTGCCGCTGGGCCCGCCGACCACCGGGACGACCAGGCGCGAGCGCAGGGACGGGTCCTCGTCGAGCAGGACGGCGACGGCGCGCAGCAGGATGTCGGGCGCCTTGAGCGGCTGGATGCGGCCGGCGAAGAGCGGGATCAGGGCGTCCTGGGGGAGGCCGAGGCGGGCGCGGGCGGCGGAGCGGGAGGCAGCGGTGTCGGACGGGGCCTCGTCGGTCACCGGGGCGCCCGCGGAGGGCGCGGCCGGTCCCGCGGGGCGGAAGCGGTCCAGGTTGACGCCCGGGTGCACCACGGCGACCTTGTCGGCGCCGGCCTCGTAGTGCCGCATCAGCTCGGCGGCTTCCTCGTCCGTGTTCGCGATCAGCCGGTCGGCGGCGCGCACGATCTGCGTCTCGCCGATGACGCGCGCGGCGGGCTCGGGGGTGTCACCCGCGGCCAGGGCGGCGTTCTTGACCTTGGCCATGGTGTGCATGGCGTGCACGAGCGGGACGCCCCAGCGCTCGGCGGCGAGCCAGCCGACGTGACCGGAGAGCCAGTAGTGGGAGTGCACCAGGTCGTAGTAGCCGGGCCGGTGGCCCGCCCACGCCTGCATCACGCCGTGCGTGAAGGCGCAGAGCTGGGCCGGCAGCTCCTCCTTGGCCAGGCCCTCGTACGGGCCCGCGTCCACGTGCCGGACGAGGACGCCCGGGGCCAGCTCGACGGCGGGCGGCAGGGTGCCGGTCGTGGCCCGGGTGAAGATCTCGACCTCGATGTTGAGGGAGGCGAGCTTCCTGGCCAGCTCGACGATGTAGACGTTCATGCCGCCGGCGTCGCCGGTGCCCGGCTGGTGCAGCGGGGAGGTGTGCACGCTCAGCATGGCGACCCGGCGCGGGCGGCGGGCCGCGCCCGGCAGGCGCAGCCCGGAGCGGCCCGGGAACGGACCGTGGGAACGGCTGCGGAGCCTGGACACGTATTGGCTCACTGCGGGCTACCTCCTAGCCGGTACGGCCTGGGCCGGGGCGTGCGGCGCCTCCGAAGCCCGTAACAACGGAACCCGCGCATCCATTTCCCTGTGAGCCCGCTCCCTCTTCACTTTGCCAAAGCGTGACCTCGTGGGGCGGGTGGTGGCAGAAGGCACGAAGGTCGGGTCGGGGTTGATGGGTACAAGGATTGGGACGAGGCCGGTAGGGACAGAGGTTGGGCTGGGTCTGACGGGCACAGAGGTTTGACTGTGGCTAGTGGGCACAGGGGTTGGGCCGGGGTCAGTGGGCGCGAAGGTGGAGCCGGGGCCGGTGACGCATAAGGTCAGGACATGGTCCGCAGCCCGTCCGCCTCTCCCCCGCCCTCCCGCCCCCTAGGGAACGCGACCCGCGGCACCACCAACCCGAACCGGCTGCGCCGCATGGACCGCTGGATCGCCGCCACCCACGCCGCCGTACTGCGCCGCGGCCCCGCCCCCGTCGCCGTGGACCTCGGATACGGGGCCGCGCCCTGGACCGCGGTGGAACTGCTGGCCCGGTTGCGCACGGTGCGGGCCGACGTCCAGGTGGTCGGCGTCGAGATCGACCCGGCGCGGGTCGCCGCCGCGGCACCGTACGCGTGCCCGGGGCTGGCCTTCGCCCACGGCGGGTTCGAGGTGCCGCTGCCGGGGCGCCGGGCGCCGGTGCTGATCCGGGCGGCGAACGTGCTGCGCCAGTACGCGGAGGACGAGGTGCCCGCCGTGTGGGAGCGGCTGTGCGCGCGGCTGGCGCCGGACGGGCTGCTGGTGGAGGGCACCTGCGACGAGATCGGGCGGCGGCACGTGTGGGTGGCGCTGGGCCCCGAGGGCCCGCGCACGGTCACCTTCGCGGCCCGCCTCGGCGCGCTCGAAACCCCGTCCGACCTGGCCGAACGGCTGCCGAAAGCCCTGATCCACCGCAATGTGCCGGGCCAGCCCGTGCACGCGTTCCTGCGCGACTTCGACCGGGCGTGGGCGGCGGCCGCCCCGTACGCCTCGCTGGGCGCGCGGCAGCGGTGGATGCGCAGTGTCCTCGCCCTGAGCACGGCGTGGCCGCTGGCCGACGGGCCCCGGCGGTGGCGGCAGGGGGAGGTCACCGTGCGGTGGGAGGCGGTCGCGCCGGTGTGAGGTGGCCGGCCTCGGCCCGGCCGCCGCTTCGGCGAGCCGGGCCGGTCCCGCACCTCAGTGGGAGATCTGCTTGCGCGAGCTTCCGCCCGCGATCTCGATCTTGCGCGGCTTGGCCCGTTCCGCGATCGGGATACGCAGGGTCAGCACACCGTTCTCGTACGCCGCGTCCACCCGCTCGCTGTCGAGCGAGTCACCGAGGAACAGCTGCCGGCTGAACTTGCCCGCCGTACGTTCGCTCGCGATCAGCTCGGCGCCCTCGGGGGCGGTGGGGGTTCGCTCGGCGCGGACGGTCAGCACGTTGCGCTCGATGTCCAGGTCGATGGTCTCCGGGTCGACTCCCGGCAGATCGAAGTGGATCACGAACTCGTCCCCGGACCGGTAGGCGTCCATCGGCAGTGCGGCGGGACGCGCCGTCGTCCCGAGCACCTGCTGGGTGAGGCGGTCGAACTCGCGGAACGGGTCGGTACGCATGAGCATCACGGGTCATCTCCTTCCGAAGGCACTGGGTGCGATGCCCTTCTGCCTTCTGTTGTAGCTCGGAGAAGGAAAATTGACAAGCCTGGACTCAAGGTTGCTGAGGCGCAACGGAACGATGGCGCGGGGACGCCCCCGCGCCGTACCTCGCGCCAACCGAAGAAGCCCAGGTCAGGAAGGCACCCCGGGTCCCCGCTGGAGCGCCCCCAGCAGCGCGTCCACCAGCCGCCGGTCCCGCTCCTGCGTCAGGACACGGCGGGCCCGGTCCGGCGGGAGCCACAGGAGGCGGTCCACCTCGATGCTCGGGGTGAAGCTGCCGTGGGTGGCTTCGGCGGCCCAGTAGCGGACTTCCTTGGGACGGCCGTTGGCGAGGTAGTGCGTGCTGGGGAGCCGGGCGCCGGGGTGGCACTGCCACCCGGTCTCCTCGGCCACCTCGCGGAGGGCGCCGGCCAGCCAGTCCTCGTCGCGTTTGAGTTTGCCTTTCGGGTGCGACCAATCGTCATATTTCGGGCGGTGTACGAGGGCGATCTCCAGGCCGTCGGCCGTGGCGGACCGGCGCCACAGGACGCAGCCGGCCGCGCGGACGGGTTTTGCGGGCACCGACATGTCCTCCGTCATCCCTTCCGTACCGGAGAGCCCGGCTCGGGTACGGGCGCGGGGAGCCAGACCCGCCCGAACACGTAGCGGGCCGCTTCGGCCTCGTGGCGCTGGTCGGCGTGCAGGACGCCGAGGGCGTAGGCGGTGGCGGGGGCGATGCGCGGGGTGCGGGCCGCCGCGGCGGCCGCGGCGGCGGCTTCGGCGGCGTCCCGGTGGCGTTCCAGCGCGCGGCCGGCTTCCGCCAGGCGCGGGTCGGTGTCGTCGGGGTCGGTCACTTCCTGGGCGTACCGGCTGAGGCGGGCCAGCAGCCGTACCTGGTGCCAGGGCCCGTCCTGCCGGGAGTCGGCGGTGAGGGCGTCGCCGTTGTACGCCTGACCCGCGCGGGCGAGCGGCAGGGCCGCGACGGCCTCGGCGAGGCGCCGGTGGGCCTGTTCGGCCAGCGGGAGCAGCGCGTCCGGCGCGGGCCGGTCGGCCGTGGCGGTGAGCGGCGCCTCCGAGGCGAGTACGGCCACGGCGTCGGCGACGGCGTGGAAGCGGGAGGAGCCGAGCGCCTGGAGGGCGGCGGAGTGCGCGCGGGTGCGGGCGAGGGTGATCTGCCGTTCCAGCAGGGCGCCGGCGCGCGCGGCCCCGGTGGACAGCAGCGCTTCGGCCGCGTCGGGGTCCGGCGCGTCCCGGGAGGCGGAGGCGGCGGGGCTGCTGAGATCCGTGGGGGCGGTGAGGCGCTGGAGGGCTCCCAGCAGCCGGTCCAGCCGTGCCGTTCCGGCGTGTTCGCGGGCCAGGGTGCCGGACAGCCAGGCCAGTTCGCCGCGCAGATGGTCGGCCCACCTCTCGTCCGTGAGCGGGCGGAAGGTGTGCAGTGCGCCACCGATCCGCCGGGCGGCGGACCGCAGTCGGCGGGCCGCCTCACGGGCGCTCTCCGCGTCCGGGCCGCTCTCCCCGTGGGCGCGCAGGCTGCGCAGGAAGTCCGTCGCCCGGTGGTGCAGATAGGCGGCGAGGACGTCGCGGGCGGTGCGTCCGGTCAGTGCGGAGCCGTCGGTTCCGTACGGGTGCGGGCCGCTGCCGGGGGACGTCGGCCCGCCGGGCCGCGCCGGTCCGTCGGCCAGGGCGGCAGGCGCGCCGCCGGGCCCCGCGGGCTCGTAGCGGAGCGGGGGGAAGTCATGTCGCTGAGCCACGCCTGCGCCTCCGGGCGTCAATGAGCAGTTCCTGTACGTTGCGCAGCGGCGCGCCGTCCGCGTCGACCGCGTGCCGGGTCCAGTCGCCGTCCGGGCCCAGGTGCCAGGACGAGGTGGCGTCCGACGTGCCGATCTCCAGGAGACGGCTGAGGGCGGCGCGGTGGGCCGGGTCGGTGACCCGTACCAGCGCCTCGATCCGCCGGTCGAGGTTGCGGTGCATCATGTCGGCGCTGCCGAGCCAGACCTCGGGTTCGCCGCCGTTGCCGAAGGCAAACACCCGGGAGTGTTCGAGGAAGCGGCCGAGCACGCTGCGGACCCGGATGTTCTCGCTGAGCCCTTCGACGCCGGGCCGCAGGGCACAGATGCCGCGTACCCACACATCGACCGGTACACCGGCCTGGGAGGCGCGGTACAGCGCGTCGACGACGGCCTCGTCGACCATCGAGTTGACCTTGACGCGCACGTAGGCGGGCCGCCCGGCACGGTGGTGCGCGATCTCCTTGGTGATGCGCTGCACCAGGCCGTCCCGCAGGGACTTGGGGGCGACCAGCAGCCGCCGGTAGGTCTCCCGGCGGGAGTAGCCGCTGAGCCGGTTGAAGAGGTCGGAGAGGTCCGCGCCGACCTGCGGGTCGGCGGTCAGCAGCCCCAGATCCTCGTACAGCCGGGCCGTCTTGGGGTGGTAGTTGCCCGTCCCCACGTGGGAGTAGCGGCGCAGCATCTCGCCTTCCTGGCGGACGACGAGCGACAGCTTGCAGTGCGTCTTGAGGCCGACCAGCCCGTACACGACATGGCAGCCCGACTCCTCCAGCTTGCGCGCCCACTTGATGTTGGCCTGTTCGTCGAAGCGCGCCTTGATCTCCACGAGGACGAGCACCTGCTTGCCGGACTCGGCGGCGTCTATCAGCGCGTCGACGATCGGCGAGTCGCCCGAAGTGCGGTACAGCGTCTGCTTGATGGCGAGGACGTCCGGGTCGGCGGCGGCCTGCTCCAGGAACGCTTGGACGGAGGTGGAGAACGAGTCGTACGGGTGGTGCAGCAGGACGTCACGGGCGCGCAGCGCGGCGAAGATGTCGGGCGCGGACGCCGATTCGACCTCGGCGAGGTCGCGGTGGGTGCCCGCCACGAACTTGGGGTACTTCAGTTCCGGCCGGTCCAGGGCGCCGATGCCGAACAGGCCGGTCAGGTCCAGCGGTCCGGGCAGCGGGTAGACCTCGGAGTCGGAGACCTTCAGCTCCTGGACGAGCAGGTCCAGCACGGCCGGGTCGATGGACTCCTCGACCTCCAGGCGGACCGGCGGCCCGAAGCGGCGCCGCATCAGCTCCTTCTCCAGTGCCTGGAGGAGGTTCTCCGCGTCGTCCTCCTCGACTTCGAGGTCCTCGTTGCGGGTGACCCGGAACATGTGGTGCGCCCGCACCTCCATCCCGGGGAACAGCTCCTCCAGGTGGGCGGCGATCACGTCCTCGATGGGCACGTACCGCTGCGGCGCGGCCTCCAGGAAGCGGGAGAGCAGCGGCGGGACCTTGACCCGCGCGAAGTGGTCGTGGCCGCTGACCGGGTTGCGCACCACGACGGCCAGGTTGAGGGAGAGGCCGGAGATGTACGGGAACGGGTGGGCCGGGTCGACGGCGAGCGGGGTGAGCACCGGGAAGATCTGCTGGCGGAACAGCGTGAACAGCCGGGACTGCTCCTTCTCGGTCAGCTCGGGCCAGCGGATCAGGTGAATGCCCCGGTCGGCTAGCTCGGGGGCGACGTCCTGCTGGTAGCAGGCCGCGTGCCGGGCCATGAGTTCGCGGGAGCGGGTCCAGATGAGGTCCAGCACCTCACGGGGCTGGAGGCCGGAGGCGGAGCGGGTGGCGACGCCGGTCGCGATGCGCCGCTTGAGGCCCGCGACGCGCACCATGAAGAACTCGTCGAGGTTGCTCGCGAAGATCGCGAGGAAGTTGGCCCGTTCGAGGAGCGGCGTGGCCGGGTCCTCGGCCAGTTCCAGCACCCGCTCGTTGAACGCCAGCCAGCTGCGTTCGCGGTCCAGGAAACGTCCGGCGGGCAGCTCCGCACCGTCGGCGCCCGCCGCGCCGGTCTCCTCGTAGTCGTCCAGGTCCGCGTCGAGGTCGGGTTCCAGCTCGGGCACCGGCACGGCGACCGCGTGCGGGCGGTGCGCCGCTATGGAGCCCACCGACGGCTGCGCGGACGGCGGCAGGTGGGCCGCCGTCCGGGACGTGGTCGGCTCGGTCCGGTCCGTGTCCTGGGCGCTGGGCTGCTGGTTCATGGCCTTATTCTTCCGCGCCGGAGGCTCTGTCAGCCCGTCGGACGGAGCCGGTACGGGTTCCGGTACGGGGCGCAGGCGGCGGCCGGCGGCATTCGGGACAGCGGGCTGCATCCAGTGATGCTCGCAAGCGACGTTGAATCGCCGGTAACGCGGACGTGGCGGCCAGGCAAGCGGGCCGCTACTCCCCGGTGTTTACATTCCCGTGCCTTGCGTTTCAGGGGGCGCGCCCCCTGGGGCGCGCAAGGGGGCGCTCGGTCGCTCTGGCGTGCGCCCCCGGCGTGCCCACGGCACCAAGGCGCTGGTGGCCCGGCACGCGGCGGGCAACACGGCCTGGCGGGACGGCGCCCGCACGCCGCGGCACTCCGTACAGCCTGCTTCACCGGGAGCGTGGGCACCAACTCGGTCGTCGTGTCCGCGTTGAGGAGGGCGTCGGGCACGAGGCCGACCGCTCCGCAGTGGTTGCAGGGCACGCGGGCCGGGGTCTGCGTGAGATCGCTGAGGGCCGGACCGGGGCCACGGAATCACCCGTTCAGCGGGGCCGCAGCACCCGCACGGCGGGCAGGGCCGGCCGCCGAGCCCGGCGCGGGCGTGCGGGGACATCACGACGGTGGTGCCGTGCTCGGCGGCCCGGGCCGTCAACGGACCGGCGATCTCGTACAGCGGCCCGGTGATCCCGTACAGCGGCCCGTCCTGCATTCAGTCCGCCGCGGACGCCAGTCGTACGCAGCACGTGACGACGGCGCCCCGCGGGCCGGGGCCGCTGCCCGGGCCGACCTCCAGGCCGTCCGTGAGCCGGCGTACGGTCCACAGTCCCCAGCCTGTGGACTCCGCCAGTCCGGGCGGCCGTTCGGGGATGACGGACGCGTCGAAGCCCGGCCCGCTGTCGGAGACGCGGCAGCACACCAGCGTCCCCCTGCGGTAGAGCTTCAGCAGCCCGCCTCCTCCCGCGTGCCGGACCGCGTTGTCGGCCAGTTCGTTGGCGGACAGCAGCAGGGCGTTGTGGCGGTTCCCGGCCAGGCCCAGGCGTGCGGCGTACTCGCCGAGTGCGACGCGCAGCCGCGGCAGGTCGGCCGAGGTGAAGTCGGCCTCCAGGCAGTGGTCGGCGGCGAGGTGCACGCTCGGCCCTGGCGGCCTCTGCGGGCCCCCGGCGGGGGAACCCTGGGTCGTCGGTCCCATGCGTCACTCGCCTTCCACGGTCAGCTGCGGGATGTCGAGCGCCCCCAGAAGCAGGAACGTGTGGGCGTGTATGCCGTCGCACCGGATGACGACACGTCTGCCGCCCTCGGCGGCCAGCCGCAGTACGGCCCGTGCGCAGTAGACGTCCAGGAAGGACAGCTCGGTGAGGTCCAGGACGACGCGCGGCTCCGCCGAGTCGGCGATACGGCGCAGGGCGTTGTTGAACGGTTCACGGGTGGACAGGTCGGCCTCGCCGACGAGCCGCAGCCCGTACGTGCCGGAGCCGGGCTCCGTGATCGGCAGGGCCAGCAGCGTGCCGGGGCGTTTCAGCAGGGCGGTGGGGTGGCCGGCCGCCGCCCGGTCCAGGACGTCGCCGCTGAACCGGGTCTCGTCGTACGTGCAGATCTCGGTGTAGTGCGCGTCGGTGAACAGGTAGTGGCAGCCCTTGCTCTCCCGCCACAGGACCCGTTCGACGTCGGCGCCGAAGGCCGCCACCCAGGCCATGTCGATGGCGCTGCGGACCGTCGGGTACCCCTCGCGCAGCGCCTCCTCGACCTCCCGCCGCAGCCCGGCCATCTGCCGTTCCACCGAGATCTCCCGCGGCCGCCACATCCGGTCCATGGTGAGCAGCTTCAACTGGCCGCGCTCCAGCGGCGGTCCGACCGGCGGGCCGTACGCCTCCAGGTGCTCCAGCACGGTGGTTTCGGGCACCTCGGGGTCCGCGAAGAGCAGTACCCGCTCCCCGCGGGTGATGCCGGTCTGCGTGAACGAGCCGATCGTGGACCAGCGCGACTCCTCGTCCGCGTAACTCGCGAAGGCGTGGTCCCCCGGCCGCAGGCGCTCCACCGGCACGATCCGGGTGTGCTCTTCGGCATGGAAGGGCAAGGAACTCTCCTACGTCTGCCGCCGTTTCGGCCCGGCCGTGCCGGCGCTCCGCATTCGGGCGCGCCGAGTGCGGGCACTCAGCCGGGAGGGTAGCGGGACGTGCGGCGCCGCCGAGCCGGAGGACGGAACGGCGGCGCCCTTGGACCGCTTCACGGCGGCAAACGATCGGTTGAGTTCGAGGTCTGTCCCCGTAGGGAAAACGTAGCGCCGAGTTCTGTACGACAGGCGAGGACGTGTTCTGTGCGCTCACGTCGCCGCGCGCTCACGACCCGACGTGCTCACGCCTTCGTACGCTCACGTCTCCGTGCGGTACATCAGGTCCGTCTCGTGCGTGGTGAACCCGAGCCGCTCGTAGACGGTCACGGCGGGCACGTTGTCCGCGTCGACGTAGAGCATCGCCGTCGGTACGCCCTGCCCCGCCAGGTGCCGCAGCCCGATCGCGGTGAGCGCCTTGCCGAGCCCGCCGCCCTGCGCGTCCGGCCGCACACCGACCACGTACACCTCGCCCAGGCCCTCCGCGGCGTGGATCTTGGTCCAGTGGAAGCCGGTCAGCCGGCCGTCCCGCTCCGCGAGGAAGAAGCCCTTGGGGTCGAACCACGGCTCGGCCTTGCGGTCGTCCAGGTCGCGCTGGGTCAGCGAGCCCTGCTCGGGGTGGTGGGCGAAGGCCGCGGCGTTCGCCTCCAGCCACGCCGCGTCGTCGCTGCCCGGCTGGAAGGTCCGTACGGACACGCCTTCCGGGAGCACCGGCTCCGCTAGCTCCAGGCCGTTCAGCGGGCGGCGCATCTGCCGCAGCTCGCGGAAGAGCGTCATGCCGAGGGTCTGGGCGAGGTGGCGGGCCGCGGCGTGGCCGCCGTGCGCCCACACCCGCAGGCGGCGGCCGGACTGCTCCAGCAGTCCGGTGCCCAGCGCGCGGCCGTGGCCGTGGCCCCGGTGCGACGGGTGCACCACCAGTTCGGCGGCGGGCGCCTCCACGGGATCGGTGTCCTCCAACTGGGCGTACCCGGCGAGCACCCCGGCCTCGTCGTCCGGCCCGCCCGGTACGTACAGCAGCAGATGCCGTACGCCCTCGCGCCGCCCGCCGCGCAGCTGGAGGCGCCCCTGTTCGGACACGGCGGGCTGCCCGTCCGTCGCCGCGGCCTGCTCGATCAGTGCGAGGGCGGCGGCGGCCGCGTCCGGCGTCAGCTCGTCCGTGACCTCGACCCGCCGGCCCGTCCGGCCCTTGTCCTGTGCTGCGTCAGTCATGCTCCGAAGGGTACGGCCCGGGCTCCGGTACACCCGATGCACACCGGTCCGTCAGCTGTCACCCCTGTTCCGCTACGCGCGTTGACCGTAGGCTGCGTCCGCTCGGACACCAGCCCACAAGGGAGACCCTCCTCATGTCACCGAGACCGCAGCGGCGGCGCACGACGCGCAGACTGACGGTAGGAGCGGCGGTGCTCGCCGCCGCCGTCGGCATCACGGCCGCGGCACCGGCCGGCGCCGAACCCGCCGCCACCGCCACCGCCGCCCACGCCCGCCACACCGGACACGGGCACGGCCACGGCGGGGGCCACGCCTCCCGCACCGTCGACGTGCAGCTCCTCTCCTTCAACGATTTCCACGGCAACCTGGAGCCCCCGCAGGGCTCCGCCGGCACCGTCGAGGAGCAGCAGGCCGACGGCAGCCGGAAGAAGATCGAGGCGGGCGGTGTCGAGTACCTGGCCACCGCGCTCCGTACGGCGCGCAAGGGCCACCCGTACTCGGTCACCGCCGCGGCCGGCGACATGGTGGGCGCCAGCCCGCTGCTCTCCGGTCTGTTCCACGACGAGCCGACCATCGAGGCCATGAACAAGCTGGGCCTGGACGTCACCTCCGTCGGCAACCACGAGTTCGACGAGGGCCGCGCCGAGCTGACCCGCCTCCAGAAGGGTGGCTGCCACCCCACCGAGGGCTGCTACGAGAAGGGCAAGCGCTTCCGGGGCGCCGACTTCCCCTACCTCGCCGCGAACGTCACCGACGAGAAGACCGGCCGCCCGATCCTCAAGCCGTACACCGTCTGGAAGCACAAGGGCGTCAAGATCGGCTTCATCGGTGTCACGCTGGAGGGCACGCCCGACGTGGTCAGCGCCAACGGCGTCAAGGGCCTGAAGTTCCACGACGAGGCCGAGACCATCGACCGGTACGCCAAGGAGCTGGACCGGCAGGGCGTGAAGTCGATCGTCGCGCTGATCCACGAGGGCGGCCTGCCCGCCTCCACCGCGTACGACTACGACTGCGACAGCCCCGGGCCGGGCGCCGGCATCTCGGGGCCGATCGCGGAGATCGCCAAGAAGGTCACGCCGAAGGTGGACGCGCTGGTCACCGGCCACACCCACCAGGCGTACGCGTGCACGGTCCCGGACCCGTCCGGGATGCCGCGCACCGTCACCTCGGCGGCCTCGTTCGGCAAGCTGTACACGGACACGACGCTGACGTACGACCGCCGTACCAAGGACATCGTCCGTACGTCGGTGAAGTCGGCCGCCGCGCGCAACCACGTCGTGCACCGCGCCCAGCCCAAGGCCGCGGACATGACCGCGCTCATCCAGCGCTGGAACAAGCTCGCCGCGCCGGTGGCGGACAAGCCGGTCGGCCACGTCACCGCGGACATCCCCGGCCGCGGCGCGGCGACCCCGGAGTCGCCGCTCGGCGACCTGATCTCCGACGCGCAACTGGAGGCCACCCGGGCCGCGGACAAGGGCGGTGCGCAGCTCGCCCTGATGAACCCCGGCGGAATCCGCTCGGACCTGGCCTACAAGGCGTCCGCGAGCGAGGGGGACGGCGTCGTCACGTACGGCGAGGCGTTCACCGTGCAGCCCTTCACCAACCTGACCGACGTCGTCACCCTCACCGGCGCGCAACTGCTGACCGCGCTCCAGCAGCAGGTCGGCGGAGCGAACGAGGCGTCACCGAAGATCCTCCAGGTGTCCGAGGGGCTGACCTACACCCTGGACCTGACCAGGTCCGGCGCCGACCGGGTGGTCAAGGACTCGGTGCGGCTGAACGGCGACCCGATCGACCCCGCGAAGACCTACCGCGTCGCCATGAACGAGTTCCTGGCCGGCGGCGGTGACGGCTTCACCGTCCTCAAGGAGGGCAAGGACAAGTACGTCGGCCCGTCCGACCTGGACGCCCTGACCGCGTACCTCACCGCGCACTCCTCGGCCGACGCGCCGCTCGCGCCGCCGAAGGCGGACCGGATCAGGGTCGTGAAGTAACGGACGTCGGCGGGTTCACGTACGGCCCGGCGGGGCGCTGAGGCGCTACCGCCGGGCCGTACGTCATCCGTCCGCCCCGTCCGTCACCCCACCCGCGAAGCCACCCCACAGCCGCCCGCCCCCACGGGATGTCCAGAACGGACAGCGCGCCGGCACCGGCACCTGGCTACCCTCGGCGATCGCGCATCTCTCCCCGGCCCCCACCGCTCGAAGGGCACGCCCATGCCGACGGACTCCCGCCCCCGCACGTCCCCCGCCCGCCCCCGCCTGCGTCTGGCCGCCCTCGTGCTGAGCGCCGCGCTCCTGGGCGCCGGAGCCCCCACCGCGTACGCGGCGCTGGCCGAGGAGGACCGGCCCGCGCGCACGGCCGCCGCAGCGCCCCAGAAGTCCGTGGAGGGCCGCCCGTACATCGAGACCAGCCTCCTGTTCGGCACCGCCCGCCCCGACGGGGGCCCGCCGGTCACCGACAAGGAGTTCCACGCCTTCGTCGACCAGTTCGTCACACCGCGCTTCCCCGACGGCCTCACCGTCCAGGACGGGTACGGCCAGTACCGCGACGCGCACGGCACGATCGAGCGCGAGCGCTCGTACGAACTGATCCTCCTCTACCCCACCTCCCAGTCCGGCCCCAGCAACCCCAAGATCGAGCAGATCCGCACCGCTTACATGAAGCGCTTCGGCCAGGAGTCGGTCGCCCGCATCGACGACCGCACGCGGGTCGGCTTCTGACGGGACGCCGCCCCGCCCGGCCCTTACTCCCCCTTGGCTTCCACCAGGGTGTGCGCGACCAGCGCGTCGGCATGCCCGTGCCCCATCCCGTGCTCGCCCTTGAGCCAGCCGACCAGCTCCATGTGCTTGCTCAGCGGCGACGCACGCAGGAGCTCCTTCCACTCGGCTATCGGCCGCCCGTACTTCTTCTCGATCGACGGGAAGTAACTGGCCGGTCCCTTAACAGCGTTGTCAGTCATGACCGCAGTCTGACAGCCACCACTGACAACTCCTGTGGCCTGCGCGGGAAGGAAGGCAAGCCGCTCGCGTTCCGGCTTGCCCCCCGGGCCCGGTTTCGGGTGCGGACGACCGGACCGCCGCGCGGATCAGCGGAAGTCGGCCGCGTGGTCCCGGGCCCACTGTTCGAAGGTCCGGGCCGGGCGGCCGGTGACCTGCTGAACGGTGTCGGTGATCGGCGGGGTGGTGCCGACGGTGGTGGCGAAGAGGCCGAAGAGTTCGAGCAGGGCTTCCTTGGGCAGGACCGGTGTCGCGCGCTCCTCGGCCACCTGTTCGGCGGAGACCACCTCCAGCCGGGTGGGGCGGCCGAGGACGCGGCCGATGTCGGCGACCTGTTCCGCCCTGGTGCGGGCCTCCGGGCCGGTGACCACGTACGCCTGGCCGGTGTGGGCGCCCGTACGGTCCAGGAGGGCCACCGCGGCGACGGCGGCGAGGTCGTCCTCGTGCACGGGCGAGGTCACGGCGTCCGGCAGCGGGTCGCGCACCACGCCGCTGTCCCGGATCTCCTCGGCCCACATCAGCGCGTTGGTGGCGTACGCGCCGCCGCGCACGAAGGTCCATTCCAGGCCGGAGGCCCGGACCGCGCGCTCGGCGACGCTGTGCATACGCGAGACGAAGTTGTCGTCGTCCTCCGGGCCGTCGGTGACGGCTATCGAGGAGTTGAGGACGATGCGGCGCACGCCGGCCCGCACCGCCGCCTCGACGATCGCGGGGCCCGCGTCGCCGCCGCCCGCGGCCAGGTTGAGGAAGAGCGCGTCGGCGCCGCGCAGGGCCGGGTCGAGCGCGGCCGGGTCGGTGAGGTCCGCCCGTACCGTCTCGGCGCCGGACGGCAGCCCGGCCCGCTCGGGATCGCGGGTCAGGGCCCGTACGGAGGCGCCCTCCGCGAGGAGTCGGCCGACCAGACTCCGGCCGATGTTGCCGGTGGCCCCGGTTACTACGATCATCGCTGCGCCCTTTCAGGAGGCGTGGTACGAGTGCTGGCGTACGCGTACTGACACAGGAGTGCCGACACTGGTCAACGCCTGGCCACGGCGGGAATTCCCGGGCGCCGGCACCGGCGGGTTCCGGCCAAGCGGACGGGACAAGCCCGCGTATACCTCACTTACCGCCAGTAGGACTTGCGTTCGAGGGCCGTCACCGTGGTGGGATGTCCTGATGCGCATCCCCACACGCATACCCTCACCCTCCTCGAACCCCTCCCCCACACCGGACCCATCGGAACCACGGACACCAGCGCAGACGGCAGCGGCGGACCGGCGGTCCCCCACCGCGGCCACGCGTGACGAACAGGGCAGCACGGGCGATATGGGCAGTACGGCCGGTACAGCCGGTACCGGTGATACCGGCGGCACCGGCGACACCGCGCGGTTCGAGAAGATCAATCCGTATGCGGACCTCGCCGCCCTGGCCGACCCCGAGCCGGAGCCCGGCGCGGACGGGACGACGGGCGTCGCGCCGCTCACCCGGCGCACCTACCTCAACGAGCGCGACGACAGCGACGATCCGCTGGGCCTGGGCCTGCGCTCCGACGAGGACGACCCGCACGCCTGGACGCCGCCGAACCACCGCCGCCGCAAGCGCGGGATCAGGCGGTTCGCGGCGGTGTCGAAGACGGTGAAACTCCTGATCGCGCTCCTGGTGTGTGGGGCGTTCCTGGCGCTCTCGGACCGGTTCGCCGTGCTGTACGCGCAGAACAAGGCCGAGGAGCAGCTGAAGAACTCCCTGCACCTGAACGCCAACCCGGAAGTCGACATCAAGGGCTTCCCCTTCCTGACGCAGGTGCTCGGCAAGCGGCTCGACCGGGTGGACGTCACCGTGCCGGACCTGGCGGCCGACCGGGTGTCGCTGGCCAAGGTCGAGGCGAGCGCGCGGGACGTACGGCTCGACGGCGACCTGCCCGCCTCCCTCACCGGCGCGACGGTCGGCTCCGTGCAGGGCACCGTACTGCTGTCGTTCGACGACATGAACCGGGAACTGGGCGCCTCACAGGTCCGGTTCAGCGAACTCGGCCCCAACTCCGTACGGGCCGTGGGACAGCTCCCCATCGCCGGGCACGAGCTGCGCGTACGGGCGGAGGCGCACATCCGGCAGGCCGGGGACCGCGGGATCTCCACCGACATCGGCAAGATGCGCCTGGACATCGCCGACGTGGCCGTCTACCGGCCCGGCACCGGCAAGGAGGAGGGGCTGCGGCTGACCCGCAAGGCCGCGGCCGAGGTGAGCCGGCAGGCCGCCAAGGTGAAGTCGCTGCTGGCGGTGCCGGCCATCGCGGAGCGCCTGGGCATCCCGCAGCAGGCCATCGACGACGCGCTGCGCAACGAGAAGAAGCTGCACGAGCTGACCGGCGCGCCGCGCTTCATCGAGCAGCTCATGCAGGTCAACCTCGTCGATGTCGTGGTCGACCACCCGTGGCTGCTCCAGAAGGTCGGCATCGACCCGAAGATCCTGGGCGCGCTGTCCGGGCTGACCAAGCCGCAACTGGCGGACCGGCTGTCGCTGTCCTTCCGGCTGCCCGACACGCCGGGTGACGTGCGGCTGCGTGACATCTCCGTGGAGAAGGACGGCATCCGGGTGCGGATCACCGGCTCCGGGCTGCCGATCGGCAGCGCGGCGAAGGGCAAGAAGTAGCCGGTGGCCACGGGGCGGGGGCCCGCGGCCACCGGCCACCGGCTACGGCAGCTCCGGCGGCGGGGCAGCCGCCCCCGGCAGGCTCAGCACCGCCTCCGTGCCGCCGCCCGCCGGCGCCCGCAGCTCGACGCTGCCGCCCGCCTGGTAGGCCGTACGGGCCACGATCGACAGGCCGAGGCCGCTGCCCGGCAGGCTGCGGGCGGACGGCGAGCGCCAGAAGCGTTCAAACACGTGCGGCAGTTCCTCTTCCGGGATGCCGGGGCCGTGGTCGCGTACCCGCAGCTCGCCCTTGTGCAGCGCGACCTCGACGGCGCCGTCCGCCGCGCTGAACTTGACCGCGTTGTCCAGCAGGTTGACCACCGCGCGCTCCAGGGCCGCCGGTTCGCCCCGTACGTACCAGGGGTCCAGCTCGGCGGTGATGTCCAGGGAGGGGCCGCGCAGCCGGGCGCGGCGCAGGGCCGAGTCCACGACGTCGTGCAGCGCGACCACCGGTACG
This sequence comes from Streptomyces sp. NPDC026394, assembly GCF_055567735.1. Lineage (NCBI taxonomy): Bacteria > Bacillati > Actinomycetota > Actinomycetes > Kitasatosporales > Streptomycetaceae > Streptomyces > Streptomyces sp. NPDC026394. The sequence goes on from NZ_JBVHPX010000013.1 coordinate 197,703, forward strand.
GAGGCCGCGCCGCCCGGCCGGGCTTCCGGTGTGCGGGAGAGTTCCTGGAGGTCGCCGATGAGTGCGGCCAGCTCCCCCATCTGCGCCTTCACCGAGGTCAGCAGCGCCTGTTTGTCCTCGGCGGGCAACTGCCGGCCGGACTGTTCACTGCGTACCAGCAGGTCGATGTTGGTGCGCAGCGAGGTCAGCGGCGTCCGCAGTTCGTGCCCGGCGTCCGCGATCAACTGCTGCTGGAGGTCCCGGGAGGAGGCCAGCGCGGCGGTCATGGAGTTGAAGGAGCGCGAGAGGCGGGCGATCTCGTCCTCGCCCTCGGCGGGGATGCGGATCGTCAAGTCCTCCGTACGGGCGACGTGTTCGACGGCTTCGGTGAGCCGGTCCACGGGTTTGAGTCCGGCCCGGGCCACCCACAGGCCCGCGGTGGCGGCGCCGAGGACACCGACGCCGGTGACGATCAGCAGGATCAGGGCGAGCTGGTTGAGGGGGTCGGTGACCGGGTCCATGGGGGTCGCGACGGAGATCGCGACCTGCGGGCCGAACCGGTCGGTCAGCGGGCCTCCGTAGGAGCGGGTGAGGACCCGCATCTCCTTGCCCTCGTCGGTCCGGGTGGTGTGGAACGACTGCTTGGACAGACCCCTGGCCACGTCCACGTCCGCCTTCTGCGCGGGGATGGCGGTCTTCGACCACGACGTGCAGACGTTGCCGTCGGGGGTCACGATCTGGATCGTGTAGTCGGTCGGCACCCCCAGCCAGACGTTGCCGGGCAGCGAACCGGTGCACTTGTCGCCCAGTGCCTGCACGATGCTGGCCGACACGGTCTGGTTGGCCAGCGTCTCGTCCAACTGCTCGGTCAGCCGGTCCCGGGTCACCAGCCAGCAGGCGGCCGCCGAGGCGGCCACGGCCAGCGCGACGGCGACCGCGGTGAGCAGGGCCAGCCGGGAGCGGAGCGGCAGCAGCCGGTAGCGGTGCACGACGCGCTCCTTCAGGCGCCGCCACGCACCGCCGCTCGGGGCGGTACCGCCCTGGGCGGGCACGTGGCTCATTCGGCGCCGCCCTCGGAGCGCAGCACGTACCCGACGCCGCGCACCGTGTGCACCAGCCGCGGTTCGCCGCCCGCCTCCGTCTTGCGGCGCAGGTACATCACGTACACGTCGAGGGAGTTGGAGGTCGGTTCGAAGTCGAAGCCCCAGACGGCCTTGAGGATCTGCTCCCGGGTGAGCACCTGGCGCGGGTGCGCGAGGAACATCTCCAGCAGGGTGAACTCGGTACGGGTCAGCTCGACCTGCCGCCCCCCGCGGGTCACCTCCCGCGTCGCCAGGTCCATCCGCAGGTCGGCGAAGGTCAGCGCCTCCCCCTCGGCGGGCTGCGCGCCGGCTGCCGCCGCGTACGAGGTGCGGCGCAGCAGCGCGCGGATACGGGCCAGGAGTTCGTCCAGTTCGAAGGGTTTGACGAGGTAGTCGTCGGCGCCCGCGTCGAGCCCGGTGACCCGGTCGCCCACCGTGTCGCGGGCGGTCAGCATCAGGATCGGTACGGTCACGCCGCTCGCCCGCAGCCGCCGGGCGGCGGTCAGCCCGTCCATCCGGGGCATCAGCACGTCCAGCACGATGAGTTCGGGGTCGTAGGAGGCGACCTTCTCGACCGCGTCGAGTCCGTCGACGGCCTGCTCGGTCCCGTAGCCCTCGAAGGCGAGGGAGCGCTGCAGCGCCTCCCGGACGGCGGGCTCGTCGTCGACGATCAGGATGCGGGCGGGCTGGTCACCGTGCTCGGCGGGACTCATCGCTGTGACTACCTCGGGTGTGGGTGTGGGCGGCTGACCGGGGGTTCCGCGGTCCAGCATGTCAGCCTCGCACGCCGGCGGCCGGGGTACGTCGCTCGGCACGGTCTCGTCGGTGGTCCGCACGGCGCCCGGTGCGCGGGGGTCGGCGCCGGGGTGGGCGGGCGCGCCGGTCATCTCCGGGCGGCGGCCCGGGGCGGCCGGGCCGTACCCGCCGCGCTGCCCCGCTTGGGGCGCGGCCGCGCGACCGCCGCGACCTCGGTGGGACGCCCGGCGCGGGCCGGCCGCACCCGGGCGTCGGCCTCGGCCAGGTCGAGGGCCAGGTCCAGGTCGGCGGGGCCGGTACGGGCGTCCGCGCCGTGGTCGACGGTCAGCACGCCCGCGCTGTGCCGCTTCGCGCCCGCGCTCCAGGCGATGACGGCGGCGACGGCACGGCGGGCGCGGTGGACCGGGACGGTGATCTTGCTGGCCATGGGGGTCCTCTCGTGCGTGAGGTTCGGGGCGGGGGAAGGAGAGGGAAGGGGAGAGGAGGGGGGCCGCCGTCTCAGCTCTTGTTGCTGCCGCCCGCCCGCAGGTTGTCGAGGTCCGCCTTGACGGTGTTGATCGGGATGGCGAAGCCGAGGCCGACGCTCCCCGCCGAGCTGCTGCCCTGCGCGGAACTGGGCGAGTACATGGCCGAGTTGATGCCGATGACCTGGCCCTTCATGTCGATCAACGCGCCGCCGGAGTTGCCGGGGTTGAGCGCCGCGTCGGTCTGGATGGCCTTGTACGTGGTCTTCGACTGCCCGGTGTCGCCGTTGTACTGCTCGCCGCCGAACTCGAACGGCCAGCCCGGCCCGCCCCGCTGCGGCTGCCGCTCCTGGCCGTCGTCCTTGGGGACCGTCACATCGCGCTTGAGGGCGGAGACGATGCCGCTGGTGACCGAGCCGGTGAGCCCTTCGGGGGAGCCGATGGCCACGACCTCGTCGCCGACCGCCAGGTTGTCGGAGTTGCCGAGCGAGGCGGTGGTGAGGTTCTTGGCGCCCTTGACCTTGATCAGGGCCAGGTCCTTGTCCGGGTCGGTACCCACCACGTCGGCCTGCTTCTTGGTGCCGTCGCTGAAGGTGACCTCGACCGAGGAGGCGCCGGCCACCACGTGGTTGTTGGTGATGATCTCGCCGTCCGGGGTGATGACCACGCCGGAGCCGGTGGACTCGCCGCTCGCCGTCCGCGCCTTGATCTCGACTATCGCGGGGGTGACGGCCTTGGCCACCGCGGAGACGCTGCCGCTGCTCTTGGCGGAGCCCGCGTTGACGGCCGGGGTGGTGGTGTTGGTCTGCGGCCGGTCCGTGGCGCTGCCGATCAGGGCGGCGCTGCCGCCGCCGATCAGACCGGAGGCGAGCGCCACGGCGGCGATCAGGGCGACGGGGCGGCGGGCCCGGCGGCGCGGCGCGGGGGCGCCGGTGCTGTCGGGGCCGTCCGGTCCACCCGGACCGCCCGAGCCGCCGAAACCGGCGGTGCCGCCGGGGGTGCCGGGGCCCTCGGGGGTGCCGGCCGCCGGCTGCGGCGCGGCGTACGGCGGGTGGGGCGGCGGAGGCGGGTAACCCGTCCCGCTCGTCCCGCCCTGCGCCTGCGGCCCGTGGGCGTAACCCTGGTGCTGAGGAGTCTCGTCGCCACTGCGGCGGTAGGTTTCGGTCATGTACCCGACTGTGCGAGCCGACCATGAGAACCGTCTGAGAACGCCCTGAGAGGCCCGACAGAAGTAGGTATGCCCGGTGTAAGGAAGATCAGCCGCGGGCGGCGCGCTCGGCGGCCGGCACCGCGCCGGCGGCGGCCGGGCCGCAGCCGCACGACCCCCGGACCACCAGTCTGGCCGGGAACAGCCGCAGCCGCTCGCGCCGCGATCCGACCACCCGCAGGCCGTCGTCCAGCACCAGGTCGACCGCCGCCCGCGCCATCGCCTCCCGGTCGGAGGCGACCGTGGTCAGCGGCGGGTCGGTCAGCGCGGCTTCCTTGACGTCGTCGAATCCGGCCACCGCCAGTTCGCCCGGTACGTCGATGCGCAGCTCGCGGGCGGCCCGCAGGACGCCGATCGCCTGGTCGTCGGTGGCGCACATGATGGCCGGCGGCCGGTCCGGACCGGCCAGCAGGTCCAGGGCGACCCGGTAGGCGTCGTAACGGTTGTACGGCGCCTGGAAATAACGCCCTTCGAGCGACTTTCCGGACTCCTCCATCGCCCGGCGCCAGCCCTCCAGGTGATCGGTCACCGGGTCGCCGGACTTCGGGGTCTGCTCCGTGCCGCCGAGGAAGGCGACGTACGGATGACCGTGCTCCAGCAGGTGCCGGGTCGCCAGTTGCGCGCCGCCGACGTCGTCCGTCATCACGGCCACGTCGTCGATGGCGTCGGGCCGCCGGTGCAGCAGCACCACCCGGGCGTCCCAGGCGTCGATCTCGGCCGCCGCGTGCTCACTGGGCCCCTGGCTGATCAGGATCAGCCCGGCCACCCGCATCCCCAAAAAGGCGCGCAAATAGTGCACTTCGCGCTCGTCGAGATAGTCGGCGTTGCCGACCAGGACCATCTTTCCGCGCTCGGCGGCAGCCTGCTCGACGGCGTGTGCCATCTCCGCGAAGAACGGCTGCCGGGTGTCCGGCACGATCAGTCCTATGAGGTCCGTACGCCGGGACGCCATCGCCTGGGCGACCCGGTCCGGGCGGTACCCCAGCTCCTTGATCGCGACGAGCACCCGCTCGCGCGTGGCCGGGGCGACCGGCCTCGGTCCGTTGTTGATGACGTAACTCACCACGGCGGTCGAGGTACCCGCCAGTTTTGCCACATCATCCCGCGTCACCTTGGCCACGCGCGGCAGTCTACGCGGGTGGCCTCAACTCTTGGCAGGCCGAGCCACGGCGGCTTCCCTCCCGGCGCCGGCGCGCGAGGGCGCGGAACGGCGCACGCCCGCGCCCGCGCCGTCCTGCGGACCGTCGCCGTTCACCGCGGCCCGGCCGCCGCGCCGCCCCTGCGGCTCCTTGTCCTCCGCCGCGCGCTCGGGCTTCTCCGGCGTGACGAAGCGGTAGCCGACGTTGCGTACGGTGCCGATCAGCGACTCGTGCTCGGGCCCCAGCTTCGCCCGCAGCCGACGGACGTGCACGTCCACGGTGCGGGTGCCGCCGAAGTAGTCGTAGCCCCAGACCTCTTGGAGCAACTGGGCGCGGGTGAAGACCCGGCCCGGGTGCTGCGCCAGGTACTTGAGCAGCTCGAACTCCTTGAAGGTCAGGTCCAGGACCCGGCCCTTGAGCTTGGCGCTGTAGGTCGCCTCGTCCACCGACAGATCGCCGTTGCGGATCTCCATCGGGCTGTCGTCGACGGTGATCTGCTGGCGCCCCATGGCCAGCCGCAGCCGGGCCTCGACCTCGGCCGGGCCCGCGGTGTCGAGCAGCACGTCGTCGATGCCCCAGTCCGCGGTGACGGCGGCCAGACCGCCCTCGGTCACCACCAGCACGAGGGGGCAGCCGGGGCCGGTGGACCGCAGCAGTTGGCACAGCGACCGTACGTGCGGCAGGTCGCGCCGCCCGTCGATCAGTATGACGTCGGCCCCGGGGGTGTCCACCAGGGCCGGTCCCTCGGCGGGGGCGACCCGCACGCTGTGCAGCAGCAGGCCGAGCGCGGGGAGCACCTCCGTCGAGGGCTGGAGGGCGTTGGTCAGCAGTAGCAGCGAGCTCATCGCCGATCACCCGCCCGGGTCCCGGCCGGCCGTTTACTGCCCTTGGTGTCCTGCACGCTTCGCTCGCCCATTGCGTCTGGTTCCTCCTCGGTCCCTGCGAACGGGGCCCCTCCCATGCCCGCTCCTGGCCATGGGGGCGTATGCGGCACTGCTTCGTACGGGTGGCTCCCGAGCCCCGTTCAGGGCCCTGTGGAGCGCCGGTGCGCTCATCCGCGCGTGAACGCGGGTGAAAGCACAAAAGGACCCGGGGGCAACGCTGCCCGGATCCTTCTTGCCCAGCAGAATAGCCCACATGACTTCCGGACCCGAGGCGGATTTTGCGCGATCTTGTGTTCCGTCGATCACTTCGAGTGGCCGGCGCACGTCGTTGTTGACGGCGGACGGGGTCCGGATCGACGCCGCTCACCTGCCGTCGCACGCCCCCTCGGGCACCCCTGCGGACGGTCTGGCCGTCGTCCTCGCGCACGGCTTCACCGGGGCGCTGGAGCGGCCCGCGCTGCGCCGGGCAGCCGCGGTCTTCGCCCAGCGTGCGGGCGTGATCACGTTCTCCTTCCGGGGCCACGGGCGGTCCGGCGGGCGCTCCACGGTCGGCGACCGCGAGGTGCTGGACCTGGCCGCGGCGGTCGGCTGGGCGCGCGCCCTGGGCTACCGCCGGGTCGCGACCGTGGGCTTCTCGATGGGCGGCTCGGTCGTGCTGCGGCACGCCGCGCTCTACGGAGGGGCGCGCGAGGGGCGCACGGATGCGCATACCGACACGGTGGTGTCGGTGAGCGCTCCCGCGCGGTGGTTCTACCGCGGTACGGCTTCGATGCGCAGGCTGCACTGGGTGGTGACGCGGCCCACGGGGCGCCTGGTGTCCCGCCTGGGGCTGCGCACCCGTGTCCACCCGGAGGACTGGGACCCCGTGCCGCTCTCCCCCGTGGCGGCCGTCCCGCGGATCACGCCCACCCCGCTGCTCGTCGTGCACGGCGACCGGGACCCGTACTTCCCGCTGGACCACCCCCGGATGCTCGCCGCGGCCGCCGACCCGGCGACCAGCACGCTGTGGCTGGAGCGCGGCTTCGGCCACGCGGAGAACGCGGCGCCCCGGGAACTCCTCGAACGGATCGCGGCATGGACGGCCGAACGGGTGGCGGAACAGGCGACGTGACCACGGCGGCGGCCCGTACCGGGAGAGGTACGGGCCGCCGCCGGGTGCTACGGGCCGTCGACAGGACCGTCGCGCACGGACCGACGGCCGGGCTTCAGCCGCGGGCGGTCACTCCGCCTCCGCCAGCGGCTCCGCGAACTGCGCCGCGTACAGCTTCGCGTAGGCGCCGTCCGCCGCCAGCAGGGCGTCGTGCGTGCCCTGCTCCACGATCGCGCCGGACTCCATGACCAGGATCAGGTCCGCGTCACGGATGGTGGACAGCCGGTGCGCGATCACAAAGCTGGTGCGGCCGGTGCGCAACCGCGCCATGGCGTGCTGGATGAGCACCTCGGTGCGGGTGTCGACCGAGCTGGTGGCCTCGTCCAGGACCAGGATCGCCGGCTCGGCGAGGAACGCCCGGGCGATGGTGATGAGCTGCTTCTCGCCCACCGAGACGTTGCCGCCCTCGTCGTCGATGACGGTGTCGTACCCGTCGGGCAGGGTCCGCACGAAGCGGTCCACGTGGGTGGCCTTGGCCGCCTCGATGATCTTGTCCATCGAGGTGCCCTCGGGAGCGCCGTAGGCGATGTTCTCGGCGATGGTGCCGCCGAAGAGCCAGGTGTCCTGGAGGACCATGCCGATGTGGGAGCGCAGCCCCTCCCGGGTCATCGCCTGGATGTCCACGCCGTCCAGGGTGATCCGGCCGCCGCGCACCTCGTAGAACCGCATCAGCAGGTTGACCAGCGTGGTCTTGCCGGCGCCGGTCGGGCCGACGATCGCCACCGTCTGGCCCGGGTGGACGGCGAGCGACAGGGCGTCGATGAGCGGCTTGTCGTCCTCGTAGCGGAACGAGACGTCCTCGAAGACGACATGGCCGCTGACGTGCCCGGGGCGCTGCGGCCGGGCGGCGTCCGGCTCCTGCTCCTCGGCGTCCAGCAGCTCGAAGACCCGCTCCGCCGAGGCGACGCCGGACTGCACCATGTTGGCCATGGAGGCGACCTGGGTGAGCGGCTGGCTGAACTGCCGGGAGTACTGGATGAACGCCTGCACGTCGCCGATGGACAGCGCGCCGGACGCGACGCGCAGACCGCCGACCACCGCCACCAGGACGTAGTTCAGGTTGCCGATGAACATCATCGCGGGCTGGATGATCCCGGAGATGAACTGGGCCTTGAAGCCCGCCTCGTACAGCGCCTCGTTCTGCCGGCGGAACAGCTCGGCGGACTCCTTCTGGCGGCCGAAGACCTTCACCAGGGAGTGGCCGGTGTACATCTCCTCGATGTGCGCGTTGAGCTTGCCGGTGGTCTTCCACTGCTGCACGAACTGGGGCTGCGCCCGCTTGCCGACCTTGGTCGCGACGAGGATGGAGACCGGCACCGTGACCAGCGCGACCAGGGCCAGCAGCGGCGAGATCCAGAACATCATCGCCAGCACACCGACGATGGTCAGCAGCGAGGCGACGATCTGGCTCAGGGTCTGCTGGAGCGTCTGCGCGATGTTGTCGATGTCGTTGGTGGCGCGGGAGAGGACCTCGCCGCGCGGCTGCTTGTCGAAGTAGCGCAGCGGCAGCCGCGCCAGCTTCTCCTCCACCTGCTCGCGCATCCGGAAGACGGTCCGCTGCACGACACGGGTGGCGATCCGGGCCTGCACGAAGCCGAAGAACGAGGCGCCGAGGTAGATCAGGAAGACCCACAGCAGGACCACGCCGACCGCGCCGAAATCGATGCCCACGCCGGGCACGACCGGCATCGTGCCGAGCATGTCGGCCAGCCCGTTCTCGCCCTGCGCCCGCAGGTGCGCGACGGCCTCGGCCCGGCTGATGCCGCCGGGCAACTGCCGCCCGACGACGCCCGCCATGATCAGGTCGGTGGCGTGGCCGAGGACCTTGGGGGCGACCACGTTCAGTGCGACGCTGAGCAGCCCCAGCGCCAGCGCCACCCAGATGACCGCCCGCTCGGGCTTCATCTGCCGCAGCAGCCGCAGGCTGGAGCCCTTGAAGTCCATGACGTTCTCGGTGGGCTGGCCGCCCATCATGCGCGCGGGCCCGGCGGCCGGCGCGGGGCCGCGCTGCTGCGGGGCCTTCTGGCTGCTCACGCCGCCTCCTGCTCGGTGAGCTGGGACAGGACGATCTCCCGGTAGGTCTCGTTGTCCGCCATCAGCTCGGTGTGCGTGCCGGTGCCGACCACCCGGCCCTCGTCCAGGACGACGATGCGGTCGGCGCCGCGGATCGTGGAGACGCGCTGGGCGACGATGACGACGGTGGCCCGGCCGGTCTCCCGGGCCAGCGCGGCCCGCAGCGCGGCGTCCGTGGCGTAGTCCAGGGCCGAGAAGGAGTCGTCGAAGAGGTAGATCTCCGGCTTGCGCACCAGCGCCCGCGCGATGGCCAGGCGCTGCCGCTGCCCGCCGGAGACGTTGCCGCCGCCCTGGGCGATCGGCGCGTCCAGGCCGTCCTCCATGCGTTCGACGAAGTCCCGGGCCTGCGCGATCTCCAGCGCGTGCCACAGTTCCTCGTCGGTGGCGTCCGGGTTGCCGTAGCGCAGGTTCGTGGCGACGGTCCCGGAGAAGAGGTACGGCTTCTGGGGCACGAGGCCGATGGCGGTGGCCAGCGTCTCGGGGGCGAGGGTGCGGACGTCCACGCCGTCCACCAGGACCGCGCCGCCCGTCGCGTCGAACAGCCGCGGCACCAGCCCCAGGAGGGTGGATTTGCCGCTGCCGGTCGAGCCGATGACGGCGGTGGTCTCGCCGGGGCGGGCGACGAGCGAGACGTCCTTGAGGACCGGCTCCTCGGCACCCGGGAAGCGGAACTCGACGTTCCGGAGTTCCAGTTCACCGTGCCGGCGCAGCTCGGTGACCGGCTGCTCCGGCGGGGTGACGCTGGTGTCGGTGGCCAGCACCTCCTGGATGCGCTCGGCGCAGACCTCGGCGCGCGGCAGCATCATCACCATGAACGTCGCCATCATGATCGACATGAGGATGTACATCAGGTAGCTGAGGAAGGCGGTCAGCGCGCCGATCTGCATGCCGCCGCTGTCGATGCGGTGTCCGCCGAACCACACGACGGCCACGCTCGACACATTCACCACCAGCATGACCAGCGGGAACATCAGCGACATCAGCCGGCCGGCGCGCAGCGACACGTCGTACAGGTCGTGGTTGGCGCCCGCGAAACGCTCGCGCTCGTACCCGTCCCGGACGAAGGCCCGGATGACCCGTATCCCGGTGATCTGCTCGCGCAGCACCCGGTTGACGGTGTCGATACGGTCCTGCACCCCGCGGAACAGCGGGCGCATCCGCCGGGTGACCAGCGAGACGAGGATCGCCAGGACCGGGACGATGACCAGGATCAGACCGGACAGCGGTACGTCCTGGTTGAGCGCCATCACCACGCCGCCGACGCACATGATGGGCGCCGCCACCATCATCGTGAACGTCATCAGGACCAGCATCTGGACCTGCTGCACGTCGTTGGTGGTGCGGGTGATCAGGGACGGCGCGCCGAACCTGCCCACCTCGCGGGAGGAGAAGGACTGCACCCGGTCGAAGACCGCGGCCCGGATGTCACGGCCCAGTGCCATGGCTGTGCGGGCACCGAAGTAGACGGCGCAGACCGAGCAGGCGATCTGCAGCAGGGTCACGGCGACCATGACGCCGCCGAGGCCCAGGATGTAACCCATGTCCCCCTTGACGACACCGTTGTCGATGATGTCGGCGTTCAGGGTGGGCAGGTAGAGGGTGGCCAGCGTCTGGACGAGCTGGAGCAGCACGATCAGGGATATGGGGCGCATGTGGGGCCGCAGATGCGCCCGCGCCAATCGGACCAACACTGTTCGAGCCTATGCGAGCCCTTGCCCGCGGCAATCGAATTTCCCTGTACCACTTGAACGAAGCAGGAGGTTTTGCCAGAACTTGTCCGGACAGCCGCCGAAGTTGCCCGGAACGGCACCCGCCGCGGCGTACGCCATCATGGAGGCCCCTGACGACGCACGACGAACGACGATGAAGATGAAGAGGCCGCCGTGACAACAACTGGCACCGTGCGCTACTGGGCCGCGGCGAAGGCCGCCGCCGGCACCGCCGAGGAGCCGTACGCGGCGGCGACACTCGCCGAGGCACTGGCCGCGGCACGCGAGCGGCACGCCGCGAACCCCGAGTTCGCCCGCGTCCTGCTGCGCTGCTCGTTCCTGGTGGACGGCGACCCGGTCGGCGGCCGCGACCACGCGGCCGTCCGGCTGGCCGAGGGCGGCACCGTCGAGGTCCTGCCGCCGTTCGCGGGAGGATGAGCGAGACCATGAGCGAGAACCAGCCGCAGAATCCCTACGGGTCCTACGACCCGTACCAGCCGCAGGACCAGCGGCAGCAGCCGCAGCAGCCCGCGCACCCGCAGCAGCCCGCGGCCGATTCGCAGGCGCCGTACGACGCGCACGGTTCCTACGGGTCCGGCGACGCGTACGGGACACCGGCGCCGCAGTCGTACGGCAGTCACGGCGGCACGTACGGCCAGGCGCCGCAGCAGGGCTACGGGCAGCAGCCGTACGAGCACCAGGCATACGGAACCCCGGCGTACGGCCAGCAGCAGCCCCCGCAGCAACACCCCCAGCAGACCTACGACGCGTACGGGCGGCCGCAGCAGACCGCCTGGCCAGCGGCGGCCGGACAGCAGCAGCAGACCGGCCAGTACGGGCAGCAGAGCCAAGCCGGTCAGTCCGGCCAGTACGGGCAGCAGAACCAGTACGGGCAGCAGGGACAGACCGGCCGGTCCGGCCAGTACGCCACCGGGCCGGACGGCCGTCCCGCCCAGGGACAGCACGCGTCCGGGGCCGGCTCGTACGGCTCCTCCTCGCACGGCTCCTCCCCGTACGGATCCGACGCGTACGCCACGGGCGGCGGCCAGGACGATCCGCAGACCCAGATCTGGACGGCACCGACCTGGGACACCGGCGTCCAGTTGCCCGTCGTGGGCGGCCCGGACCCGGCGAACCCCGGCTCGTCCGCACCGGACCGGTCCGCCGAAGAGACCGCGTACCTGCCGAAGCAGACCCCGGAACCGGCCGCCGCCCGCGCCCCGCAGCCGCAGTCCCGGGCCCAGTCCCGGCACCGGGCCGCGCCGGAACCCGAGCGGTCCGCGGCCGAGCCCGCGCCCGACCTGTCGCGGCTCGCGCCCAACCAGCGCGCCCGTGCCGAAGGCCGCTCGCCGATCATCCCGCCCGGCCTGCGGCCCGCCGCCCTCACCGCCGTCCTGGCCCTGCTCCTCGCCTTCGCCGCGCCGCTGCCCCGAGTGGCCCTGATGGTGCCGGTAGTGCTCCTCCAGGCCGTCACCGCAGCGGGCTGGTTCCGCCTCAACGGCATGTGGCCCGCCCGGCAGGGCATCGCCCTCGCCTTCCTGGCGGGTGTGACCACCGACGTCGCGCTGCTGGCCACCGAACGTGACCAGGCGCCCGTGGTCGCCATCGGCACCCTCGGCGTCTGGTGCCTGTTCGTCCTCGTCCTCCAACTGCGCAACCGCAGCAGCGCGGACGAGCGGATGTACGCGCTGACCGCCGGCCTCACCTCCAGCGCCCTGGTGGTCCTGGCCGCCGGGCAGCTCGCCGCCACGGCGCACGCCGTGACGGTGGGCTGTGTCGCGGTCGCGGTGACCGCCCTCGCCCGCGCGCTGCCGCTGCCGTCGGCCGCCTCACTGGTCGTCGCCCTGCTCGGCGGCGCCGGCGCGGGCATCGCGGCCGGCCAGCTCACCGGTCTGGGCGCGTCCGGCGCTCTGCTGGGCCTGGTGGCCGGCGGCTGTGCCCTGATCGGCCTCCGGGTGGCCAGCTACGACTACCCGTCCCGCTTCGTGCACATGACGGCGGGCGTCGCCCTGCCGTTGACCCTGGCGGCCCCGGCGATCTACGTGCTGGGGCGGGCGCTGGCCTGAGCGCCGGCTGTCATGGGCGGGCCCGGTGACGATCCCGGGCCCGCCTCCGGCCGTTCGTCGGCCGTTCGTCGGCCGTTCGTCGGCCGTTCGTCGGCCGTTCGTCGGGCTGGCTTCGGGCTGACATCGGGCTGGCGTGCGTCGGGCTGGCGTCGGCTGCGCGCCCTACTGGGCGATCGCACACGTTCCCCCACCGGGGGCCTACCCAGGCGTAGCCGCGCCGAAGCCCCGAAGCTCACGCGGCGTGACACCGCGAGACACCCCGGAACACCACGGGACACCGCGGAACACCCCAGGACACCGCGGAACACCCCAGGACACCGCGGAGCACCCCAGGACACCGCGGAGCACCCCAGGACACCGCGGGACACCACGGGACACCGCGGAACACCGCGGAACACCGCGGAACACCACGGGACACCGCGAGACGCCCCGGGACACCCCGGTCACCGGCCGGAAAAGGCACCTCCCCCATTCGTCCGGTTAGGCTCGCACGCAGCAGACCGGGGGCCTGACCCGGAAAAACCGGGCCGATTTCGGCCCCACGCCTGGGGGTAGTGGTTCGATGCGCGCACTGCGAGTGCTGTTGGTGATCGTCGTGATACTCGGCGGCCTGTTCGTGGCCGCCGACCGGATCGCCGTGAACTTCGCCGAGGACAAGGCCGCTGACAAGATCCGCAGCAGCCAGGGCCTGGACCGTACGCCGGAGGTGTCCATCACCGGCTTCCCGTTCCTGACCCAGGTCGCGGGCCGCAGCCTGGACCGGGTGGACGCCAGGATCGACGGCCTGAACGCCACCGCCGAGGGCCACACCCTGCGCATCCAGGAGCTGTCGGCGCAGTTCCACGACGTGAAGCTGACCAGCGACTACACCTCGATCGAGCGCGCCGCGAGCGCCACCGGCGAGGCCCGGATCTCGTACGCGGACCTGACCACCGCCTCGGGCAGGAACATCAAGGTGAGCTACGGCGGCGAGAAGAACGGCAAGAGCCAGGTGAAGATCTCCCCGAACCTGCCGAACCTGCCGATGCTGAACTCGCTGGAGGTCACCGGCACGGTGAGCACCGTGAACGGCGACACCGTCCGGCTGCGTGCCGACACCCTCCCGGCCCTCTGCTCCCAGCTCTCCGCCTGCCGTGACCAGGTCCGCGCACAGACCGACCACGAGTGGAAGCTGAACCGGCTGCCCGGCGGCCTGAAGCTGGACAAGGTGGTCGCGACGCGGGAGGGCCTCTCGATCTCGGCCAGCGGCAAGGACGTCAAGCTGCCCGGCTGATCCGCCCGGCACACCGCCCGGCCGGGGCTCCCCCCACCCCCGGCCGCCGGAAACAGGTCGAATCGCCACCCATCGCCCGGCCGTCCGCACACTGAGACACCTCGTCCCGCACGCCAGACCCCGACCGGCGCGCGGGCCGCGGCGGTACGGTCCGCACGCCCCTCGCACCACCCCTCCGTACCACCATACGGACCGGCACGTCTCAGCATCCGACACGCCGGTGACACGTCCCGCCGCCCCTCCCTACGATCGGTCGCATGCAGAGCTCTCTGAGCGGTTCCCGTTCGCGGGGACAGGCGATCCTCACGAAGCGGCGGGCAGTCGACCTGTGCCGCGTCGCCGCCATGCTCTGTCGCACTGCCTGACGGGCGGTCTCTTCCCCCGTCTCCGCCCGGCCCGCTGAGGCCACACCTGCCACTTCCCCACGCAGCGCCGCGTCCCTCGCCGCAGCGCGCACCGGCGTACGCGTGCCCCGTAACTGCCCCGGAGGAGAACAACATGAGCCGTAGCGACGTCCTGGTGGACGCCGACTGGGTCGAGGCCCACATCGACGACCCGAAGGTGGTCATCGTCGAGGTCGACGAGGACACCTCGGCCTACGACAAGAACCACATCAAGAACGCCGTCCGCATCGACTGGCAGAAGGACCTCCAGGACCCGGTGCGCCGCGACTTCGTCGACCAGGCGGGCTTCGAGAAGCTGCTCTCCGGGAAGGGCATCGCCAACGACGACACCGTCGTCCTCTACGGCGGCAACAACAACTGGTTCGCCTCGTACGCCTACTGGTACTTCAAGCTCTACGGCCACGACAGCGTCAAGCTGCTCGACGGCGGCCGCAAGAAGTGGGAGCTGGACTCCCGCGACCTGGTCGACGGCTCGCAGGTGCCGAACCGCCCGCAGACCGACTACAAGGCGAAGGCCCAGGACACCTCCATCCGCGCCTTCCGTGACGACGTCGTCGCCGCGATCGGCAACCTGAACCTGGTCGACGTGCGCTCCCCCGACGAGTTCAGCGGCAAGCTGCTCGCCCCTGCGCACCTCCCGCAGGAGCAGTCGCAGCGCCCCGGCCACGTGCCGAGCGCCCGCAACATCCCGTGGTCGAAGAACGCCAACGACGACGGCACCTTCAAGTCGGACGACGAGCTCAAGGCGCTCTACGAGACCGAGAACGTGGACCTGGCGAAGGACACCATCGCCTACTGCCGCATCGGCGAGCGCTCGGCGCTCACCTGGTTCGTGCTGCACGAGCTGCTCGGCCAGTCCAACGTCAAGAACTACGACGGCTCCTGGACCGAGTACGGCTCGCTGGTCGGCGTGCCGATCGAGCTCGGCGCCGCGAAGTAGGCGCACCGCCTTCCCGTTCCCCTCACCCCACCTCACCAAGGACGACTCATATGTGTGGAGCAAAGGCCGGCGGCCCGGACGCTTCGACCGCCAAGCCGGGCGAGACCACGATCCAGGGCAGCGTGACCCGCGACGGCCAGCCCGTCACCGGCTACGTGCGCCTGCTGGACAGCACCGGCGAGTTCACCGCCGAGGTCCCCACCTCGGCGACCGGGCAGTTCCGCTTCTACGCGGCCGAGGGCACCTGGACGCTGCGCGCCCTGGTCCCGGGCGCGACCGCGAAGGACCGTACCGTCGTCGCGCAGCACGGTGGCCTCGCGGAGGTCGCGATCGCCGTCTGACACGGTACGAGTACGTACGGCCGACGGGCCGCACCCCAGGGGGTTGGACGCCTTGGCCGGGGTGCGGCCCGCCGCGCTTCCCAGCCACCCCGGCCGGATCTACGGTGGAACCATGTCCGCGCACCAGCGTCCGCCCGCGCAGCGCCGGCACCGCCGGTACTTCGCCCTGATGGGCGTCTGTCTTGCCCTCTTCGTCCTGGCGTGGGGCGTGGTACGGCTGTGGTCCGTGCCGGCGGCCGTGGCGATGTGTGTGGTCGCCATGGTCATCCCGCCGTTCGCGGCGATCGTCGGCAACCGGCGGGAGCCGGGTGAGCGCTGGTGGGACGAGTCGGGCGACCCGGAGTCGGACCGGTGGTGGCGTGAGATCGACGACCACGGGCCCGGGCCGGGCTCCGGGTCCGGCTCCGGCTCGGGCCGCCGCTGAGCCACGTCCCGGGCCGTCGGCCGGGCGGCGCCCCGGGCAGCCGCCGGGCCGCCGCCCGGACCGCCCCGGGCCGCCGCGCCCTCAGTAGACGAGCGCCTGCACCCCGTCCGGCATGACCTCGCTCACGAAGACCTGCGCCCCGGCGATCCGGGCGCCCTCGATGAGGTCCTTCTCCTCGATGTCCCGGCGGGCCGCGCACTGCGTGCACACGGTGATCGTGCCGCCGCCCGCCACGATCGAGTCGATCAGATCCGGCAGCGGCGCCGCGTGCGGCAGCTCGAACTCCGCCGCGCGCCCCGGCAGCGCGAACCACGCCGACTCCCCGGTCAGCCACAGCGAGACGTGCACCCCGCTGGCCACGGCCACCGCCGCCACCGTGAACGCCTGCGAGCACCGCTCGGGGGCGTCCGCCCCCGCCGTCACCTTGATCACCAGCTTCTTCGCCATACGGCCACTTTAGAACGCTTGCCAACGCAACCATTCGGCCCCGCAGTTGGTCAGTTGTCCGACCAGCACACGATCTTTCTGGGGGCCACGTGCAGCCCGACCGTCCTGACCAGCCACCCCGCCCGGGGTTATGGCGCCGCCTGGCGCACCGTGCGGGCGGTACGCGCCCGCTGATCGCCCTGGGCGCCGCGCTCGGTGTCGTCGGGGGCGTGGCCACGGGCTACGCCGTCCAGTACGGACGGCCGCCGACACCGTTGCCGCCGTTGGCCGCGGGCGTGGCGGCCCAGTCGGCGCAGGCGACCGGGGAAGCGGCGCCACGGCCTGCGGCTGCGCCGTGGTCCGACGGTGATCTGGACGTGCTGCTCGCCCCACGTCCGGCCGGGGCGCGGCCACAGGTCTTCGGCCGTCACCGGCTACGGCTGGACGAGTTCGCCGCGGACTACACCGGGCCCGGCGAACACTTCAAGGCGCTGGTCACGAGCGGCTTCCAACGGGTCGCGCACGACATCTGGGGCCTCGGCGGCCTCACCGTCCGGACCGATCTCGTCCAGTTCCGCGACATGTGGGACGCGAGCGCTGCGCGGTATGTGCGGGAGGGGCGGGAGAACAGTTCGACGCGGCACGCGCACGAGGTGAAACTGACCGGGACCGCCTCCGGCGCGCTGCACGTGGAGGCAGAGGCGCGGGAGTTCCCGGGCAGCGCGCCCCTGTACACCGCCCGCGCGCTGGCCCGGCGCGGCACGGTCGTCATGGACATGACCTTCCAGGACACGAAGCCCCTCGACGAGGCCGCCCTGCGCCCCCTGGCCCAGCGACAGCTCGACAATCTCATGAAGGCCCCGGCCCAAGCCCCGCCCCGCACCATGGGCGATCCGCAGGCCACCGGCGCGGGAGCCACCGCGCTCCGCGCCGAGCTGCTGCCCGCCCCGGGAGGGCCCGCGTACGGGCCCGATCCGGGCTCCTTCCGCAACGACAGCACGGTCGGCGCCGAGCAGTCCGAGCTGCTGGCACGGCAGCTGTCCGCCTGGCTGCCCGACGGGCGGCGGGACGCCTTCTTCTCCGCGCTGCGGCGCCGGGGCGTCGTCGAGTCGGCCGTACGCACGTACCGGGCGCCCGGCCAGATCCTGGAGGTGCAGCTCCTGCGCCTGAAGCCGGGCGCCGCCGGCGGCCTCCCCGCCGCCCTCGTGGGCGACGGAGTCCGTACCGGGCCGCGTGCGGCGGACCACCCCGACGCGCGCTGCGTCCTGCCCGCGGAGTCCGGCCCGGAAGGCATGGCAGCGATGCTGTGCGCCGGGGAAGTGCGAGACCGCCTGGTCGTCCTGACCGCCTACGGGCCCGAAGGGCTGGACACCTCGCGCGGGGCCCGGCACCTGTCCCAGCAGCTCCGACGGTCCGGCACGCACGGAGGCACCGCATGACCGACAGCAGCTCACTGACCGTGGACGGCCCCGCCGGCCCGGCGGACCCCGGCACACCGCCTGCCGCCGGCCGCCCGCGCCGCCTCCGCCGGTCCCTCCCACGCGTCGCGGCGGCCCTCGTGGTCTGCGGCCTCCTCGGCACCGGCATCGCCTACGGGATCACCGCGGCGGACCGTACCGACCTGCCCGGTCTGGGCACGCCGGGCGACGGCCGCTGACCGTACCCGGAACAGCACCGGCCACCGCTCCCCCACGGCGCGCCCGCCCCCTTCGCGAAGACGCCCGGCGCCACCGCCGGCGGTCCCTCCGGCGTCCACCACGCCGACCTCGGCGGTCTGCGCCTGACCGCTCCCGAGGGTGCCGCGGTGGACCTCGACAAGACCGGCGGGAAGGACGCGCCGGACACCGCCGCCTTCACGGCGGAGTACGAGGCTCCCTCCGGCGACCTGCTGCGACGGCACCTGGCCGACTACGCCCCGCGCCGTACCGCCTCCCGCGGCTGGACCATGCCGGACGGCACCCGGGCCCGGGTCCACCTGGTCCAGTTCGAGAGCGCGGCGGTGGCCCAGTACTTCCGCCTGACGGTGCTGAACGACTGGAAGGGCACGGTCGTCAACCTGCGGGACGCGCGGACCGTCGTACGGGACGACGGTTACGAGTCGGCCGTGCAGGCGCGGCCGGGCGACGTCCTCGACTCCGCTGTGGAGGTGTACCGGCAGACCGGCTCCGGAGGCGCCCGCTCCGTGCGGTACGCCTACCTGTTCGCCGGCGACACCGTCGCCCTCGTCGTCCACTCCCGCCCCGGCGGCACCGTACCGACGGCCTTCTACCAGACCGTCGCCCTCCAGCAGCAGCTCCTGAGCTGAACCGGCGGCGCCGGGTGTCCCGGGTGCGTCAGGCGCCCGGGGCTCCCGGCGGGACCGACCTCACAGCGCCACCACCGAGCACGCCGATTAGACTCGCTTCCGGTCCGTAACACCTCACTCCGTCCGAGGAGCGCGCTCGTGCTTGAGGCAGTCTTCACCACCCTGCTCGTCCTGGTCGCCGTCGGCGTCGTCGCCTTCGCCGGGCTGACCTGGAAGAAGCTGTACCAGGGCCAGCGCTGAGAACCCCGAACACACCAGACTTCCCCGACACAGATCGCCTGAGCTGATGATCGAGATCCCGTCCGACCTGAACCCGGCCCTCGTGCCCCTCGCCTTCCTGCTCGGCAACTGGGAGGGTGCCGGCGTCGCCGACTTCCCCGGTTCCGAGAAGTGCAACTTCGGCCAGGAGGTCACCTTCACGCACGACGGCCGTGACTTCCTCGAATACACCTCGCACAGCTGGGTGCTCGACGGCGAGGGCAAGAAGGTCGCTCCGCTGGAGACCGAGTCCGGCTACTGGCGCATCGACAAGGACCGCAAGGTCGAGATCGTGATGATCCGCGACGGCGGCGTCGCGGAGGTCTGGTACGGCGAGCTGGCCGACCAGAAGCCGCAGATCGACCTGGCCACCGACGCCGTGGCGCGGACCGCGGCCTCCGGCCCGTACAGCGGCGGCAAGCGCCTGTACGGGTACGTGAACAGCGACCTGATGTGGGTCGGCGAGAAGGCCACCCCCGAGGTGCCGCTGCGTCCGTACATGTCGGCGCACCTGAAGAAGGTCGTCGACCCGCGCGAGTGGGCCAAGGACATCAAGGACCTGCCGGACGACGGCATCGCCTTCTTCAAGTAGACAAGCAGACCTCCACAGGTCGCAGAGCGCCCCGGCGGGGGAAGTCCGGTGAGAGTCCGGCGCTGACCCGCAACGGTGTGCGGAACCGCGTGTTCCGCCAGCCCGATCACCCGCGGGGGCGCCGGTTCCTGATCAACTCGCCGTGGACTGCGAGGGGACATCGCCGCGGGCCTCGCGCCACGCGCCGTCACCCCGGACCGTACGGACGCGGCCCGAGCCGAAGGCGTACGCCCCTTGGCCGCCCCAGCCCGTACCGCCGCCTCCGCCTCCGCACCCGTCGGGCCCGACGGTGACCGGCCCCGTACCGGCTCGCCGCTGCCCACCGTGCCGCTGGCCGCCGGGCTCGCCGTCGTGCTGCTCGCGTCCCTGGTGTGCGGCGTCGGCCTCGGCGCCTCCGGTGTCGGGTGGGGCGAGGTGCTGCGCCACCTCGGCGCCGGGCTGAGCGGCGGGACCATCACCTCCGACGAGGTCTCCGCCTACACCATCGTGTGGGAGCTGCGCTTCCCGCGCACGCTGCTGGCCGCCGTCGTCGGCGCCGGGCTGTCCGCCATCGGCGTGGCCGTCCAGGCCCTGGTGCGCAACGCCCTCGCCGACCCCTTCGTGCTCGGCATCTCCTCCGGCGCCGCGGTCGGCGCCAACGCCGTCCTGCTCTTCGGCTCGCTCGGCGCGCTCGGCGTCTGGGCCCTGTCCACCGCCGCCTTCGGCTCGGCGCTGCTGGCCATGGTGCTGGTCTACGCGGCGGCCCGCAGCGCGCACGGCCTGACCCCGTTGCGCCTGGTCCTGACCGGCTCCGCCATGTACTACGGCTTCTCCGCCCTCTCCACCCTGATGGTCTTCGCCGCCGACCGGGGCGAGGCGGCGCGGTCCGCCATGATGTGGCTGCTCGGCAGCCTCAGCGGGGCGGGCTGGGGCTCGCTGCCGGTCGCCGCGGTGGCGGTGGCCGGGGCGCTGCTGTACCTGATGCTCTCCGCGGGCCGGCTGAACGCGCTGGCCATGGGCGACGAGTCGGCCGCCGCGCTCGGCGTGGACCCCGGGCGGCTGCGCCGGGAGCTGTTCGCGGTCACCGCGGCCGTCACCGGCGCGGTGGTCGCGGTCAGCGGGGCGATCGGCTTCGTGGGGCTGATGGTGCCGCACGTGACGCGGATGCTGGTGGGCGCCGGGCACCGCCGGGTGCTGGCGGTGGCGCCGCTGCTGGGCGCGGTGCTGATGGTGTGGGTGGACATCCTGTCCCGGGTGCTGCTGGCGCCCGTCGAGCTGCCGGTCGGAGTGATCACCGCGGTGCTCGGGGTGCCGGCCTTCGTGCTGCTGATGCGGCGGCGCGGCTACACATTCGGAGGCGGGGCCTGATGCGGGTCCTGATGCAGTGCCCGGTGCGGGGCCCCATGCGGTGTCCGATGCGGGGCCACGGCGGTACGTACGGAGGCGGTGCCTGATGCGGATCGACATCGACGCGGTGTCCGTGGACGTGGCCGGCGCGCGGCTCGTGCACGACATCACCCTGCACGCGGACAGCGGCCGGGTCGTCGGGCTGGTCGGACCCAACGGCAGCGGCAAGTCCACCCTGCTGCGCTGCGCCTACCGCGCGCTGCGCCCGGCCGCCGGGACGGTACGGCTGGACGGCACCGACCTGCACGCCATGGGCGTACGCGAAGGGGCCCGTCACCTGGCCGCGCTGCCCCAGGAGTCGGCGACCGAGTTCGGGTTCACGGCCGCCGAGGTCGTCGCGATGGGGCGGCTGCCGCACCAGCGCGGGTCGGGGCGGCCGAGCGCCGCCGACCTGCGGGTGTGCGAGGACGCGCTGGACCGTACCGGCGCCGCCCACCTCGCCGGGCGGGCCTTCCTGAGCCTGTCCGGCGGCGAGAAGCAGCGGGTGCTGATCGCCCGCGCGCTGGCCCAGGAGCCGCGGGTGCTGGTGCTGGACGAGCCGACGAACCACCTCGACATCGCGCAGCAGCTCGAGCTGCTGGCGCTGGTCCGGGACAGCGGGCTGACGGTGCTGACCGCGCTGCACGACCTGAACCTGGCGGCCGTGCACTGCGACGAGCTGTACGTCATCTCCGGCGGGCGCATCGTCGCCTCCGGCGCGCCGCACGACGTGCTGGGCCCGGAGCTGCTGGCCGAGGTGTTCGGGGTGCGCGCGCACCGCGTACCGCATCCGGAGACCGGCGTCGTCCAACTGCTGTTCGACCGCCTGCCCGCCCGTACCGACGCACCGACCACCTCATGAGGCCCCCCATGCGTACCCGCCACCGCTCCGCCGCCCTGCTCACCGCCCTCACGCTCGCCGTGCTCACCGGCTGCGGCGCGCACGTCGCCGAGGACGGGAAGAAGGGCGCCGCCCAGGCGTCCGGGCCGGGCGGCGGGTCCGGCCACTACCCGGTCACGATCGAGAACTGCGGGACGCGGACCACGTACGACAAGGCGCCGCGGCGGGTGGTCACCAACGACGTCGGGATCGCCGACATCATGTTCGCGCTCGGCCTGGAGGACCACATGGCCGGCTACGTCATGCCGGAGTACCGGGGCAGGATCGACGCCGTCGCCTGGAAGGACGCGTACGGCAAGGTGCCGTGGCTCTCCAAGAAGACGATCACCAAGGAGATCGCCCTGGACGCCAAGGCCGACCTGGTCTTCGCGGGCTGGAACTACGGCTTCGGCGAGGACAGCGACGTCACCCCGGCCTCCCTGAAGAAGCTCGGCATCGGCAGCTACGTCCTGACCGAGTCGTGCCGCAACGGATCCGACGGCGGCCAGGGCAGCGCACGCGGCGTGATGCCGCCGCTGGACGCGCTCTACACCGACCTGAAGACCCTCGGGAAGATCTTCGACGTCGAGGACCGGGCGGACGCGCTGATCGCCACGTACCGCAAGCAGATCGCCGACGCGCAGGCCAAGGCCCCCAAGGACGGCGCACGGCCCACCGTCTTCCTCTACGACGGCGGCCAGGACAAGCCGATGACCTCCGGCCGCTTCGCCGGGCCGCACGACATCATCACCAAGGCCGGCGGCGACCACGTCATGAAGGACCTCAACGACTCCTGGACCACGGTCGGCTGGGAATCGGTGGTCGAACGCGACCCCGACGTGATCGTCATCAACGACTACGGCACGCCGACCGCCGAACAGAAGAAGGCGTTCCTGAAGTCGTACGGGCCGCTGAAGAACGTCTCGGCGATCAAGAACGACCGCATCTTCGTACTGGACTACGCCGACCTGGTGGAGAGCCCGCGCAACCCGGCAGCCGTCGCCGCGCTCTCCGGTTACCTGCGGAACGTAGGCGGCCACTGAACGTCCTCCTACACTGTCGGTGTGGTGAGCAGCGACTGGCAGAGCGACCTCCGCAAGCGCGGGTACCGGCTGACCCCGCAGCGGCAGCTCGTGCTGGAGGCGGTGGACAAGCTGGAACACGCCACCCCCGACGCCATCCTCACCGAGGTGCGCCGGACGGCGGGCGGCGTGAACATCTCCACCGTCTACCGGACACTGGAGCTGCTGGAGGAGCTGAAGCTGGTCAGCCATGCCCACCTCGGGCACGGCGCGCCCACGTACCACCTCGCGTCCCGGCACCACCACATCCACCTGGTGTGCCGGGACTGCTCGGAAGTGATCGAAGCCGATCTGTCGGTGGCCGCACCGTTCACGGCGACGCTGCGGGAGACGTTCGGCTTCGACACGGACCTGAAGCACTTCGCGATCTTCGGGCGCTGCGCGGCGTGCACCGGCACCGGCACCGGCGCGGCGCGGACACCGGACGGCGGGCCGCCCGCCGAGGGCGGGTCGGGGCCTGTCGCGTAGCCGGTCGTACGCTTGGGGTATGCCGCGCCCACGTGAAGCCAGTCCGCTGCTGTCGCTGCCCGGTGCCGTCCCGGCCGAGGCCCCCGACGAAGGGGTCGCCGCACACTACGGCGACCTGTTCCGCGAACAACGCACCCTCGCGGACGGCCACGGCCTCGTCGACCTCTCGCACCGCGGCGTGGTCACCGTCAGCGGCCCCGAGCGGCTGAGCTGGCTGCACCTGCTGCTGACCCAGCACGTCACCGACCTCGCCCCCGGCCATGCCACCGAGGCCCTGATCCTCTCCGCCAACGGCCACATCGAGCACGCCCTCTACCTCGTCGACGACGGGGAGACGACCTGGCTGCACACCGAGCCGGGCGACGAGGAGGCGCTCATCGCCTACCTGGAGAGCATGAAGTTCTTCTACCGCGTCGAGGTCGCCGACCGTACGGACGACTACGCGGTCGTCCACCTGCCGGCCGGTTCCATCGCCGAGGCGCCGAAGGACGCCGTCGTCCGGGAGACCCCGCACGGCCGGGACCTGTTCCTGCCCCGCGCGGACCTGGCGGCCTTCGCCACGGCCAACGGCCCCGCCGTCGGCACGCTGGCCCTGGAGGCGCTGCGCGTCGAGGCGCACCGGCCACGCCTGGGCCGGGAGACCGACCACCGCACCATCCCGCACGAGCTGGGCTGGATCGGCACCGCCGTGCACCTCCAGAAGGGCTGCTACCGCGGCCAGGAGACGGTGGCCCGCGTCCACAACCTGGGGAAGCCGCCGCGCCGCCTGGTCTTCCTCCACCTGGACGGCAGCGAGGTGCACCTGCCGCCGCACGGCGCGCCCGTACGCCTCGCCGCCGACGGTGCCGACGGGCGCCAGCTCGGCTTCGTCACCACCTCGGCCCGCCACCACGAGCTGGGCCCCATCGCGCTGGCCCTGGTCAAGCGCAACGTGCCCGTCGACGCGCCGCTGCTCGTGGAGAGCACCGCGGCGGCGCAGGAGGTCGTGGTCGAGCCGTAGGGCAGCCGGGAGGGAGCCGCGGCGGTCGAGCCGCGGCTCAGACCTCCAGGAGCACCGTGAACGGGCCGTCGTTCGTCAGCGAGACCTTCATGTCCGCGCCGAAGCGGCCCGTCGCGACCTCCGCGCCCAGCGCGCGGAGCCGCGTGACGACCTCGTCGACGAGGGGTTCGGCCACCGGGCCGGGGGCCGCCGCGTTCCAGGTGGGCCGACGGCCCTTGCGGGCGTCACCGTAGAGAGTGAACTGACTGATCACCAACAGGCCCGCACCCGTGTCCGAGCAGGACTTCTCGCCGTCCAGAATGCGCACCGACCACAGCTTGCGGGCGAGCTGCGCCGCCTTCTCCGGGGTGTCGTCGTGCGTCACTCCGACCAGCACGCACAGCCCTTCCCCGACGATCTCCCCGACCGTCCCGCCGTCCACCTCGACGCGTGCGCCATCGACCCTCTGCACCACAGCTCGCATACCGCCCATGATGCACGGCACGCCCGGGCCTCCGACAGCCGTACCCTCCCGGGGCCGTTCGGGTGCCATGGCCATGGCTGGCCCTGCGGACGGCCCGCCCGCAGTGGCACGATGCGTGCACGCGGTGCGTCGCGCGGACAACGTGCCCGCACGGCCGCACCGGACGAGGGGACGGAACGACTCATGAGCACTGCCGGTCCCGGGCACACCCCCGGACCCGTACCGATCGCCCGTACGGCGCCGACGGCGGCCCGTACGACCCCGCCGGCCCCGGCACCCGCCGGGCCCGCCCGCACGGAGGACGGCCCCATGTTCCAGGCAGGCACGGCGCCGCACCGGCCACCGCTGCAACGCGACCGCTTCCGCCCGGTCCCGCGGCCCGACCTGCACCGGCTGGGCCTGCCCGACCTGCGCGTCCTGCGGCGCGAGGCGCAGCAGGAGGAGGCCGACCTGAGCTATGTGCGGCGGCTGCTGCAGGGCCGGATCGACATCCTGCGGGCCGAGAGCACCCGCCGTACGGCCCCGCACTCGCCCCTGCTGGACCGGCTGCCGGAGATCCTGACGGACGGGCCGTCCCAGCACCGCTCCTCGGCCCGCCATGTGACGCTCGGGATGCCGCACAGCGAGGAGTACCGCCAGCTCGCGGAGCAGATGCTCGGCGAGGTGGAGCTGTCCGACCTCACGGCCCGCACGGACCAGGAGCTGCA
The DNA here is from genome assembly GCF_055567735.1 of Streptomyces sp. NPDC026394. NCBI lineage: Bacteria > Bacillati > Actinomycetota > Actinomycetes > Kitasatosporales > Streptomycetaceae > Streptomyces > Streptomyces sp. NPDC026394. The sequence continues at coordinate 223,140 of NZ_JBVHPX010000013.1, forward strand.
CGACGCGATGGGCCGCCTGGTCCGCTACGAGCAGCAGGTCTCCCGGCGGCGCCAGGCGTTGCAGCGCACCGCGGACGATTGCAGTGCCGAGATCGCCCGCAGGTACCGTGAAGGTGAAGCACAAGTAGACGACCTGCTCTCCTGACCCGGCGGCCGCACCGTTCCGGGGGGGGATCGCGGGTCACTCCCCGGAAGGCCCCCGATGAGCTCCTCCACCGTTACCGAAGGGCCCGCCCTGCCCGGTATGTCCCCTGTCCTCGCCGAGGTCGTGCGTTCCGGCTTCGTCGAGGGCCGGCACCGCGGCTCCCTGGTGGTCCTGGCGGCGGACGGCAGTGTGGAGACCGCGCTCGGCGACATCACCTCCCCGGTCTTCCCGCGCTCCGCCAACAAGCCGATGCAGGCCGCCGCCATCCTGCGGGCGGGCCTGGACCTGTCGGGCGAACGGCTGGCGCTGGCCGCCGCCAGCCACTCCGGCGAAAGCTTTCACCTCGACCTCGTGCAGAAGATGCTCAGCGAGCACGGCCTGGCCCCCGAGCTGGTGCAGACCCCGCCCGACCTGCCGCTGGACCCGGTGGAGGCGGAGACGTACCTGGCGTCCGGGCGGGTGCGCGAGCCGCTGACCATGAACTGCTCCGGCAAGCACACCGCCATGCTGGCCGCCTGCGCCGCCAACGGCTGGCCGCTGGACTCCTACCTCCACCCCGACCACCCGCTCCAGCAACTGGCCCTGGAGACGGTGCGCTCCGCCAGCGGCGAGCGCGTCGAGCACATCGGTACGGACGGCTGCGGCGCGCCGCTGATGGCGATATCGCTGACCGGCCTGGCCCGCTCGTTCCGGCACTTCGTGCTGGCCGACGCCGGTACGCCGGAGCGACGGGTGGCCGACGCGATGCGCGCCCACCCGGAGTACGTGGCGGGCACCCGCCGCCCCGACACCTGGCTGATGCAGGCGCTGCCCGGCGTGCTGTCCAAGATGGGTGCGGAGGCCGTGCAGGCGGTGGCGCTGCCGGACGGGCGAGCGCTGGCGTTCAAGGTAGACGACGGCGCCGGCCGCACGCTCGGCCCGGTGCTCGCCCGGGTGCTGCGCCTGATGGGCGTCGAGTCGCCGGTGCTGGAGCGCATCGAGGAGGTGCCGCTGCTGGGCGGCGCCGAGCGGGTCGGGGAGATACGCGCGGCGTTCTGAGGGGGCGGTGCCGGGCCTTCGAGGGGTGCGGCGCCGGGCTTTTTGGGGCCCGCTTCCGGGGGCGGCGCCCGCCTTCCGGGCGCCCGGCCCGCCCGCGAAAATGCCGCGACGGCGGTACAGCACCGTGGCTACCGTACGGGCATGAGCATCGAGCTGCGCAAGGTCGGCGACGCGGACATCCCCGGTTGGATGCGAGCCGTGACCGTGGGCTTCCTGCGGCCGCCCGAGGTGTCCAAGGAAGAAATCGAGTTCCGCCGCGGCAACTACGTCCCGGACCGCACCCAGGGCGCGTACGAAGACGGCCGCTGGGTCGCCACGTTCCGCAGCTTCCCGCAGGAGCTGACCGTGCCCGGCGGCGCTCGCGTGTCCGCCGACGCCGTCACGTCCGTGACGGTCTCGCCCACCCACCGGCGGCGCGGGCTGCTCACCCGGATGATGACCGACGACCTGCGGGCCGCCAAGGAGCGCGGGGACGCCCTCGCCACACTCATCGCCGCGGAGTACCCGATATACGGGCGGTACGGCTTCGGTCCCACCGCCTGGGCCACCGAGTGGCACATCGACGTGGCACGGGCCGCGCTGGACCCGCGGCACGCGGGCCCGGACGACGGCGGCCGGGTCGACTTCGCCGACGCCGCCGAGGTCCGGGAGATCGGCCCCGCGCTGCACGAACGGTTCCGCGCCGGGCAGCCCGGCGCGGTCGACCTGCCCGCCGTCTGGTGGCAGGTCCAGACGGGCGTCGTCCCGCTGCCGCACGTCCCCGCGAGCCGGCGCTTCCACGCCGTCCACCGGTCCGCGTCCGGCGAGGTCGAGGGCCTGGTCACGTACCGGACGACCGACGTGTGGGAACACCAGATGCCGCAGAACACCCTCACCGTCGACCGCCTGACCGCGACCACCCCGGCCGCCGAGCGGGCCCTGTGGCTGTTCCTGTGCTCGATCGACTGGGTCCTGCACGTCAGGACCGGCCTCCGCCCGCCCGACGACCTGCTGCCGCACCGCCTCGGCGACCCGCGCGCGGCGCGCACGGTGCGGCACTCCGACTACCTGTGGACCCGGCCGCTGGACATTCCCCGGCTGCTGGAGGCGCGTACGTACCCGGTGGCCGGCTCCCTCGTCCTGGAGGTCAGGGACGCAGCGGAACTGGCCGACGGACGCTACCTCCTGGAGGCCGGACCGGACGGCGCCACCTGTACGCGTACGGACCGCGCCGCGGACCTCACCCTGGACGTGGGCGCCTTCGCGTCGCTCTACCTGGGCGACGAGTCCGCGGTACGGCTGGCCGCGCTGGGCCGCGTCGACGAGGAGCGGCCGGGCGCCCTGACGACCGCCGGCCTCCTGCTGCGCACGGCACGCCGGCCGTGGTGCCCGGACGAGTTCTGAGGTACCCGGGCAGAGCCCCGGCGCGCGCCGGGGCCGCCCGGCAGGTGTGCTGAATAGGGTGGCGGGGACAAGTAAAGGCCCAGGCGGGAGTTGCAGGACACCGCCGCACCACCCGAGCAGGAGGCCGGCGACCATGAGTGACGCGAACACGGAGCCGCAGAGTCCCGACACGACCGAGCACGCGCACGACCCCGAGGTGCTGCAGCTCGCGGGCAAGGTCTTCGATCTGGCACGGCACGGTGACACCGGCACCCTCGCCGCGTACGTGGACGCCGGCGTGCCCGCCAACCTCACCAACGACAAGGGCGACACCCTGGTGATGCTCGCCGCCTACCACGGCCACGCCGACGCGGTGGCGGCCCTGCTGGAGCGCGGCGCCGACCCGGACCGCGCCAACGACCGGGGCCAGACGCCGCTGGCCGGCGCCGTCTTCAAGGGCGAGGACGCGATCGTCCGCCTCCTGGTGGCGCACGGCGCCGACCCGGCCGCGGGCACGCCGTCGGCGGTGGAGACGGCCCGGATGTTCCAGAAGACGGACCTGCTCACGCTCTTCGGGGCGGAGTGACGCGGGTGGAGTGACGCGGGGCGGCCGGTGCGCGGACGGCCGCCGGGAGGGCCGGGGCCGCCGGGAGGACCGGGGCGGCCGCCGGGCGCGATGGCGCGGGTGAGCCCAGGGCCAGGCATTGACATCAACTTTGGTTGAGGTTTTAGCGTCTGGTCCCGGAGCCGACCACCGGCTCCGCTCCACCGCCTTCAGGAGGACCCGCCATGCCCGAGCGCCCCTTCACCCTCGCCGTCATCGTCGCCAGCACCCGCGAGGGCCGGTTCGCACCCGTCGTCGCGAACTGGTTCACCGCACACGCCGGCCGCCGCGACGACGTCGTCGTCGACGTGCTCGACCTCGCCGACATCGGCCCGTACGAACTGCGGTACGGCAGCGAGGAGATGGCGTCCTACGCCAAGCGCGTCGGCGCCGCGGACGCCTTCGTCGTCATCACCCCCGAGTACAACCACTCCTTCCCCGCCCCGCTCAAGCACGCCGTGGACCTGCTGCACCAGGAGTGGCAGGCCAAGCCGGTCGGCTTCGTCTCGTACGGCGGCATCTCCGGCGGCCTGCGCGCCGTCGAGCAACTGCGGCTGGTGTTCGCCGAGTTGCACGCGACGACGGTGCGCGAGACGGTCAGCTTCCCGATGGCCGGCAGCCTCTTCGACGACGACGGGACGCTGCGCGAGCCCCTGGACGCCGACCGGGCCGCCACCGTGCTGCTGGACCAACTGGCCTGGTGGGCCCAGGCCCTGCGAGAGGCCCGGGAGGCCCGCCCGTACGGAGGGTGAGAACAGGCGCCCGGCCCCGCCCTTCGCGCCCCGCACACACCCGCACGGGGGTCGGGCACGCGCTTGAGCGCGAAGGCCGGAGGGCTCCCGTCCCCCGTACGGGAGCCCTCCGGCCCGGCGCCCTCACCCCGCCCGGCACTCGCTCACGCTCTCTCCTCCCCGTACCGCTCCCGGGCGGCCGCCAGCGACCGGTCGAAGCCGCGCTGCGTGGCGTCGCACCAGTGCATCAGGTCGGCCAGCACCCGCTGGAGTGTCTCGCTCGGGCTCGCCCGCCAGCCCTGCCCGGAGAGCGTGTACGTCTCCAGCGCCGCCCCCGCGCGCGCCACCCGCTCGTCGTTCCCGGTCATACCGCGCCCCTTTCCGTCGCCGTCGCGACCCAGCGTACCAATGCAACCGCATCGAAAAAACCACGGCAACCTGATTCCGCCCCACCCCTCACTCCCGGTCCGGTATCCACGCCCCGTGGAAACCGACCGGCACCCGCACCGGCAGATGCACCCGCGCGACCGCCTCCCCCGTGAAGTCCCCCGCGTCGAGGATGACGAGGTCCGTGGCATCGCGGTCCGGGTCGAACACGTACGCCATCAGCCAGCCCTCGTCCTCGGCGGTGTCCGGACCGGCGGGCACGAACACGGCCTCCCCCACGCCGCCCTGCGGCGCGAAGCGGCGCACCTCGCTGGTGCCGCGCTCCAGGTCGTACTTCACCAGGCCCGCCCCCACCCGCTCGATTCCCGGGAAGTGCGCCACCCGCACGTCCGCCGCCCCGGACTCCAGCACCGTGTACCCGTACCGGTGCGGCAGCGTGAGCCGCCGGGGGTCCACCCGCGGCAGCTCCACCGGCCGGTCGTCCACCCGCGCACGCCGCACCCGGCCCGCCCGGAGGTCCACCGTCCAGCGCTCCAGCACGGGCGGCGACCCGTCGGGTCCCGTGCGCCCCTTCGCGAACAGCCGGTCGTAGCGCACCAGATGGACGACTATCAGGCCGCTGCCGTCCGCCGTCTCGTACGCGTTCATCGGATGGAAGACGAAGCACGGGTCGATCTCCAGCCACCGCACGTCCGACGCCGTGCCCTCCCGCGGCAGCACACCCAGCCGGGCCGGACGCCCCGGCTCCCACACGTACGGGAAGGAGGGCCCGACGCCCACCCCGCCCGGGTTGAAGACCACCGGCAGGTCGTAGAGCAGCACATGCCGCTCGGTCAGCGAGAAGTCGTGCATCATCGGCCGGCCGTCGACCGGAATGTCCACACGCCGCCGGATCCGGCCGTCCGTCCCCGCGACCAGGTACTGCACGTACGGCCAGGCCCAGCAGTACGCCACACAGTGCAGTTCGTCGGTGTCCGGGTCGACGGTGGTGTGCGCGGCGAGCCCGCCCGGCAGCGTCCCGGCGAAGTCGAAGGGACCCACCGTGTCCAGGTCGCCGTCCAGCTCGTACGGCAGCGCGCCGCCCTCGACCAGCGCGAGGAGGCGTCCGGCGAAGCGCGTGACGTGGGTGTTCGGGGCGAAGTCCATGTCCAGGTGGCGCGGCCCGTGCAGGATCTTCTCGCCCAGCCGCAGCGCCATCGCGTCGGACCGCACCCAGCGGCTGCGGTACCACTCGGCCCGGCCGCCGCGCAGCCGCAGGCCGTGCAGCATCCCGTCACCGCTGAACCAGTGGTACGCCGCCGGGTCGTCCACCCCCAGCGGATTGGGCCCGTTGCGCACGTAGCGCCCGTCCAGCTCCTCCGGGACCCGGCCGGTCACGGCCAGCTCGTACGCGGTGGTCTCCTCCCGTACCGGGGCGAACAGCCCCCGCATGTACGGATTTCCGGCACCCGCCATAGCCGCCCGCCTTCCCGGCCCCGCCCCGTGGTGACCCCCCGGTCACCACCTCCCGCGGTGGCACCCCGCCTCCACACTCCAGCCCCGGCACCGCCACGTCGAGACCGGCGGCAGCGCGACGGGCGCGAAGGGCGCCACGCGCGCCCCGGGCGGCGCACCGCCGCTCCTGCCCCTCTCCCCCGGCTTCGGGTAAGGTGACCAGCCCACACACAGTGGACGACCGAGGAGGTGAGACCCATTACCGCTGTCCAGGCCGGGTGCTCTCACCTCACGGCTGTACGGTCCCTCCGAGGCAGGTGACCGCGAGAGCGCCCTTCGGTACCCCGAAAGGCTCGAACGCGCATGTCACTTCCGCTGCCCGCCACCACCGCCGCCCCGTCCCCCGCCGGACTCGTCACCAGACTCCGCGCGGCCGGCTGCGTCTTCGCCGAGGACGAGGCACGGCTCCTCGTCTCCACGGCCCGCACCCCGTCCGACCTCATCGCCATGACGGCCCGCCGTATCGCCGGATTCCCCCTGGAACAGGTCCTCGGCTGGGCCGAGTTCTGCGGCCTGCGGATCGCCGTCGACCCCGGTGTCTTCGTCCCCCGCCGCCGCACCGAATTCCTCGTCGGCCAGGCCGCCGCGCTCGTCCGGGCCCGGGACACGGCCGGGCCACGGCCCGTCGTCGTCGACCTGTGCTGCGGTACGGGCGCGGTCGGCGCGGCACTGGCCGCGGCCGTGAACGGGCCCGCACCGGGCCCCCCGGGCGCCGCCCCTTCCTCGGCGCCGCCCCGCATCGACCTGCACGCCACCGACATCGAACCCGCCGCCGTACGGTGCGCCCGCCGCAACATCCGCCCCGGCACCGGCCAGGTGTACGAAGGCGACCTGTACGCCCCGCTGCCGCCCGCCCTGCGCGGCCGCGTCGACCTCCTCGTCGTCAACGCCCCCTACGTACCGACCGACGCGATCGGCCTGCTGCCCCCGGAAGCCCGCGACCACGAACCCCGCGTGGCGCTGGACGGCGGCACGGACGGCCTCGACGTACAGCGCCGGGTCGCGGCCGACGCGCTCCGGTGGCTCGCCCCCGGCGGCCATCTGCTGATCGAGACCAGCGAACGCCAGGCACCGCACACCCTCGATGCCTTCCGCCGCGGCGGCCTCGTCACCCGGCTGGCGACCGACGACGACCTGGGCGCGACCGTCGCGATCGGCACCAGCCCGGCCGGGGCGCCGTGACGGTCTGAGGCGCGGACGGCGCAGCCACCGCGGGCCCTACCGCCGCCGCTCCCTCCGGAGCGTCTCCTCGGCGGTACGGGCCCGCTCCCCCGCCCCCGGCGGCGGGGCGAGGGTGATCCCGGCCCGCGTGAGGATGCCCAGGTCCAGCTCCCACGTCACCCGGGACCGCCGCTCCCACACGTCGAACGCGTCCCTGACGTGCTGCCGGGCCGCGCCCCCGGCCATCCCGGTGACCTTGACCAGGTGCGCGAACGCCTGCGCCTCCAGGCCGCGCACCTGCGCGAGCCCGCGGTCCTCACCGGGCAGCAGGTCGGGCACGTCCGGCGCCGCCGCCCAGCGCCGCAGCGCCTCCGTCCCGGCCCGGGGCGCGTACCACCGCTTGGCCGCCGGGTCCCAGCGCGCGCCGCCCTTCTTGGCCTCGTCCTTCTCCACGAACGGCACGTCCAGCCAGAACCGTTCGTCAGCCATCGCGGCCCCCTTCGACCGGTCACCACGTCCGGCGGCATCCTGCCCACGGTGTGAGCCGAACCACACCGCCGGAGTGTCACGCTTCTCCGACGCGACGTGTCTCCATGACACCCGAGGAGAGGAACCGGACGCCATGCCCAGGTGCCAGGACCCGCGCGGAGCGGCGGTGAACCATGCCTGAGGAGACCTGCACGGACGCCTTCACCGAACACCGCTCCCTGCTGTTCACCATCGCCTACGAGATGCTGGGCAGCGCCGCCGACGCCGAGGACGTCCTCCAGGAGAGCTACCTGCGGTGGCGCGCGGTCGATCCGGCCACGGTCGGCCGTCCGCGCGCCTACCTGGTCCGTACGGTGACCCGGCAGGCCCTCAACCACCTGCGCGCGGCCAAGGCGCGGCGCGAGGACTACGTCGGCATGTGGCTGCCCGAGCCGATCCGTACGGCGCCCGGGGTGAGCGAGGACGTGATCCTGGCCGAGTCCGTCTCGATGGCCATGCTGCTCGTCCTGGAGACGCTGAACCCGACCGAGCGCGCGGTGTTCGTGCTGCACGAGGTGTTCGGCTACACCCACGGCGAGATCGCCGCCTCGATCGGCCGGACCGAGGTCTCCGTACGCCAGACCGCCCACCGCGCCCGCCGGCACGTCCACGCGCGGCGCCGGCGCTTCGAACCCCTCTCGGACGCCACCGCGGAGATCGTCCGGCGCTTCCTGGCCGCGGCCGCCACCGGCGAGATCCAGCCGCTGATGGACCTGCTGGCACCCGACGTCGTGGTGATCTCCGACGGCGGTGGGAAGGCGGCCGCCGTCCGCCGCCCGGTCACCGGCCGCACCGAGGTCGCGCGGTTCGTGCTCGGCGTGTACCGCGGCGGCACCGCCACCGCCCGCGTCGAGCCCGCCACGTACAACGGCATGCCCGCGGCGCGGTTCGTGACGGACGACGGCCTCGACTGGCTGGTCGCCTTCGAGGTACGCGACGGACGGATCACCGGTCTCTACGGCGTACGCAACCCGGACAAGCTGCACCACGCCGAAGCGGTGCGCACACTCGACAGAGGAGGACCCCAGCCATGGAAACCATGACCGTGGAGCGCGTCATCGACGCCCCGATCGCGACGGTGTTCGCCTGGCTCACCACGACCACCCACTACACCCGCTCGCCCCTGGTGGTGCGCTGCCGCCTGACCCGGCACGGGGAGGGCGCGCCCTACGGCGTCGGCGCCGTCCGCAGCCACCTCTGGCTGATCGGCTGGTTCCGCGAACGCATCACCCACTACGACCCGCCGTACGCCACCGAGTACGTCGTCGAACGCAGCCTGCCGCCGTCCCGGCACGAACTCGGCCGTATGACGTTCACCGAGGCCCCCGAAGGCGGCACCCACGTCCGCTGGACCACCCGCGCCGAGATCCCCGTCCCCCTCCTCGGCGGCTTCCTCACCCGCCACGTCGCCCGCCCGATCATCACCCGCACCTTCGGCAACATCCTCGCCGCCGCGGACACGGCCCTGTCCGGGGCCCGCCGCTGACCAGCCGCCGGACGCCCACGCGCTGCCGGCGGCACCCGGAAACCACTGGCCCGCACCGCCGCCCGCATGATGACGTGGCACGGTGACCGACCCCGATGAGGCGGCAACGCGCCGACCGAAGACACTGGCTTGGGCGAACCGGCACCTGGAGCCCGGCGAACGGATCGTCGGCACCAGGCGCCTGCACGGCGGCATCACCGCGGAAATGCGGCGGCTGACCATCGCCGCGCGGGACGGCGGCACCCGCGCCCTGGTGCTGCGCACCTTCGTCGGCGTGGAGCAGGCCGAGGACTGGCTGGCCAGGGAATCCGGCGCCCTGACCCAGCTCACCGACACCGACGTCCCGGCCCCTGAACTCGTCGCGGTCGACCCGACCGCCGCGCACTGCGAGTACCCGTCACTCCTCATGACCCACGTGACGGGACGCACGGTCCTCGACAACGACGGACTGGAGACGCGCCTCCCCCAGCTCGCCCGCCAGCTCGTGGCGATCCACGCCCTGCGCCCCGCCGTGCGGCCCCGGGAGTACGTGGCGCTGACGACCGCCGAAACCGTCGTGGTCCCGACAGGCGCCGACGCGACGGCATGGGCGGCCGCGACCGACGTGATCCGCAACCCCCCGCCGTCCTACGAAGGACGCTTCCTGCACCGCGACTTCCAGCCCGGCAACATCCTGTTCGATGCACCCCCCTCAAGCCCGGCGAGCGCCCGGCTCACCGGCGTCGTCGACTGGGCCACCACCTCCTGGGGCCCGGCAGACCTCGATGTGGCGCACTGCTCCGCCGTCCTCGCACTGCTGCACGGCCCGACGTGGGGCCTGCGGTTCACCGAAGCCTACGAGGAGGCCGGTGGCGTACTGGCCGCGACCGCGAGCGAACGGCTGTACTGGCAGGTGCGGGACGCGCTGGCGTCCTCGGAAGAACTGCCGTCCGTGGCCCAGCCCTGGCAGGAGGCCGGCCGGACAGACCTGACAACACGAGCGCTGGAGGAGCGGCTGGATGCCTATGTCACCGCCCTGATGAAAGGGGCGGGGTGAGCGGTGCGGTCCGGGGGCACCCGAGAGGGGGCGGGACACGTGGCAATCGGCTCGGCCACCCCGTCTACGCCACTTTTGCTAGCACCCGCTTGCAATAGTTAGCACGATGGCGCACCATCGGGGCATGGCATCACTCAACGTCGGCAATCTCGGCGAGTTCCTGCGGGAGCAGCGGCGCACCGCGCAGCTGAGCCTGCGGCAGCTGGCCGATGCCGCCGGGGTGTCCAATCCGTATCTCAGTCAGATCGAGCGCGGGCTGCGCAAGCCGAGCGCGGACATTCTTCAGCAGCTCGCCAAGGCGCTGCGGATCTCCGCCGAGACGCTGTACGTGCAGGCCGGGATTCTCGACGAGCGGAAGGTGGACGGGGTCGAGGTGCACACCGCGATCCTCACCGATCCCGCGCTGACCGAGAAGCAGAAGCAGGTGCTGCTGCAGATCTACGAGTCCTTCCGCAAGGAGAACGGACACGGGAGCGGGCACGGCGAGAGCGGCGGCGCGACGGCGCACGAGCCCGCTCCGGACGCCCGAGAGGCCGACGGCGACCCGCACGCCACCTGAGCGACCGACCACCGATTCCAGGAGGAACCACGCCATGGCCATCACCGACGACGTCCGCAAGGTGCTCACCGACCCGACTCCGCTGTACGCCTTCGCCGGCGGTGTGGACCTCGCCGCCGAGAAGGCCAAGGAGCTGCCGGCCCTGGTCGAGAAGCTCCGCGAGGAGGCTCCCAAGCGCTTCGAGGCCGTCCGCAACACCGACCCCAAGACCGTGCAGGACCGCGTCACCAAGGAGGCCAAGGAGGCGCAGGACTGGATCACCCGGCAGCTCGGTCTGCTCGACGCCGACTTCAAGAAGCTGAGCCAGCAGACGCAGGACCTCGTGCTGCAGGGTGTCGGCCGGGCCGCCGAGGCCGCGGTCAAGGCCCGTGAGGGCTACGAGGGGCTGGCCGAGCGCGGTCGCGGCGCGGTGCAGAACTGGCGCAGCGAGACCGCCGAGGCGACCGAGGACCTCGCGGTCGCGATCGAGCCGGAGCCGCGGCAGGAGCCGAAGCAGGAGCCCGTGGCGGGCGGCGCGCAGCGCGCGGAGACCGCCGAGAACACCGGCGGGAGCGAGCCGGAGGCCAAGGCCGCCACGGCCAAGAAGGCTCCGGCCGCCAAGAAGACGACGGCGAAGAAGACCGCCGCGCCGGGCGAGAACGACAAGTAGGCGATCCAGGACAGCGGGCCGGGCACGCCACGCGTGCCCGGCCCGTTCTCCGGGTACGGTGGGCCGACGACGGACCAGAGTCGAACGGGTGGTGGCAGTGCTGATCTACGGGTTCCAGAACGTGCTGAGCTGGGTGCAGCTGGTACTGGCCGTGTACGCCGCCGCGATGCTCGTCGACGCGGCCGTACGGCGCGAGGACGCCTACCGGGCGGCGGACAAGCAGACCAAGGGCATGTGGCTGATCTTCCTGGTGATCGCCACCGCGCTGCTGTTCCTGCTGCCGCTGATGTCGTTCCTGCCGATCATCGGCCTGATCGCCGTGATCGTCTACACGGTCGACGTGCGGCCCGCGATCAAGGGGATCACCGGCGGCCGGGGCCCGCGCCGCGGTGGATCGAGTTCGGACGGGCCGTACGGGCCGTTCAACGGCGGGCGGTAGGGCACACGGGTACGGCGGCGGTCACGGAGCGGTGCAGCCGGCAGGTGACGGCGGCGTGCGGTGGGTGCGCCGGTGGCGCGTCCGTCGCGTCCGTGCGCCTCAGTTCTGTACGCGTCCCCGGTCCAGCAGCAGGACGGCCACGTCGTCCGTCAGCTCCCCGCCGTTGAGGTCCCGCACCTCCGTGACCGCCGCGTCGAGCAGTTCCTCGCCCCGCAGTCCGGCGGCCATCTGACGCCCCACCAGCTCCGTCATGCCCTCCTGGCCGAGGCGCTGGTTGCCGTCGCCGACGCGGCCTTCGATCAGGCCGTCCGTGTACATCATCAGGCTCCAGGAGCCGCCCAGCGCGACCTGGCGGCGCGGCCAGCGGGCACGTGGCAGCAGACCCAGCGCCGGACCGCCCTCCTCGTACGGGAGCAGCCGCGGCTTTCCGCCGGACCGGGCGAGCAGCGGCGCGGGGTGGCCGGCCAGGCACACCCCGGCGTGCCGTCCGTCCGGCGCGATGTCCACCAGGCACAGCGTCGCGAAGATCTCGTCGTCGGCGCGTTCGTGCTCCAGGACCTTCTGGAGGGTGGACAGGAGCGCGTCGCCGCACAGCCCGGCGAAGGTCAACGCGCGCCAGGCGATGCGCAGTTCCACGCCGAGCGCGGCCTCGTCGGGGCCGTGGCCGCAGACGTCGCCGATCATCGCGTGCACGGTGCCGTCGGCCGTCCGTACGGTGTCGTAGAAGTCGCCGCCGAGCAGCGCGCGGCTGCGTCCGGGGCGGTAGCGGGCCGCGAAGCGCAGGTCGGAGCCGTCCAGGAGCGGGGTGGGCAGCAGGCCGCGTTCCAGCCGGCGGTTCTCCTGGGCCAGCATCCGTGACTCGGTGAGCTGGCGCTGCGCGAGGTCGGCGCGTTTGCGCTCGACGGCGTACCGCACCGCCCGGCTGAGGGCGGCGCCGTCGAGTTCGTCGTGGAAGAGGTAGTCCTGCGCGCCGACGCGTACGGCCTCGGCGGCCCGCTCGGCGTCGGCCTCGGAGGTCAGCGCGAGGACGGCGTGGGAGGGGGCCATCCGCAGTACCTCGCGCAGCGCGCCCAGCTCGTCGTGGCCGCCGTCCTCCTCCGCCGGGTGCCCGTCCCGGTCGGTGCGGTCCCGCGCGACCGCGGGCGTCAGGTCGAGCAGGATGCAGTGCACGTCGTCGGTGAGCAGCCGCTCCGCCTCGGTGAGATTACGGGCCGTACGGACACGGGCCCTGCGGCCTTCTCCGTCCCGCATCTCGGGTACGGCGCTGCTGGGGTCGTCGCCTATGAGGAGCAGGGTCAGTCCGGCGTCGCCTGAGCGGGAAGGGGCGGGAGAGGGGGAAGGGGCGGGAGAGGGGGAAGGGGCGGTGGGAGCGGAGGTGCCCGCGGCGTCCGCCGGCGCCGTCGACGGCCCGGCCGGGTGCGCCGCGCCGCCGCGCGCGTCGCCCGCCGACGCTGCCTCCTCCGGCAGCACGGCCGTCCGCTGGCGCGGAATGGGTACGGACATGCTCTGCTTCCTTCCCTCCCCCCGAGGGTGCGCGGGCCCGCCGAACGGCGCGCCACTGTGCCCGGTTCCGCCGCCGCCCGGCGGTCGGTCCGGGCGGTGCGCCACCGGGCACCGAGAGGCGACCATAGCGGTAGCGCGGAGGCTTACGGAATGGCCGACGGCACCCGGCACTTGTCATATGCCGTGCCCCACATGCCCGGTGACCTGGGCGGAGAGGAGCGCGGAATGACGAACATCACCTCGACAGCGTCAGGTCGGCCGTCGACGCTCCGTGACGAAACGCACGCGCTCCTCACGCTGCGTACCGGGGCGAACTCCCCCGTGTACGGCGCCACGAGCCCCTCCCGCACCGCTACTCGTCTGGCCGCACCACCCCGAGAATCGGCATCGACCCGGCCCCGGCGACCGTGATCTGCCGGCCCGGCCGCGGCGCGTGCACCATCGCGCCGTCCCCGATGTACATACCGACATGGCTCGCGTCCGGGTAATAGATGATCAGGTCGCCGGGGCGCAGGTCCTTCAGATCGATCCGCGGCAACTGCCGCCACTGTTCCTGCGAGGTGCGCGGCACCGACCGGCCGCCCGCTTCCCAGGCCCGCATCGTCAGCCCCGAGCAGTCGAAGGTGTCCGGGCCCTCGGCGCCCCACACATAGTCCTTGCCGATCTGCGACGTCGCGTACGCCACCGCCTTCTTTCCGGCCTCCGAGGCGTGCGCGCCGATGTCCTTCAGCACGCCGGAGTCCAGCCACTTCTGCTGCTCCTGGAGCGCCCGCGCGTCCTCCAGCTTCTTCAGCCGTTCCTTCTCCTCCGCGGCCAGCCGCGACTCCAGCTGCTGCGCGGCCTCGATCTTCTTGCGGACGTCGAGCTGCGCGGTCTCCGTCTTCCTGCGGTTCTCCTCCAGCCGCTCCCAGCGGTCGGTGGCGTCCTGCGCGTACCCCTCCAACGCGTTCTTCGTGCGGGCGAGTTGGTCGCTCAGGTCCTTCGCGGCGTGCTGACCCTTGCGGACCAGTGTGGCGTTGTCGAGGAAGCGCTCGGGGTCCTTGTTGAGCATGAGCCGGGCCTCGGGGGGAACGCCGCCGCCCCGGTACTGCGCGCTGGCCAGCGCGCCCGCCTGGCGTTTGAGCTCGTCCATCTGCTGCTGCGTCCGGTCGATCGTCTGCGCCAGCTTGACGATCTCCTTCTGCTGGAGGGCGACCTGCTCCTTCGCCGCGTTGTACGCCTCGGTGGCCTGTTCCGCCTTGCGGTAGAGGCCCTCCAGCTCCTTGCGCACCTCTTCCAGGTGCTTTTCGGACACGGCGGGGCCGGGATCGGCGTACGCGGCCGGAGCCGTCCCGCCGAGGATTCCGGTCACGCCCAGGACCACCGCCGTGGCGGCCACCACGGCGCCGCGCAGCCCCCGTGCACCCCGCCGGCGCCCGGCGCCCGCCCGGCTCCGTCCCCCCGCCCGCCGCGGCCCGTCCGCCGCACCCGCCCGGTCCCCTACGTCACGTTTGCCGTACGCATCGGGATTGCCCCGCCCTGCCCCCTGCCGCCCCACCAGCCACCTCCGGTCGTTCCGCACCGATTCGTGCACGTCCACAGGCGCGGATGCTGCCATACCGGCGGGTAATCCGACAGAGCGCTGCGCAGGATCACGGGCCGTCCGCGCGCCGCCCCCAGCCGACGGCCGAGGTTCACCCGGCGTTCACCCGCCTCCTTCGGCGGCTTCACCTGATCTGCCTAATTTCGGCCGTACCGAGCGGCGCGCCACTCCTGCGGAGCGACCGCGGCACGGCATTGCTGAACCGTCCGACCACCCGCTCCGGCGACCCTTGCCCGACCGCTGCGGCCGCCGCACAGTGACCACACGGTCACCATCCGGGTGACCACCCGGTCGCCACGCCGGTGACCATCACGTCTGCACCCCGCACGCCGAACAAGAAGCGGCGCGCCCCAGGAAGGAACTCACGACAGTGAAGCAGCTGCAGCGCAAGAACCGGGTTCGCGCCCTCGCCGTCGGCGCTCTCGCCGTCACCGGTGCCCTGGCCCTGTCGGCGTGCGGCTCCGACGACACCAGTGGTGGCGGCGGGGCGGCTTCCGCGGCGAAGACCGGCAACATCAAGTGCGAGGGCAAGGGCAAGCTGCTCGCCTCCGGCTCGTCCGCGCAGAAGAACGCCATGGACGCCTGGGTGCAGGCGTACTCCGGCGCCTGCAAGGACACCAGCATCAACTACCAGCCCACCGGCTCCGGCGCGGGCATCACCACCTTCCTCCAGGGCCAGACCGCCTTCGCGGGCTCCGACTCGGCGCTCAAGCCCGAGGAGGTGGAGAAGTCCAAGAAGGTCTGCCAGGGCGGCCAGGCGATCAACCTGCCGATGGTCGGCGGCCCGATCGCGGTCGGCTACAACGTGCCGGGCGTGGACAGCCTCGTACTGGACGCGCCGACCCTCGCCAAGATCTTCGACTCGGAGATCACCAAGTGGAACGACGAGGCGATCAAGAAGCTCAACCCGGACGCCAAGCTGCCGGACCTCAAGATCCAGGCGTTCCACCGCTCGGACGACTCCGGCACCACCGACAACTTCACCAAGTACCTCAAGGGCGCCGCCCCCGACGCCTGGAAGCACGAGCCCGGCAAGACCTGGGAGGGCAAGGGCGGCCAGGCCGCGTCCGGCTCGGCAGGTGTGTCCTCGCAGGTCAAGCAGACCAGCGGAGCGATCTCCTACTTCGAGCTGTCGTACGCCACGGCCGGCAAGATCAACACGGTCAAGCTGAACACCGGCGCCAAGGACCCGGTCGAGGCCACCGTCGACAACGCCTCCAAGGCCATCGCCGAGGCCAAGCAGGTCGGCAAGGGCAGCGACCTGGCCCTGAAGCTCAACTACACCACCAAGGCCGAGGGTGCCTACCCGATCACCCTGGTCACGTACGAGATCGCCTGCGACAAGGGCAACAAGGCGGAGACCCTGCCCGCCACCAAGTCCTTCCTGACCTACATCGCCGGCAAGGACGGCCAGAACGCCCTCAAGGAGCTGGGTTACGCGCCGCTCCCGGCCGAGATCGCCGACAAGGTCCGCTCGGCCGTCGCCTCGCTCTCCTGACCCACCGGGCGGCGGCCCGCGCCCCGCAGGCCGCCGCCCGTCCGGTGCACCGCCGCGCCAGGAGCCCCCGCCGGGCTCCGCAGACCGGAGAAACCATGAACTCAGCACCCTCGATATCCAGCGCACCACCGCCACCACCCGCGCCGCCCGCCGCCTCCCCGGTGTCCGGCAGCGCGGTACGCCCCGGAGACCGGATCTTCCTCGGCCTGTCCCGCGGCTCGGGCATCGCCCTCCTGGTGATCATGGCGGCCATCGCGGCCTTCCTGACCGTCCGCTCCGTGATCGCCGTCTCCGGGGACCACGCGAACTTCCTGACCTACTTCGAGTGGACCGCCTCCGGCACCGAGCCGAAGTTCGGCATCGCCGTCCTGGCCTTCGGCACCGTGGTCAGCTCGGTGATCGCGATGGTCATCGCGGTCCCGGTCGCGGTGGGCATCGCGCTGTTCATCTCGCACTACGCGCCGCGCAGGCTGGCCTCCCCGCTCGGGTACGTCATCGACCTGCTCGCCGCGGTGCCCAGCATCATCTACGGCCTGTGGGGCGCGCTGTTCCTCGTACCGCACCTGACCGGCCTCTACGGCTGGCTGGACGACTACCTCGGCTGGACCGGGATCTTCTCCTACGCCGACGAGGCCCCCCGCTCGCTGTTCACCGTCGGCATCCTGCTCGCGATCATGATCCTGCCGATCGTGACCAGCGTCAGCCGCGAGGTCTTCCTCCAGGCGCCGAAGATGCACGAGGAGGCCGCGCTCGCGCTCGGCGCGACCCGCTGGGAAGTCATCCGGATGTCCGTCCTGCCGTTCGGCCGCTCCGGCGTCATCAGCGCCTCGATGCTGGGCCTGGGCCGCGCGCTCGGCGAGACGATGGCGGTGGCCACCGTCCTGTCCCCCAGCTTCCTGATCAACAGCAGCCTGCTGGACGGGGGCGGCGGCACCTTCGCCCAGAACATCGCCAGCAAGTTCAGCGAGGCCGACGAGTTCGGTCAGGACGCCCTGATCGCCTCCGGCCTCGTCCTCTTCGTCATCACGCTGCTCGTCAACGGCGCGGCCCGCCTGATCATCGCCCGCCGCAAGGAGTACTCGGGGGCCAACGCATGAGTAACACGGTCACCGCGCGGCGCCCCGTCGCCGACAGCGCCCCCCTCCCGGTCTCGCTCAAGCAGCCCCGGCTGCCCCGCTGGGCCCCCGCCGGCCTGGCCGTGGCCGCGGCCGCCGTGGGCTGCGGCATCGGCCTGGCCGCCGGCCTGGAGAGCCGCATCCAGTGGGGCCTGATCGCCGCCCTGCTGTTCGTCCTCGGTACGTTCCTGCTCGCCGCCGCCGTCGAAGGCACCCGGCAGGCCAAGGACCGCCTCGCCACCAGCCTGGTGTGGATCTGCTTCCTGCTGGCCGTGATCCCGCTCGCCTCCCTCATCTGGGAGACCGTCGCCCGCGGCATCAAGGTCGTCGACGGCTACTTCCTCAGCCACTCGATGGGCACCCTGCCGGACGCGATGGCCGGCGGCGGCATCTACCACGCCCTCGTCGGCACCCTCCAGCAGGTCGGCCTGGCCGCGCTGATCGCCGCGCCGATCGGCCTGCTCACCGCGATCTACCTGGTCGAGTACGGGCGCGGCAAGCTGGCCAAGGCCGTCACCTTCTTCGTCGACGTGATGACCGGCATCCCCTCGATCGTGGCCGGCCTGTTCGTCCTGTCGGTGTGGATCCTGATCCTCGGCTTCGGCCCGTCCGGCTTCGCCGGCGCGATGGCGCTGGCCATCCTGATGATGCCGGTGGTCGTGCGCTCCACCGAGGAGATGCTCAAGCTGGTCCCCAACGAGCTGCGCGAGGCGTCCCTGGCCCTCGGCGTGCCGAAGTGGCGCACCATCCTCAAGGTGGTGCTGCCCACCTCGGTCGGCGGCATCGCCACCGGCGTGATGCTGGCCATCGCCCGTATCACCGGTGAGACCGCGCCCGTACTGCTGCTGGTCTGGGGCGCGAAGACGATCAACAGCAATCCCTTCGAGGGCGCCCAGCAGTCGCTGCCGCTGTATGTGTTCCAGCAGTGGCAGCAGGGCTCCGACGCCTCGTACGACCGTGCGTGGGGCGCGGCGCTCGTCCTGATCGCCTTCGTCATGATCCTCAACCTGGTGGCCCGCGGCATCGCCCGCTGGAAGGCCCCCAAGACCGGCCGCTGACCCCAGCGACACGAAAGAAGCAGTGATTCCCATGGCCAAGCGAATCGACGTCAGCGGCCTCTCCGCCTACTACGGCAGCCACCGGGCCATCGACGACATCTCCATGACCGTCGAGCCCCGCTCGGTGACCGCCTTCATCGGCCCCTCGGGCTGCGGCAAGTCGACGTTCCTGCGCACCCTGAACCGGATGCACGAGGTCACCCCGGGCGGCCGCGTCGAGGGCAAGGTGATGCTGGACGACGAGAACCTGTACGGCAGCGGCGTGGACCCGGTGGCGGTACGCCGTACCGTCGGCATGGTCTTCCAGCGCCCGAACCCGTTCCCCACCATGTCGATCTTCGACAATGTCGCGGCGGGCCTGCGCCTGAACGGCACGGTGAAGAAGAAGTCCGACCTGAACGACGTCGTCGAGAAGTCCCTGAAGGGCGCCAACCTCTGGAACGAGGTCAAGGACCGGCTGAGCAAACCCGGCTCCGGCCTGTCCGGCGGCCAGCAGCAGCGGCTGTGCATCGCCCGCGCCATCGCGGTCGAGCCGCAGGTGCTGCTGATGGACGAGCCGTGCTCGGCCCTCGACCCGATCTCCACCCTCGCCATCGAGGACCTGATCGGTGAGCTGAAGGAACGGTTCACGATCGTCATCGTGACCCACAACATGCAGCAGGCGGCGCGCGTCTCGGACCGTACGGCCTTCTTCAACCTGGCCGCGGTCGGGCAGCCCGGCAAGCTGGTCGAGATCGACGACACCGAACGGATCTTCTCCAACCCGTCGGTCCAGGCCACGGAGGACTACATCTCCGGCCGCTTCGGCTGAGCGCCCGTCCGGGCCCCGCGCGGCGCCCGGACCCGGGCCCGGCCCGCCCCCTGCGTCCTGCGGTGCTGCATGGCGGTGCCACCGCAAGGACGAGGCCCGCCCTCCGGAACCGGAGGGCGGGCCCACAAGAACGTGCGGCTCAGCGGCCGCGCACCGTCACGCGAACACCAGATGGACGGCCCAGTAGCACAGCGCGGCCACCGCCGCGCCGGCCGGCATGGTGATGAACCAGCCCATGACGATGTTCTTGGCGACGCCCCAGCGCACCGCCCGGGTGCCCTTGGTCGAGCCCACACCCATGATCGCCGAGGTGATGACGTGGGTGGTGGAGATCGGCGCGTGGAACATGAACGAGGCGGTGTACATGACGGACGCCGCGGTCGTCTCGGCCGCGAAGCCCTGCGGCGGGTCCAGCTCGATGATCCGCCGTCCGAGCGTGCGCATGATGCGCCAGCCGCCCGCGTACGTGCCCAGCGACAGGGTCAGCGCACAGGCGATCTTCACCCAGACCGGGATGGCGTCGCCCGCGGTCTGCACGTCCGCGATGACCAGCGCCATCACGACGATGCCCATGGTCTTCTGGGCGTCCTGGAGGCCGTGCCCGAGCGCCATGCCGGCCGCCGAGACCGTCTGCGCTATACGGAAGCCCCGCTTCGCCTTGTGCGGGTTGGACTTCCGGAACAGCCACATGATCACGACCATCACCAGATAGCCGAGGACCAGGCCGATCACGGGCGAGAGGAACATCGGAACGACGATCTTCTCTATGACGCCCGACCAGTAGACGGTCGTACCGCCCGCCAGCGCCGCGCCCACCATGCCGCCGAAGAGCGCGTGCGAGGACGACGACGGCAGTCCGAAGTACCAGGTGACCAGGTTCCAGACCACCGCTCCGACCAGGGCGGCGAAGAGGATGCCCATCCCCTTGGAGCCCTCGGGCGTGGAGATCAGCCCCTCACTGACCGTCTTGGCGACCCCGCTGCCCAGGAAGGCGCCGGCGAGGTTCATCACCGCGGCCATCGCGAGCGCCGCCCGCGGGGTCAGGGCCCGGGTGGAGACCGAGGTCGCGATGGCGTTCGCGGAGTCGTGGAAGCCGTTGGTGTACGTAAATCCGAGCGCGACCCCGATGGTCACGATGAGCGCGAAGGTGTCCACCGGAGGTCAGGACTCCTTGACCGCGATCGTCTCGACCGTATTGGCGACATGCTCGAAGGCGTCGGCCGCCTCTTCCAGGATGTCCACGATCTGCTTGAGCTTGAGCACCTCGATGGCGTCGTACTTGCCGTTGAACAGGTGCGCGAGCAGCTTGCGGTGGATCTGGTCGGCCTGGTTCTCCAGGCGGTTGACCTCGATCCAGTACTCGGTGAGGTTGGACATCGTCCGCAGGTTCGGCATCGCCTCGGCGGTCAGCTCCGCCGCCCGCGCCAGGACCTCGATCTGCTGCTCGACGCCCTTGGGCAGCTCCTCGATGCTGTAGAGGACGACGAGATCGACGGCCTCCTCCATGAAGTCCATGATGTCGTCGAGCTTCGAGGCGAGGTTGTAGATGTCCTCGCGGTCGAACGGCGTGATGAACGAGGAGTTCAGCTGGTGGAAGATCGCGTGGGTCGCGTCGTCCCCCGCGTGCTCCGCCGCCCGCATCCTCTCGGCGATCTCTGTCCGCGCGGAGGCGTCCGCCCCGAGCAGTTCCATCAGGAGCTTCGAGCCTGTGACGATGTTGTCCGCGGACGCGGCGAACATGTCGTAGAAGCTCGTCTCCCTGGGGGTCAGACGAAAGCGCACGTGAAATCCTCGGGGTGCATCGGATTCGGTCGAGTTGATGCTAGGCGCATCATCCAGCCACTGCTAACCGGCATTCCTTCAGTGTCGCCCATCGGGCACCATGCTCTGCACGGGGTACCGCCCGCGCCTGCGAATTTCTGTACCATATACCCGCTAGGGGTATATGGAACGCCTACGTACCACGGGAGATGGCCATGACGACCACGGACGCCGACACCAACGGCACCACCGCAGCCGCCGCGGCCCGCCCCGCCGACGGGCCGGTAACCGCCCTCGGCACCGACCCCGCCGCCGTCACCGCTCACGATCTGGGCATCCACGGTTACGCGCAGCAGAAGGACGCACACCTCAAGAGGCTGCGCCGGATCGAGGGCCAGATCCGCGGTCTCCAGCGGATGCTGGAAGAAGATGTGTACTGCATCGACATACTCACCCAGGTGTCGGCGAGCACGAAGGGATTGCAGTCCTTCGGCCTCCAGCTCCTGGAGGAGCACCTGCGGCACTGCGTCGCCGACGCCGCCGTCAAGGGCCCCGAGGCCATCGACGAGAAGGTCAAGGAAGCCACCAAGGCCATCGAGCGGATGCTGCGCACCTGACCGCGGCCGCCGGACGCGGGTGCCGCGCAGCACCGTCACGCCCGGCGCCGCCGCCCTGTCACCTGCGGTTCCCTGGTCCGTGACCCGTTCGCACGCGGTCCGCGTCCACGTCCAGCACCTCGTCGATACGGTCCGAGCTGAGCCGATCCTCGCTCGCGGCGGCCGCCGCGATCATCAACTCACCAGTCAGGTCGATCTCGACGAGGGCCACGTGGTCCTGAACCGTCGAGTTGCGGTGTCCGGCCACGTACAACACCTCCTCCTTCGAGCGCCTCCCCACTCTTCTGGTGGTTACCGCCCAGAGTAGGTACGGGCGCACGCTCCGCGCATGGCACGGATGGACCATTTCCGCCAGTTCGCACAGGCCGTGGAGACGTGCCCCGGACACCGCGGTCCGAGTCGGGGCCGAGCCCGCCGGCCCGCGCTGCCCGGCCGACCGTGACGGCCGTGGTCAGCCGCCCGTGGCGACCGTGCTCAGCCGCCCGTGGCGGCGACCTTGCCCGTGTAGATGTCGTCCCGGTCGGGCAGCCGGACCGGAACCGGCGCCCCGAAGCCGTACAGCGTGGTGGTGGAGGTCACCGACGTGCCGCCCGTCGTGCCGTTGGCGAAGCGGAAGCGCTGGCGCACCTTGCGCAGCCGCCCGGCGTCGTCCAGATACGCGTCGAAGGCCACCACGTCGGTGGTGAAGCCTTTCTCCGCCGCGGTCAGCGCGGGCCGGAACGCGGCGGACGCCGCGCGCGCCGCCGACCCGATGTCCGTCGTCCCGCTGAAGTGCCGCACCGGGACACCGTCCAGCCGCTCCCGCCCCTCGTACGTCACCTCCCGCACCCCCCGCAGCAGCTCGGCGGCGGCCATCGGGTCGGTCGCGCCGCCGGTGACGAGATTGCCGTCGACCAGCGAGGCGGTGTCCACCCGTACCCACTTGCCGGCCGGCACGCCCGCCCCGCGGTTCTTCATGTACAGCGCGGACGGTGTGAGGATCTCCGTGATCGTGCGGTGCGCGCCGCTCCCGTCGCCGGTGTCCGGCAGCCGTACGCTCAGCTGCCCGATCCGCTCGCGGTAGTCGTGGCCGCCGGTCCCCCGGATGGCGACGCGGGTGCCGCCGCTGACGGTCTCCAGCTCCGTACGCACCCGGGAAGTGCCGGCCCGGACCAGCGCGTCGGCACTGGCGCGCAGGGCCGCGGCGTAGTCCGTACGGCCGGACGGGGCACCGGCGTCCGCCGGGCCGGCGGCATCCCGCGGCCCGGCGGACGACCGGCCGCCCGGTGGGCGGGCACGGTCGGTGAAGGGCGGCCCGGCCGCGGACCCGCCCACCGGGCCGTCTGCGGAGCGGCCGGCCGAGGTGTGGTCGTCGGCCGCCGCCCCGTTGGGGGAGCAGCCCGTGGTGAGCAGCCCGGCCACCAGGCCCGCCCCGCACACGGCGGCCGCGACGGCGCCGCCTCGCCTGTCCTGCACCACCATCGCGTACGAGCCCCCTCGGCCGCTCTGCTCGTGAAGTTGCGGACCGGGATGTTCCGGTTGTCCGGACCACCACGACCCGTTCCGTTCAACGACTGTTCAGCCCGCTTCGTCACGCCCGTACACCCCGGGCGCGTACGGTGGCGCCGTGCAGGACCGAGCAGCGCAGGAGCCGACAGCGCCGCCCTCCGGGGCGTCCGACCACCGGACCACCACCACCGAACGAGGTTCGTTCTGCCTGGCCCGCTGCATCTGCGGCTGGCACGGCCCGGCGCGCCGGGCCCGCTCCCAGGCACGGACGGACGCGGAACAGCACCACCGGACGGGGTGAGCGCCACCCCCGCCGGCCGACCCCGGGCGGGCGCGCCGTACCCGCCCGGCAGACCGGTTCCGGGCGGGCAGCCGCACCCGCCCGGCAGACCCTCCATAACCGCCCGCAGAGCCCCGTCGGCACTCCCCTGGAACCTCCCCGGGCCCCCGTCCCATCTGGGTAGGGGGAAGCATCCACGGCGCGCGGACCCGCAAAGGGGTCCAAAAGGGGCAGTTCACAATGAAGCGGCGCACGATACTGGCAGCCGGCGGCGGACTCGCGGCGGCGACCGCCGGCTTGACCACCGCCTGCAGCACCGACACCGGCCACGCGAACACCCCCGGCGGCACGGCGTCCGGCGGCGTCGGCCTCAACACCAGCTCGCAGGCGGGCAGGCCCCCGGCCGCCAAGGCGTCGTGGGACGCGCTGCGCAAGAGCCTCGACGGCAAGCTCGTCCGCGCCGGCGAAGCCTCGTACGACGCGGCCCGCCGCCTGTACAACACCCGTTACGACAACCTGAAGCCCGCGGCCGTCGCCTACGTCCGCCACCCGGCCGACATAGCCGAGTGCCTGTCCTTCGCCCGCCGCCACAACGCCCCCGTCGCGATACGCAACGGGGGTCACTCATATGCCGGTTGGTCCAGCGGCAACGGCAAGCTCGTCATCGACGTGTCCGCTCTGAACTCGGTCTCCGCGCCGTCCGGCGGCATCACCCGCATCGGCGCCGGCGCCAAGCTCATCGAGGTCTACGAGGGCCTGGGCCGGCACAACGTCACGATCCCCGGCGGCTCCTGCCCGTCCGTCGGCATATCCGGCCTCACCCTCGGCGGCGGTCACGGCGTCGCGTCCCGCGCCTACGGCCTGACCTGCGACAGCCTCGTCGGCGCCACCGTCGTCACCGCCGACGGCAAGACCGTCGAGTGCGACGCCAAGCGCAACAGCGACCTCTTCTGGGCCCTGCGCGGCGCCGGGAACGGCAACTTCGGCGTGGTCACCGCACTGCGCTTCCGCACCCACGCGGCGCCCCGCTCGGTGATGGCCTACCTGACCTGGCCCTGGGCCAAGGCCACCGCCCTGCTCCGCTCCTGGCAGGAGTGGGGCCCCACCCAGCCCGACGAAATATGGTCGTCCCTGCACCTGGACGCGCACCCCGGCGGCACCCCGACCGTCTCCGTCGCCGCCTTCTCCCTCGGCTCCTACGGCGACCTCCAGAACGCCGTCGACGAACTGGCCGACCGCGCGGGCGGCCCCGGGCCGGCGAAGTCCGTACGCCTGACTCCCACCTCGTACCTCGACGCGATGGAGTCCTACGCGGGCTGTTCCACGAAGACCACCGAACAGTGCCACCTGCCGGGCGCCCTCCCCGGCCGCAGCGCCACCGGCAAGCTCGCCCGCGAGACGTACGCCGCCCGCTCCGACTTCTACGACCGCTCGCTCGACGCGGCCGGCCTCCGGGCCCTGCTCGGCCAGATCGAGGCCGCGAGCCGCAAGGGCGTCGCCGGAAACGCGTCACTGACCGCGCTGGGCGGGGCGATCAACCGGGTCCGCCCCACCGACACCGCCTTCGTGCACCGCCGGTCGCGCTTCCTCGCGCAGTACCTGGCGTCCTGGAAGGCGGGCGGCACGGGCGCCGCGCAGAGCGCCTGGCTGAACGGCATCCACGGCGCGATGCGGCGCTACGCCTCGGGCGCCGCCTACCAGAACTACACGGACGCGGCCCTGACCGACTGGAAGAAGGCCTACTACGGCCCGGCCGCCGGCCGCCTCACCGAGCTGAAGCGGCAGTACGACCCGAACGGGCTGTTCAGGACGTTCCCGCAGGCCCTGTGACGGCACGTCCGTCCCCCCGTACGACGAGGGAGGACCGGGCTGTCGGCCCCGGTCCTCCCTCGTCGTCCGCTCCGTGGTCCCGGCTACGCCGCCAGGTCCTCGTCCCGCTCCTCGCGCGCCACCGGCGGTACGGCCGCCACCGGCTCGGAGACCGCGCGGGGCGCCGGGCCGCCGGCCCGGACGAGCCACCAGGCGGGCGAGCGCCCCACAGCCGTCGTCACCGGGACGAGCATCGCCTGCGCCACCGGCGCCAGCAGCAGCGCCACCGCCGTACCGAGCGCGAAGCCGCCGATGACGTCCGTCGGGTAGTGCACGCCCATGTAGACCCGGCAGAACCCTTCCAGCAGCGCCAGGCCGATACCGATCAGCCCGTACACGCGGTGCGCGATGAACAGCCCCACGCCGACCGCCATGGTCAGCGTCGCGTGGTCGCTCACGAACGAGAAGTCCGTCTTGCCGGGAATGAGCACTTCCAGTCCCGCATGGACCCGGAACGGCCGGGGCCGCTCCACCACCGCCCGGATCGGTATGTTGGCCAGCAGCGCCACCCCGGCGGCCAGCGGCGCCCAGACCAGGCCCGCCACCGCGCCCGGCGCGTCCCGCCGTCTGCGCGCACCCCACCAGGCGATCAGACACAGCACGGCGAGCGCGGCGATGAGGCCGTACTCACCCACGAACTTCGTGGCGCGGTTGAGCCACTCCGGTGCGTCCTTCGCGAGGCCGTTGATGCCGTCGAGCACGTTCACATCGGGGTTCGACCCGTCCATTGCGAGTCCAGCCATCTGCCGCGGCCCCTTACCTTTCGCGCGCGCGAGCGCCGTGTGAGTGCTGCCAACCCCCGTGGTCGTCGGGCGTGGCCGGATTTCCACGGCCTCGCCATGTCTCCATGCCCAGGAAACGCGATGGACAGCCGAGCCGTTCCAGCTTCCACCGGATGATCACCAGGACGTTATCGAAGAGAGACTGATGTCCGCAGTTCAGGGCCCCATGTTCACGCAGCGTTCGACCGGGGCAGCGCTTTCGCGCCATCTTCGGTGACGCGGGTCGCACCGATGTAGTCCGGCGTGTCGATCTTGTCGAAGCGGATCACCGCTCCCGTGTACGGAGCGTTGATCATGTAGCCGCCGCCCACGTAGATCCCCACGTGGTGGATGGACCGCGGATCGTTCAGGTTGTGCGCGAAGAACACCAGGTCCCCGGGGAGCAGCTCGTCCCGCTTCGGGTGCGGCCCGGCGTTCCACTGGTCGTTCGCCACCCGCGGCAGCTCGATGTCCACCGAGTGGTACGCCGCCTTCGTCAGCCCCGAGCAGTCGAACCGCCCGTCCTGGTCCGGCGTGCCGTTCCCGCCCCACAGGTAGGGCTTGCCCAGTTGCTCCTGCGCAAAGGTGATCGCGGCGGCCGCCTGCCGGGACGCCGGGACCCGCCCCACCGGCGCCTCGAAACTCTTGGCGAGGGTCGTGATGATCCTCACGTAGTTCTGCGTCTCGCGGATCGCCGGCACCCCGCCCGCCTTGATGACCCGGTACGCGCCCGCGTTGTACGCCGCGAGCATGTTGTGCGCCGGGTCGCCGGGCACGTCCTTCACGTACTTCGCCAGCTCGCAGTCGTACGACGCCGCCGACGGGATCGCGTCCGCCGGGTCCCACACGTCCCGCCGGCCGTCCCCGTTGC
Source organism: Streptomyces sp. NPDC026394 (assembly GCF_055567735.1). Classification (NCBI taxonomy): domain Bacteria; kingdom Bacillati; phylum Actinomycetota; class Actinomycetes; order Kitasatosporales; family Streptomycetaceae; genus Streptomyces; species Streptomyces sp. NPDC026394. The sequence continues at coordinate 249,973 of NZ_JBVHPX010000013.1, forward strand.
CGTCGATGCCGTGCGAAGCCCACGTACCGGGAATGAACTGGGCGATCCCCTGCGCCGCCGCCGGGCTCTGCGCCTTCGGGTTCCAGCCGCTCTCCTGGTACAGCTGCGCGGCCAGCAACGCCGGATTGATGGCGGGACACAGATTGCCCCACTTCTGCACCAGCGGCTGGTACGACGCCGGCACCGCGCCCTTCGCCAGCCCCACCGCCCGGCCCGCGCCGCCCGCCAGGCCCGCGGCGGCGGTGTACGTGCCCACCACGAGCAGCGCGAGGAAGCAGAGCACCAGCCCGACCCCGACCCCACCGGCCACCCAGTATTTGCGCACCCCTCAACCCTCCCCCATACGGGCGCGTTTCACCGCCGTTTTCGTCATGTACCTCACCACACGACGGCTGTACGGGCCCACACCCACGCCCCCGTGAACCGCCCGGGGCGCGCGGCCCCGCCCCGCTCCCGCCCCCTCACTCCCCCAGCCCGAACCGGACCGGCTCCCCGCCACCCGGCCCGTGCCGGCCCACGCCCCGGCCGTCGGCGCATGCCCCGGGCCTCTCCGGCGACCGGGCCGCCGTCCTGACCGACGCCGCCCGCCAGCGCGTCAGCCACATCGAGAGCGACCGCGTCCACGTCCCGTGCAACGGCCTCCACCACCTCCTGCGCTCCACCGCCATCCGTATGCACGCGCCCTCCGTCGTGCCGGGCATGTTGCAGGCCGCCGATTACGCCCGCGCGTTGAGCGACATGGCGGAGGGGACCGACCGGAACGAGGCCGTCGACCGCTACGTCGACTTCCGTATCGCCCGCCAGCACATCATCCGGCCGGTGCGTGGAGGTGGCCGCGAACACGAACGGACCGATCCTCTGCCCGGAGTGCGACCGGCCAGGGGTGGCCGCCCGTGTGAGCGCCCGCGCCTGGGCCGCGTTCCTCCGGGACGCCAGGACGGGGAGCGGCCTCCCGGAGCGACACCCACCCGCCCCCGAGCCGCCCCTGACGGGCCGTAAAGTCCTCCGCGTACGAGTGAGTGCACGAGGTCGCCGCCCACCGCGGACCCGACGGAGGAACTGATGCCGACCACCCCCACTCCCCCCGAGAACCTCACCTGGCAGAAAGCCACGGACGACGAGAGCGCGCCCGAGTACATCGAGGTCGCCTTCGGGGCCGACGGCAACGTCTACCTGCGGACGAACACCGAGCCTGACAACGTCGTGGTCACCACGCGCGTCAAGTGGGACGCCTTCGTCCTGGGGGTGAAGGCCGGCGAGTTCGACCACTTCGTGGGGCTCTGAGCAGCGCCCGTCACGGCGCACCATTCGAACATTGCCCGGTGTGATCGGCCGTGATACACACGGTGACACCGACGGGTCCCCGGGCGACGCACGTCCCCGTACGCACGCAATCCCCACGGGATCCGTCAAAGAAAGCCGCCAAGTCGACATCTGGTGGCGGTTTTGTCAGCGAAGATAGATGCTGGCCCGTACCGTGTGGCGCGGGTACGCAACAACCCATAAGGGGCGGTGAGTTCATTCATGCACTTGGCGGCCGAAAAGGGCGACATCACCACCATCATTGGCGGAATCGCCCCGGACTGGGGTCCGTTCGGGACACTGGGCAACGAGGCACGCGTCATGATCGAAGTGGTCATGGCAGTAGCGATTCTGCTCTGTCTCGGCATCGCGATCTGGGGCGCGGCGAAACAGCGCATCGGCGCCACCGCGCTGCGCGACACGTTCAGCGCCGAACAGGGCAAGGGCCTCATCGTGGCCGGCCTGACCGGTGTCTTCATCATCGGGTCGCTCGGCACGCTCTTCACGATCGTGTACGGGATGGCCGTGTAGCCGGGGCGGTCGGCGACGGCCGCGCCGGCACCCCGGGAGGGCCCGGCCGCCCCGTACGGACGACGGGCCGACGGCCCGGCCGGCGAACGGACAGGCCTTGCGGGCCGCAGCCGCCCCTGTAGCACCACCGCGCCCCACCGCCCCCTCCCATCACCCCGAATCCCCTCGTCCACGCCTCGCACGCCCCCGGCGCAGCGCACCACGGACCGCCTCCTCCCGTACACCCCGCCGGCCGCCCGCACCACAGCCCCTCCTCACCTCCCCCACCACCGGCCACACCCCACCGCCGAGAGCACCCGCCGATGCCCGCTCATTCCGCCCCGAACCGTTCCGCTTTGCGCCACTCCGGCGAGCAACGGTCCGATTGGGCCGCGTACCGGGCGGGGACACAAGGGCTTGGCGGGGACCGAGCGGCAGCCGCGGCCCACGGGGTGACCGCAAGTGCCGCAGAGTCCCCCATTCGCCTCTTCCGCCCGACATCTGAGGTCCCGTCACGGTGAGATCTACTCGTACCACTGCGCCCGAGCCGCTGCCCGCGCGGCTACGGTCATATACGGGCGGCAAAAGGACAGCAGGGACGGCCAGGTCGGTTGAGGGGGCACAGGCACGATGAGTCTCAGCGATGGCGGTGGATACGGCGGTGGCGAGCCGGGCGGCCCGGACACGGGCGGCCAGACCCGCACCAGACTCCCCGACGGCGGCGGCGACCCGTACGGGGGCGGCCGCCGCACCCGTACGGGCTCCTCCAGCCGGAACCTGATCACGATCGTCGGCGTGGTGGTCCTCCTGATCGCCGCCATCGCCTTCGCGAACCGGGGCGGGGACGGGCCGGGGGCGGGCGACGACAACGCTAAGGAAGCCGACGCCCGCTCCACCGCGCCGACCGGCACCAAGCCGGTCGAGGGCAAGAACGGCGGCATCGCGTCGGGCTTTGCGAAGACGGAGCAGGGGGCGCAGTCGGCGGCGGCGAATTACGCGGTGGCGCTCAACAGTGACGGCATGTACGAGAAGGACCGACGGCGGACGATAGTCACCACGGTGTACGCGCCGGACGTGGCGGCAGCCCGCGAGAACGCCCTCGACAAGGCGTACGGCAACCCCAAGTTCCTCGGCCGGATCGGGCTCAAGCCCGACGGCCGGGCCCCCGACGGCTCGACGTTCGTCTCCCGGGCCAACCCGGTCGGCACCAAGGTCGAGAAGTTCTCGGGTGCCGCGGCCAAGGTCTCGGTCTGGTACTCGGCCCTCTTCGGCATCGCCGGAGCCGATTCCAAGAACCCGGTCGCGGAGGGGTGGTACACGAACACCTTCGACCTGCGGTGGATCGACGGGGACTGGAAGATCACCGACTTCACGCAGAAGGACGGTCCGGCTCCGGTCGGCCGGGACCAGACCGCGTCGTCGGCCGAGGAGATGTCCAAGGCTGTGCAAGGTTTCGGAGGGTTCACGTATGCCCGCTAACCATCGTCGTCGCGTTCTCTCCCTCGCCGCACTGGTGACGGGCGTACAGACGGCTGTCCTCCTCCTGGCGTCACGCGCCTTCGCGGAGCCGAGCCCCACCCCCACCCCCACACCCACTCCCACGGGCACGGGCAGCCCTTCGGCGAGCCCCTCTCCGAGCAACGAGGCATGCGACCTCATTCGCGGCCTCGCCAGGGAATATTGCCAAGAGGGCGATAAAGCTGACACCACCCCCAAATCCCCCGGCGGCCTGACCGACAACAACCCCCTCGACCCCCTCACCTCCCTCGCCAAGGGCTGTGCCGACGCCGCCGCCTGGATCGTCAACAAGCTGTCCGACGCCGTGAAGGCGACCTCACAGGTCGACTTCACCAACGCGGCCTTCCTGAAGCAGTACGCCGTCGTCTTCGCCGCCTCCACCGTGCTGACGCTCGTGCTGTGGCTGCTCGCCGTCGCCAAGCGCGCCGTGCGCGGCGTGCGGCTGACGGAGGCGATCAGTGAGGCGATCGGGTTCCTGTGGCTGACCGTGCTCGCCTCCGCGTTCACGCCGCTGATCCTGTACACCGTCGTCTCCGCGACGGACGGCATCACCGAGATCATCGCGAAGGGGACGGGCGCGCAGACCGACACCTTCTTCGGTGCGTTCGCGGCGGCCCTGAAGAAGGACACGGACATCGGTGGCGGCCCGATCATGCTGATCGTGGTCTCGCTGGTCTCGGTGCTGGCAGCCGGTGTGCTCTGGCTGGAGCTGGTGATCCGGGCGGCCCTGCTGTACGTGGGCGCGCTGCTCGGCACGGTCGTCTACGCGGGCCTGGTCGACAAGAACATGTGGGGGCACGTCCGCCGCTGGGCGGGCATCATGATCGCGGTGATCATGGTGAAACCGGTCATCGTGATCGTCCTGGGCATCGCCGGCGCGCTCACCACCGGCGACGGCCCGAACGCCATCTCGGCCGTCGTCTCCGGCCTCGCGATCATCCTGCTGGCCATCTTCGCCAGCGCCGTGATCTACCGTTTCGTACCCGGTTTCGGCGACGAGATGGTCTCGGCCCGTACGAACAAGAAGCAGGCCACCGAGGGCTCGCAGGCCGCAGCCGTGATCTCCTCGCCCGCCGCGCTGGTGTCCCAGGGCATCAAGACGCACAGTTCCCGCAGGTCCGGCGGGGGCGGCCAGGAGCAGGGCGGCGGCCAGGCCCGGCCCGCCGACGCGGTCTCCGGCGGTGTGGCCGCCCACGGCAGCCGCGGCGGCTCCGGCGGCCGCGTCCCGGCCCCCGCCTCGCCCGCCCCCCGTTCGCGTCCGTCCCCCGGTTCCAGCTCCGGCTCCACCGGCACCGCCCGCTCCGGCAAGACCTCAGGAGGTGACGGGCGTTGACGACCCAGTCCCACCCGATCGCGCCCCGCCGCACGTACCTGATCGGCCGCGCCCGCCCGAACGCGATCGTCGGCAAGAACCGCGAGACCGGCGAGATCGCGCTGATCATCGCGGGCGCGTTCCTCGGCATGGTGTGCGGCCTGCTGGTGCCGGTGCTGTCGCTGCGGATCGCCACCCTGACCGGCTTCCCGCTGCTGGCGATCGCCGCGGTCTACTTCCCGTACCGCGGCCGTACGTTCTACAAGTGGTTCGAGATCAACCGCAGCTACCGGCGTACGGTCCGCCAGGGCACGACGTACCGCTCCGGCGTCGCCGAGGCCGGGGTCCGGCTGGACGGCCGGGAGGTGGAGATCGGCCCGCCGCCCGGCATCGGCCGCATCAACTGGCTGACCGCCCCGTTCGGCCCGGACGAGATCGCCGTCCTGCTGCACGCCGACCGCCGTACGGTCACCGCCGCCATCGAGATCGAGGGACCGGGCGTCGGCCTGCGCGACAGCGAGGACCAGGAGGCCCTCGTGGAGCGGTTCGGCACACTGCTCAAGCACGTCGCCAACGGGGACGGCTTCGTCACCCGCCTCCAGATGCTGGCCCGTACGCTCCCCGCCGACCCCGACGCGCACGCCAAGGACGTCGCCCAGCGCGGCAACGCCGACTCCCCCGCCTGGCTCCAGGAGTCGTACGACCAGCTCCAGTCCATGGTCTCCACCTCCTCCGAGCAGCACCGCGCCTACCTGGTCGCCTGCATGCACTACACCCGCGAACTGGCCGCCGAGGCCCACACCATGGCGCGCGCCGCGCACCTGCACAACGGCGGACTGATCCGCAAGAAGCTGGACCGGGACGCGGGCCTGGCCGTCGTCATGGCACGCGAACTGACCGACATCTGCGCGCGGCTGGCCGAGGCCGACATCCGTGTGCGCCAGCCGCTCGGACAGAGCCGGCTGTCGTCCCTGGTGCACTCCATGTACGACCCGGACCACCCCATCGACCACATCCAGGCGATGAGCCAGCGCAACGCCTGGCCGGCCGAGCTGGACGCGATGGAACCGACGTACCTCCAGGCCAAGACCCGTGAGTCGGCCACCCGCGCGCCGTGGTGCCACGCCACGGCCTGGGTCAAGGAGTGGCCGCTGACCCCGGTCGGCGTCAACTTCCTGGCGCCGTTGCTGGTGCACACTCCCGATGTCATCCGTACGGTGGCGGTCTGCATGGACCTGGAGCCCACCGAGATCGCGATCGAGCGGATGCTGACGGAGAAGACCAACGACGACGCGGAGGCCAGCCGGGCCGCCAAGATGAACCGGGTGGTCGACCCGCGCGACGTGGCCCACCACGGCCGCGTCGACCAGCGCGGCGAGGACCTGGCCTCGGGCGCGGCGGGCGTCAATCTCGTCGGCTACATCACCGTCTCCTCCCGCTCCCCGGAGGCACTGGCCCGCGACAAGCGCACCATCCGCGCCTCGGCGGGCAAGAGTTACCTCAAACTGGAGTGGTGCGACCGGGAACACCACCGCGCCTTTGTGAACACGCTGCCGTTCGCGACCGGGATCCGCCGCTAAGCCGCTGGGAGGCGCGTACGTCATGGCCATGCTCGATCCGCTCGCAGCGCTCACCGAGGCGTTCACCAGCTTCCTGTTCGGGAAGGTGGAGACGACGCGGCTTCCCGTACGGACCTCCACCGGCCAGGCCCAGGCCGTCTACCTGCCGACCGCCGCGCCGGGCCTGGGCGACTCCGGCGTGATCATCGGCCGCGAGGTCTACAGCGGCAAGGGCTACATCTACGACCCCTTCCAGCTCTACGGACAGCAGTTGCCGGCCCCGCACTGGCTGGTCCTCGGCGAGTCCGGCAACGGCAAGTCGGCGCTGGAGAAGACGTACGTCCTGCGCCAGCTCCGCTTCCGCGACCGGCAGGTCGTCGTCCTGGACGCCCAGGGCGAGGACGGCGTCGGCGAGTGGAACCTGATCGCCGAGCAGCTCGGCATCACCCCCATCCGCCTGGACCCCACCGCCGCCCTGAACGGCGGTATCCGCCTCAACCCCCTCGACCCGTCGATCACCACCACCGGCCAGCTCGCCCTGCTCCGTACGATCATCGAGGTCGCCATGGGCCGCGGCCTGGACGAGCGCTCCGGCTTCGCGCTCAAGGTGGCGCACGCGTACGTCAACGAGACGATCACCAACCGGCAGCCCGTACTGACCGACATCGTCGAACAGCTCCGCCACCCGGAGGAGGAGTCGGCGGAGGCCATGAACGTCGACATAGACGACGTACGCGCCTGGGGCCTGGACGTCGCGCTGGTCCTCGACCGGCTGGTCGACGGCGACCTGCGCGGCATGTTCGACGGCCCGACCACCGCCGGCATCGACCTCGACGCACCGCTGATCGTCTTCGACCTCTCGCACATCGACCGCAACTCGATCGCGATGCCCATCCTGATGGCGATCGTCGGCGTCTGGCTGGAGCACACCTGGATCCGCCCCGACCGGAAGAAACGGATCTTCCTCGTCGAGGAGGCCTGGCACATCATCAACTCGCCGTTCGTCGCCCAACTGTTCCAACGGCTGCTGAAGTTCGGCCGCCGCCTCGGCCTGTCCTTCGTCGCCGTCGTCCACCACCTCAGCGACGTGGTCGACGGCGCCGCCGCCAAGGAAGCCGCGGCGATCCTGAAGATGGCCTCCACCCGCACGATCTACGCCCAGAAGACCGACGAGGCCCGGGCCACCGGCGCCGTCCTGGGCCTGCCGCGCTGGGCCGTCGAGATCATCCCGACGCTCACCCCCGGCATCGCGGTGTGGGACGTCAACGGCAACGTCCAGGTCGTCAAACACCTGATCACCGAGGCGGAACGGCCGCTGGTCTACACCGACCGGGCGATGACCGAGAGCTCCGCGACGATGACGGAGGAAGCGCTCGCGATCGGGCGGGCGGCGGACGCGGAGGCCGAACAGCGGGCCGAAGCGCTGGCGCTGCGGCGGCAGTTCCGGGACGAGTCGAGCGAGACGGTGGCGTGAGGCGGGCATACGGGCACGGGGGCGGGGACGGGCGCGGTGGTACGGGCCCGCAGGGCGGCTCGGGAGGCGCAGGGGGCCCTGGCGGCCCGGGTGCCGGGCGGGGGCGCGGCATCCCCGACTCCCTCCTGATCGGCGTCCTCGCCTTCCTCCTCGGCCTCACCCTCCTGACCTGGACGGCGACCGGCCTGGCCGGACTCTTCACGCAGGGCGCCTGGCCGGACGGGGTGACCTTCACCCGTACGCCCCTGGCCCTGCGCAGCCTCATAGGCGCCCCGCACGACCTCGCCGCCGCCTGGCCCGACACCCCGGCCGTACAGCTCTCCGGGTACGGGCTGTTCTGGGGCATCCTCATCAGCGAACTGCTGGTCCTGGTCGTCCTGACGGTCTTCGTCCTGGGGACGATCGCCCGCTACCGGGCCGTACGGGCCCATCGGCACGCTGTGGGCAAGAGGAGCGGGTGGGACGGGACCACTGGGGCCTTCGGGTGGGACGGGGCTGCTGAGACGGGTGCGGCCGCTGGCACGGGCGGGGCCGACGGGCAGAGCCAACCGGCGTCTGCGGACGGCCGATCCGCGGCTGCCGCCCCTCCCCCGGCCCCTACGCCCACCGCACCACCGCCCTACGCGCCTCCCGCCACGCCACTGCCGGCCTCGCAGCTTGCTGTGCCACCGACCTCGGAAGCCACAGTTCCAACGCCCTCGGGACGTGGGACACCACCGGCCTCGGGCCCCGCAGCGCCAGCGGCCTCATGGCTCACTCCTGCCGCAGCGGCCTCGGGGGCACCCGTGACGGCCGCCCCGACCCCCACACCGGCCTCACCAGAGACTCCTGCCACTCCCACCCCGGCCGTCCACTACGGCACCGACCGCCGCCAGGCCGGCACGCTCGCCGCGGCTGCCGTCGCCGCCGCCGAAGGCCCCCTCGTCGTGGCCACCACCGACCCCGCCCTCTGGGCCGACACCAAGGACGGCCGCGCCAAACTGGGCCCGCTGCTGACCTACGACCCGCAGCACCTCCTGGACACCCCGGCCCGGATGCGCTGGTCCCCGACGTCCGGCTGCGAGGACATCGCCACCGCCACGGCCCGCGCGACCGCGCTCCTGGCCCCCGTACGCCCTTCCAGCACCCTCGACTCCGCGGTGGCCGACGCCGCGACGACCCTGCTCCGCTGCTGGCTGCACGCCGCCGCCGTGGACGGGCGGCCCTTCCGCCAACTGCACCGCTGGGCCCACACCAAGGGCGCCGCGCACGAGCCCGTACGCATCCTGCGCACGAACCAGAAGGCGTCGGCGGGCCAGGCGGGCGAGCTGGAGTCCGTACTGACCGCGCACACGGAACGGCGCGAGATGGCTCAGGAGCTGGTCTCCCGCACCCTGGCGTCCCTGGCCTCGATCCACATCCGGGACGCCTGCAATCCGGAGCGAACCGATGCCCTCCTTCTCGAATCTTTCATCGACGAAGGGGGAACGCTCTACGTGGTAGGGGAATCCATCGAGGATCCGCGAACCACTCCGGGTGCGATGCCACTGTTCGTCGCACTCCTCTCCAACGTGGTCGAGCGCGGCCGCCGCATGGCCGAACGGTCATCCGCCGGTCGGCTCGACCCACCACTCACCCTCGTCCTGGACGACATCGCGGCGCTGGCGCCGTTCCCCGCTCTGCCCGGCCTCCTCGAAACCGGCCGTGCACAGGGCCTGTTGACGCTGGCCACGATGCGCTCCCGGGAACAGGCCCGCGCCCGCTGGCCCCGCACCCCGCTCCCGGACTGACCGGCGGCCCGCTACGCGCGCTCCAGCGCCATCTCCCGCTCGACAGCGGCCTCGTCCTTGGGATCGGCCATCGTCCGGCCGGTCTCCACGAAGCCCAGCGACCGGTAGAGGGCCGCCGCGCGGTCGTTCTCCTCGTGCACCCAGAGCCGTACGCGCTCCACCGCCGGTCCGGACCGGCTCCACGCCCACTCCACGGCAGCGGCGAACAGGTCGCGCACCAGCCCCGTGCCGCGGTGCTCCGGGCGTACGTAGACCCCCACGATGTGCGCCCACGGCGCCTCGCCGCCCCGCTCGTCCGCGCCCTCCTTCTCGACGAGCACGACGACCATCCCGCCCCAACTGCCGTCCGGTGCCTCGCCGATGAACGTCAGCGGGTCCCGGTCCTCGTCACTCCGCGCCGCCCGCCGCTGCCACACCTCGTCCGGGTACGCCGCGACCTTCTCGAACCCCTCGTTGAAGGCGATGCGCGCCATCGGATCGGAGAGTGCCGCCAGCCGGAGTTCCCTGAGCCGCTTCCACTCGTCCGCCTTGACCGGCCTGATCAGATACCCCATCGGCCCAGCATCCCAGCAGCCCGTCCCTCTGGCCACACGTAATTCTCCCTCCCCACCCCGCACTTACTAGTTAGGCTAGCCTCACCTAACTAACATTCTCCTCATGGAGGCACCGCCTTGCCCCGAGCCATGTCCCCCTCCCCCTCCGACCCAACGCCCCTCAAACCCACCGCGTCCGCGGAGCCCCACCCGACACCACCCGGACACCCCACCTCCCACCCCCGACCTCAACACCGCCCCCAAACCCTCACCGCCCTCCGCCTGGCCGGCATCGCCGGAATCCTGACCTCCGTGGCCTGGCTCGTCGGCGACATCCTGCTGCTCGGCAAGCCCATGGTGTCGCCGCACCAGTTCCCGATCCTCGACGCGTACGACGGCATGGCCCGCGACTCACTGGCCGCGATGCTCCCGGCCTCCACCACCCGCCTGGCCTGGGGCGCCCTGCTCGGCGTCCTGACCGGGCCGCTCTATCTCTACGCCTGCCGCCACTTCCGCCACGCCCTTCTCCCGCAACCCCGCCGCCTCGCCCTGCCGCCCTTCCTCCTCCTGACGGCCGGCTACGCGCTCGCCCCCTTCGCCCACGGATCGTTCTTCTACTGGGGCCAGGCCGCGAAGGCGGTGCACGAGTCCGGCGCCGACGCCGCGGCGCTGGTCACTCTTCCGGGCGACCTCGCCACAGTGCTCTTCATCCCGTACGCGGTACTCCTGGTCCTCTGGGGTGTCGGCTCCGTCTGGATGGCCGTCCTCGTCCTCCGCGGCGGCACCGCTCTGCCCCGTTGGATGTGCATCGCGAACCCGCTGGTCTGCACGCTGATCGGCACTCTCGTCACCAAGCTCTGGCCCGGTGCCGTGGGTACGGCCCTCCAAGGAGCTGCCCTGAGCGTCGCCAACCTGCTGCTCTTCTCCCTCACCACCGCGGTGTTCTGGAAGAAGACCGGCTGAAGAAAGCCGGCTGGCACTGTCCCGGAACGCAAAAAAGCTCCGGTCCCTGAACCAGAGGTTCAGGGACCGGAGCTGAAAAATTGTTCGGCGGCGTCCTACTCTCCCACAGGGTCCCCCC
>NZ_JBVHPX010000014.1:0-63208 GCF_055567735.1 Streptomyces sp. NPDC026394
TTGGCACGCTGTTGAGTTCTCAAGGAACGGACGCTTCCTTTGTGCCTGTTTCACCAGGCTCTCCGGGCGCTTCCCTTCGGTCTTGCGTTTCCGACCCTATCAGATCCTCGCGGTCCTGATTTTCGCCGGTGCGTTTCGGCCTTTCGGTTTCTTCGCGGTTCCAACCTTACCAGATCCGTTCGGCGTTTCCGCTTTCCGTTTCCGGCCCCTGCTGGAGCGGGGCGGCCGTTCAGCTCTCGCTTTCCGGCCCTTCCGACGTTATCAGATCCGATTCCCGGTCCGTTGCCGGATCGAATTCGTTTCCGATGCCCCGTCGGCGGGGTGTGTTACGCCTTTCGGCGTGATCACTACTTTAGGCGAATTCCCGTGCGGCACATAATCGCGCCGTGGCGGCTTCGAATTTCGGCAAGCGAAACAAGACCCCGCCGGGGGTAATCGTTCGTAGGTAGTGGGTTTGCGTCGCTCGGCGGCCCGCGCAGACAGCGCTGCCCGTGTCAAGCGGCTCGGGCCACGTTAGGCGGTCCGGAGCGCAGAGTCAAGCAGCCCTGCTCCGGCGCTTGCGCGGCACGTGGGCGCGGTACGGGCTGACGGTGGGGTCGCCGTCGATCCAGAAGCGCCACGGGTGCACGGCGCCCTCGCCACTGATGCCCGTACGCGGCCCGTTGAGCACCTCGGCGGCCTCCGCCGGGTGGCCGTGCAGGACGGTGAGCGGCTGGTCCGGGTCGGTCGAGCAGATGTCCGTGCCGTCCAGGGAGCGGTCGATGTCGAGGGCGGTGGCGAGCCGGGCCGGGCCCTTGGCCAGTTCGCGGGCGTTGCGCGCCTTCGGACGGCGTTCGGCTGCCTGCTCCGTTCCGGTGAGCACTTCGCCGGCCCGGAGCAGCACACCGCTGGCGGTGTCCTCCTTGTTGCAGACCAGGTTGAGGCTGAACCACATGCCGTAGATGAAATACACGTACGCGTGACCGGGAGGTCCGAACATCGAGGCGTTGCGCGCGGTACGTCCCCGGTAGGCGTGGGAGCCCGGGTCCGAGGAGCCGTTGTATGCCTCGACCTCGGTGATGCGCAGTTCGATCGGCCCCTGCGGGGTGCGGCGTACGAGAGTGCGGCCGAGCAGCTCAGGCGCGACGTCCAGGACGGGACGGTCGAAGAAGTCCCGCGTGAGCGGTCGGCGGTCCGGTGCGACGATCATGCGGATCAAGGGTAACGGAGAGCGACGCGAAGCACCGGGGGGCGACTGGCCACCGGGGCGTTCCGTTGGGAGGGTGGCGCCCACGGAACCGGTCGCCGCGGAACCGGCGGCGGCCGTCCGGCGTGGGTAGGGAACGGACCGGCCGGGATCACGGCGCATCACACGAGGTACAGGCGTCTGCCTGGGGAGGAACGAGCATGGGGTTCAAGAAGCTGCTGGCCAGCTTGGGGGCCGGAGGCGCGTCGGTGGAGACGGTGCTCTTCGAGGAGAACGTCGTGCCGGGCGGGGTCGTGCAGGGCGAGGTGCGGATCGAGGGCGGTTCGGTCGCCCAGCAGATCGAGAAGCTGTCGGTGGGCCTCCAGGCGCGGGTGGAGGTCGAGGGCGGTGAACAGGAGTACAAGCGGGACGTCGAGTTCACCAAGCTCCAGCTCGGCGGGGCCTTCGAGGTGCAGGCCGGCGCGGTGCACACGGTGCCGTTCGGGCTGGAGATCCCGTGGGAGACGCCGGTGACGACGTTCCTCGGGCAGCAGCTGCACGGGATGCACGTCGGGGTGACGACGGAGCTGGCGATCGCCCGTGCGGTGGACTCCGGCGACCTCGACCCGGTCAACGTGCATCCGCTGCCCGCGCAGCAGGCCCTGCTGGACGCCTTCGGCCGGCTCGGGTTCCGGTTCAAGAGCGCGGACCTGGAGCAGGGGCACATCCGCGGTACCCGGCAGCGGCTGCCCTTCTACCAGGAGATCGAGTTCCACGCGCCGCAGCAGTACCGGGGCCTGAATCAGGTCGAGCTGTCCTTCGTGGCGGACGACCGGGAGATGGACGTGGTGCTGGAGATGGACAAGAAGCCGGGGCTGTTCAGCGAGGGCAGCGACACGTACCGCTCGTTCGTGGTGCCGCTGGACGGCTATCAGGCGACCGACTGGGCGGCGTACCTCAACCAGTGGCTGGCCGAGGTCGGCGGCCGGCGCAACTGGCTCTGACGGGCCCGTGTCCGCACCCCGGCCGGGCGCCGGGGGTCGCGGCGCAGGATCTAACCTGGCCGGACAGGTGTCCATTCGCGACTCAGGAGGTGCCCAGGTGTCCGAGCTCAAGCGCCGGCCGCTCCCGCACGATTTCCATCCGCCGGTGGCCGGGTTCACCGTGGTGAGCGACGAGGTGACCGACGGCGGCAGGCTTCCGTCGGCGCAGGTGCAGGCGGAGGGCAACACCTCGCCGCACCTGCGGTGGGAAGGCGCGCCGGAGGGGACCCGCAGCTACGCGGTCACCTGCTTCGACCCGGACGCGCCGACCGGCAGTGGTTTCTGGCACTGGACGGTGTTCGACATCCCCGCGTCGGTCACCGAGCTGCCCGCCGGTGCCGGCAGCGGTGCCATGAAGGGGCTGCCGGAGGGCGCCGTGCACGTACGCAACGACGCGGGGTCGCCGGACTTCACGGGTGCGGCGCCGCCGCCCGGTGACGGGCCGCACCGCTACGTCTTCACCGTGTACGCGGTGGACCAGGAGAAGCTGGGCCCGGACGCGGACGCGACGCCGGCCGTGGTCGGCTTCAATCTGCGGTTCCACGCGATCGGGCGGGCGCAGCTCATCGGCGAGTACGAGGTGCCGGCCGGTAGCTGAACAGGGGGCCGGTGTCCGTACCGGGCCGTTTCCGGCCGGTACGGACACCGGCCCTAATTCCGTTGCGCCCCGGCGCTTCCGCTCGCACAGTGGTGCATGGCTGGCAAACGGCGCGCAGGACGGCCGTCGGGCAGCCGGTACCGCAGCGGCGGGGACGGCGGGCGCAGGTGTGTCGCCGGCCGTCTGCCGGAGTCCGTTCTCGTGTCGGACGGCCGCATCGGCTGCCATACGCTCCGGGGTCCCGGCGAACGCACGGGGGTGGGGCCCCGGAGCGTGCCGCCCGCTCCGCGCCGCGGCGTGCTTCCTTCCGCCCCCTTCCGCGCACCCGTACCTTCACCTCCCCGTCATCTCCCATCTCCCTTGTGGCGTGCGGAAATTGCGTTGTCCAGGGGATCACTGGAGCTGCACAGTGGAGCCACTTCGCCGAGCGGCGAACGGGGACCGGGAGGTGGACGGGATGCGCGAGACACTGGTGCTCAACGCGAGCTTCGAGCCGCTGGCGACGGTGTCGCTGCGGCGGGCGGTGGTGCTGGTCATGCAGGACAAGGCCGTGGTCGAGCAGGCGCATCCGGGGCTGCGGATCCGGGCCGCGGCGGTGGAGGTGCCGGTACCTCGGGTGATCCGGCTGAGCCGGTACGTACGGGTGCCGTTCCGAAGACAGGCGGCGTGGTCGCGGCGGGGTGTGCTGGTGCGTGACCAGCACCGGTGCGCGTACTGCGGGCGGCGGGCGACGACCGTGGACCACATCGTGCCGCGGTCGCGCGGCGGCGGGGACAGCTGGCTGAACACGGTCGCGTCCTGCGTCGAGGACAATCACCGCAAGGCGGACCGGACGCCGGAGCAGGCGGGGATGCGGCTGCTGACCCGGCCGTTCGAGCCGACGCCCGCCGATGCGCTGGTGGCGGCGCTGGCCGGTTCCGTACGGGAGGAGCTGCCGGAGTGGCTGGGGCTGTCGGCGTAGCGTCCGGACGGGTCACCTCAGCAGCAGTTGGGTGATCGCCGCGATGCCGACGGCGACGATCACTCCGCGCAGTACGGCGGGTGGCAGCCGGCGGCCGATCCTGGCGCCGAGCAGGCCGCCGAGGGCCGAGCCCGCGGCGATGAGGACGACGGCGAGCCAGTCGATGGGCGCGGCGAAGAGGAAGAACAGCGCGGCGACGCCGTTGACGAACAGGGCCAGTACGTTCTTGACGGCGTTGAGGCGTTGCAGGTCCTCGCTGAGCAGCAGGCCCATCAGGGAGAGGTAGATGACCCCTTGGGCGGCGCCGAAGTAGCCGCCGTACATGCTCGCGAAGAAGAGTCCGGTCAGCAGCAGGGCACCACCGTCCGTCCGGACGGTGGTGCCGTTGCGTTCGCGGCGGGCGCGCAGGGCGGCGGCGAGCCGGGGCTGGAGGACGACGAGGACGAGCGCCACGGCGATCAGGGCGGGCACGATCGCGTCGAAGGCGTCGGACGGCAGCACCAGGAGGAGGGCCGCGCCGATCAGGCCGCCGGCCAGGGCCGCGGCGCCGAAGCGGCGTATGCGGTGTGCCTGGCCGGCCAGTTCGCGGCGGTAGCCGAAGGCGCCGCTGAGCGAACCGGGCACCAGGCCGAGGGTGTTGGAGACGTTGGCGGTGACCGGTGGCAGACCGACGGCCAGCAGGACCGGGAAGGTGATCAGGGTTCCGGAGCCGACGACGACGTTGATCGCGCCGGCCGCACCGCCCGCGCCGAAGACGGCGAGCGCTTCCCAGACGGTCATACGGGCTCCCTCGTACATGATCGGTACGGTCCGGCCTGATCATGCACCAGGGCCCGCCCCCGGTAACAGCACTGCGCGCGTGCTGCCGGGGGCGGGCCCTGGGAGGAACCGGGCCGGTCCTGGGAGGAACCGGGTCAGTCGATGGGGGGCTGTTCGCGGTGCGGGGCGGACTTGGTCATGCCGGGGCCGCCGGCCGGGGCGCCGCCCGCGGGGTTGAAGCTGTTGATGGCGCCGCCGAGGCCCTTGAGGGCGTCGCCGATCTCGCTGGGCACGATCCAGAGCTTGTTGGCGTCCCCCTCGGCGATCTTCGGCAGCATCTGGAGGTACTGGTAGGACAGCAGCTTCTGGTCCGGGTCGCCGGCGTGGATGGACTCGAAGACCACCCGGATCGCCTGGGCCTCGCCCTCGGCGCGCAGCGCGGCGGCCTTGGCCTCACCTTCGGCGCGCAGGATCGAGGACTGCTTCTCACCTTCGGCGGTGAGGATCTGGGACTGCCGGACACCTTCGGCCTGGAGAATGGCGGCGCGCTTGTCACGGTCGGCGCGCATCTGCTTCTCCATCGAGTCCTGGATGGAGGTCGGCGGCTCGATGGCCTTGAGCTCGACGCGGTTGACGCGGATGCCCCACTTGCCGGTGGCCTCGTCCAGAACGCCGCGCAGGGCCGCGTTGATCTCCTCGCGGGAGGTCAGGGTCCGCTCCAGGTCCATACCGCCGATGATGTTGCGCAGGGTCGTGACGGTGAGCTGCTCGATCGCCTGGATGTAGCTGGCGACCTCGTACGTCGCGGCGCGCGCGTCGGTGACCTGGTAGTAGATGACGGTGTCGATGTTCACGACCAGGTTGTCCTGGGTGATCACCGGCTGCGGCGGGAAGGGGACGACCTGTTCGCGCAGGTCGATGCGGTTGCGGATGGAGTCGATGAACGGGACGACGATGTTCAGGCCCGCGTTCAGGGTGCGGGTGTAGCGGCCGAAGCGCTCGACGATGGCGGCGCTGGCCTGCGGGATGACCTGGATCGTTTTGATGAGTGCGACGAAAACGAGCACCACCAGGATGATCAGGACGATGATGATCGGTTGCACTGCGGCTCCCCGGTACCCCTCGGTTGCTGACTGCGGCGGCCTGTGCCGGCCTGGTCTTGATCGAGTCTTTCAGAGCGGCCGGCCGCCACGCAGGCGCTTCGCCTCATCCGTGCGCTCGTACGACGACTGGCTTGAACGCTCACATGACGACCGCGGTGGCACCTTCGATCTCCACCACGTCCACCTTCTGGCCCGGTTCGTAGACCTGGTCCCCGTCCAGCGCTCGGGCGGACCAGACCTCGCCGCCCAGCTTGACCCGGCCGCCCGAGGCGTCGACCCGTTCCAGGACGGTGGCGGAGCGGCCCTTGAGGGCGTCGATCCCCGAGGCCAGTTGCGGGCGTTGGTTCCGGTGGCGGTTGGCGATGGGGCGTACCACCGCGATGAGCGCGACCGAGACGGCGGCGAAGACGACGAACTGCATGACCGTGCCTCCGCCGAGTCCCGCGGTGACGGCACCGGCGACGGCACCGACCGCGAGCATGCCGAACTCGGGCATCGCGGTCACGACGAGCGGAATGCCCAGTCCTACGGCGGCGATGAGCCACCACACCCATGGATCCACGCCTTCATGGTAGATCCGCCGGACGGCCCGGGACAGGGGCCGTCCGGTCAGGAAGGGCGCGGTGGTGCCGCGCTCTTCAGGAAGGGGCCCTTCAGGAGAGCGGCAGGCCCTGCGCGGTCCAGCGGTCGCCGTTGCGCTCGACGACCAGTGGCAGGCCGAAGCAGTGCGAGAGGTTGCTGGAGGTCAGTTCCAGGTCGAGCGGTCCGGCGGACAGGACCTTGCCCTGGCGGATCATCAGGACGTGGGTGAAGCCCGGGGGGATCTCCTCGACGTGGTGGGTGACCATGATCATGGAGGGGGCGTACGGGTCGCGGGCGAGCCGGCCGAGGCGGCGTACGAGGTCTTCGCGGCCGCCGAGGTCGAGGCCGGCAGCGGGCTCGTCCAGGAGGAGCAGCTCGGGGTCGGTCATCATCGCGCGGGCGATGAGGGTGCGCTTGCGCTCGCCTTCGGAGAGGGTGCCGAACTTCCGGTCGAGGTACTCGTTCATGCCGAGCCGGTCGAGGAAGGCGCGGGCGCGCTGCTCGTCGATGTCCTCGTACTGCTCGCGCCAGCCGGCGGTCATGCCGTAGGCGGCGGTGAGCACGGTCTGCAGGACGGTCTGGCTGCGCGGCAGCTTGTCGGCGAGGGCGATGCCGGCCACGCCGATGCGCGGGCGCAGGTCGAAGACGTCGACCTTGCCGAGGGTCTCGCCGAGGATCGAGGCGGTGCCGGTGCTCGGGAAGACGTAGCTGGAGGCGACGTTGAGCAGGGTGGTCTTGCCGGCGCCGTTGGGGCCGAGGATCACCCAGCGCTCGCCCTCCTTGACCGACCAGGAGACCTGGTCCACCAGAGCCCGTCCTTCGCGGACCACGGATACGTCCACCAGCTCCAGCACATCGCTCATGAGCGCGTTGTCTCCCATTGCATATCGGTCGGTCTCGTGCGCCTGTGGGCGCATCCCCCCTGCAAACCTACGCCACTCGATGTCAGTGCCTGTCCTTAGGCTGGGGACATGCTCGATGAACCTCGTTCGGGACGGCTGGCCGCGTGGGGAAATGCCCTGTTGGCCGGGCTTGTCTCACCTGATGAAGCCGCGCAGCGGATCGCGGACGACGACGCGGTGCACCGCGTGCGGGGCCTGCCCGGGGAGCCGGGCCCGGTCGGGCTGACGCTCGCCCTGGGGCGGTTGCGGGCGCTGGGGGCGACCGGCCTGCGGGTGGCGCTGCCGGTGCCCGGGCATCCGCTGGGGCTGAGCGGCCCCGCGGAGTTCAACGCGCGGGCGATGGAGGCCGAGGAGGCGGTGCTGGCGTCCGGGGCGGGGCTCGGGCTCGTCCCGGAGGTGTGGGAGTCCGGACCCGAGGGCGCCGGGGTGCCGCGCGAGGACGTGCATGTGGAGGTGGTCTGGCACTGCCTGCCCGTACGGGACGCTCCCCCGGCGGACGTGCCCTCCCTCGGCGAGGCGGAGCGGGAGCTGGCGGAGGCGCTGCGGGAGGCGACCGAGGTGCTCTCCCGGCTGGACGTGGCGGGTTCCGGACCGGTCGCGCAGGCGGCGCTGGAGGCGTACCGCGCGCGGGCCGAGGCCGGACGGCAGGTGCTGGCGCCCGGATATCCGCCGCGGGCGGTGCGGGTGCTGGAGCTGGCGCAGCGGGTCGGCGCGCTGATCGGTATCGCGCGGGGCGCCGGCGGGGACGGGCGGGAGCACGGCGGTGCGGTGAGCGCGTCCGAGATGGCGGCGCGGGCCGAGGCGCTGCGGCCGGTGGAGCGTACGGCCCGGCGGGCGCAGGTGGCGGCGTACAACGCGTATGTGGAGGAGGCGGAGCGGCGCCGGGGGTGAGCGCCGGCGGGCGGGGCCGGGCCGCCTCCGTACGGAAAAGGCCCCGCCGACCGGGGTGCGGTCGGGCGGGGCCTTCGGGTGGCCGCGGGTGCCGGCGCGGTCCGGGGGTGCGGCGGGGTGTGCCGTGGGTCAGCGGTTCGCGGCGGCGTTGCCGTGGGCCGGGTTGAGGAGGCCGACGACATTGACGGTGTTGCCGGAGACGTTGACGGGCACGTTCACGGGGATCTGTACGAGGTTGCCCGAGAGGACACCGGGGGACTTGGTGGCCGCGCCGTTGGCGTGCGCGTTCCCGGTCGCGGCGGCGGACCCGGCGGCGGCACCGGCGGCCAGTCCGGCGGTGGCGAGGACGAAGGCGGCCTTCTTGGCGGTGTTCATGGAAGTGTTCCTCACGTGTCGGCGCGGGGCCGTGGGGTGGTGGTCATCGGGTGCTCGGCGAGGCCGGCCCGTCGGGGGTGGGTGGCCGGGCCGGCCCGTCGCGCGGAGGCGGTCAGGAGTTGTGGCTGCGGTTCCCGAAGGCCGGGTTCAGGACACCGATGACCGAGACGGTGTTGCCGGTGACGTTGACCGGGACGTGCACCGGGACCTGGAGCAGGTTGCCGGAGGCGACGCCGGGGGAGTTCACGGCGTGGCCCTGCGCGACACCCTGGGCGGAGGCGATACCGGCACCGGCGACGGCGAGTCCGCCCGTGGCGATCGTGACGGCCACGGCCCTCTTGATGTTCTTCACTTCTCTGACCTCTCCTAACGACGGCCGCGGTCGACTTCCGCGGCACGTCATGGAGAACGGCCGGACGCCTGACGGGTTGCGCCACACGGGTGACGTACACCCGACGGTATGAATCTCGGATGGGATGACGGCGAACCGGCGCACGTCCTGATAGTCGGACCGGCGCCGGTGCGGCTCCCGGCCGCCGTCCCTCAGGCGCCGATGCCGTGCCGGACCGCCCAGAGGGCGGCCTGGGTGCGGTCGGCCAGGTCCAGCTTCATCAGGATGTTGGACACATGGGTCTTGACGGTCTTCTCGGACAGCACCAGCGCGCGGGCGATCTCGCGGTTGGAGCGGCCGTCCGCTATCAGGCCGAGGACCTCACGCTCCCGCTCGGTCAGCGAGGTGCCACGCCCCTGCCCGTTGTTGCCGTCCTCCTGGGAGAGGAGGGCGCCGGCCACCTCGGGCTGGAGGAGGACGTGTCCGGCGTGCACGGAACGGATGGCGCCGGCCAGCGCGTCCGGGTCGACGTCCTTGTAGACGTAGCCCGCGGCGCCCGCGCGGAGTGCCGGGACGACGGTGCGCTGTTCGGTGAAGCTGGTGACGACCAGCACGCGGGCCTGGTTGTCCAGTTCGCGCAGCTTGCGGAGGGCTTCGATGCCGTCCATGCCCGGCATCTTGACGTCCATCAGGACGACGTCCGGGCGCAGTTGCTCGGCGGCGGCGATGCCCTCGGCGCCGTCGGACGCCTCCCCCACCACCTCGATGTCGTCCTGGACCTCCAGGAACGTGCGCAGTCCGCGGCGGACGACCTGGTGATCGTCGACCAGCAGGACCCTGATGGCCCGCCCGTCGCCCGCCACCGCCCTTCGTTCGGAACTCCCCCGGGCTTCGCCCGGGGGGACCCCCATCGCGCTGCCCCTCGTGTCTTCACCCACCGGGTACCTCCATCTCCACAGCAGTGCCCTTGCCGGGCTCCGATTCCACGGTGAGCCGGCCGCCGACACCGCTCGCCCGGTCCCGCATCGACACCAGGCCCAGGTGACGGCCCGCGCGGCGGACCGCGCCGGTGTCGAAGCCGCGGCCGTCGTCGGCGACGCGCAGCAGGGCGCCCGGGCCGTGGCGTACGAGGGTGACCTCGACGCGGTCGGCGCCGGCGTGCCGCAGGGCGTTGTGCAGGGCCTCCTGGGCGACCCGCAGCAGTGCTTCCTCCTGGGCGGCGGGCAGGGCGCGTACGCCCTGGGCCTCGAAGGTGACCTGTGCGTGGTGGGCGCGGTCCAGGACCTGGGTCTGGGAGCGCAGGGTGGCGACGAGGCCGTCCTCGTCCAGGGCGGCGGGCCGCAACTCGACGACGGCGGCGCGCAGTTCGTCGGCGGCTTCCGCGGCGAGGGCGGCGACCTGCTGCAACTCGTCCTTGGCGCGGGCCGGGTCGCGGTCCACCAGGGCGGTGGCGGCCTGGGCGGTCAGCCGGAGCGAGAAGAGTTTCTGGGCGACGGCGTCGTGCAGTTCGTGGGCGAGCCGGGCCCGCTCCCCCGCGATGGTCAGTTCGCGGCTGCGCTCGTAGAGGCGGGCGTTGGTGAGGGCGATGGCGGCGTGCTGGGCGAGTATGCCGAGCAGCCGTTCGTCCTCGGCGGTGAAGCCGCAGCCGCCCGCGGGCTTGGGGCACTTCTTGTTGGCGAGGAAGAGCGCGCCGAGGATCTCGTCGCCGTCGGCGACCGGCAGGCCGATGAAGTCGGACATGTCCGGGTGGGCGGCGGGCCAGCCGCCGAAGCGGGGGTCGGTGCGGACGTCGGCGAGCCGCTCCGGGGTGGCGTGGTGCAGCATCGCGGCGAGGACGCCGTGCTGGCGCGGCAGCGGGCCGATGGCCTTCCACTGCTCCTCGCTGACGCCGTCGACCACGAACTGGGCGAAGCCGCCGTGGTCGTCGGGCACGCCGAGGGCGGCGTACTCGGCGTCGAGCAGTTCGCGGGCGGAGGCGACGATCGTCTTGAGCACGTCGCGCACCTCCAGGTGCCGGCTCATGGCGAGGATCGCGCTGCTCACGGCGGGGATCCCGGCGCCCGGCCCGTCTCCCGGCCCGTGTCCGTCTCCCGGTCCGTTGGTCATGGCTTCACGGTACCGGCGGGCACTGACAGCCGTATCGGACCACCGGCGGCCTTCGCTTAGGCCCACCGGCCTAGGGCGAAGTGCCCTGGGCCGTCCCGCCCGCTGCCCGAGGCGGCCCGGGCCGTCCGGTTCCTAGCGTGAGCGGCGAGGACGCGGATCGGGGCGGCGACGGCGCCCGACGAGGCGAGAGGTGGTGCGGGCCATGCCGGTGGCGGTCGTCACGGGAGCATCGAAATCGAAGGGGCTGGGGCGAGCGCCGGGCGCGGCGCTGGCCGGGCGTGGCTGGGACCTGGTGGTGGACGCCAGGTCGGCCGGGCCGCTGGAGGAGGCACGGGGGATGCGCCGGGCGGGGGCGCGGGTGATGGCGCTGCCGGGGGACGTGGCGGACGCCGCGCACCGGGCGGAGCTGGTGGCCGCGGCGCGGGAGCTGGGCGGGCCGGACCTGCCGGTGAACAGCGCGAGCGTGCTGGGTGCCGAGCCGCTGGTGCGGCTGGAGGCGCACCCGCTGGACGGGCTGCGGGCTGCGCTGGAGGTCAATGCGGTGGCGCCGTTGGGGCTCGTACAGGAGGCACTGCCGTTGCCGCGGACCTCGCAGCTCTTCGCGGCGTCCGCCCCTTCCCCTTCTATAGGGGATGACACTGCACCTATACGGACAGAAACCACCAAAGCGCCCGGCTCCGGTGGGGCCGTACTGAACATCGGCTCCGACGCGGCGGCCGTGCCGGACGGCGACGGCTCCGGGCGTCCGCTGCCCGAGACGGTCGTACCGGCGCCGGGGCGGCTGCTGGACGCCGGTGCGGCCAGTGGGCGGCACGCGGCGCCGGGCCTGCTGGGCGGTGCCCGGTGACCGCCGAGGTGCTGCGGGAGCCGGCCGAGCCGGCGGCGCGGGAGCCGGCCGAGCAGCGCGCGCCGGGCCTGGGACGGAACGCGGTGCGTCTCCTGGTCAGCCGGGGTACGGCGGAGCCGGCGCACCACGCGTTCCGGGAGCTGCCGGAACTGCTGTCGGCCGGGGACGTGCTGGTGGTGAACACCTCGCGCACCCTGCCGGCGGCGGTGGACGGCCGGATCGGGGACGGGCGGGGCCGCGGCGAGCCGGTGGTGGTGCACTTCTCGACGCGGGCGGACCGGCGGTATCCGCGGCCGGAGGCGGCGGCCGGGGACTGGGCGGTGGAGCTGCGGACGCCGGACGGCTGCGGCAGTACCCGGCAGCGGGCGGGCGGCCCGGCGGGCGCGGTGGTGCGGCTGCCGGGCGGCGCGCGGCTGACGCTGCGGGCTCCGGTGGACCCCGGGGGCGTACGGCTGTGGTGGGCGCGGGTGTCGGGGGCGCCGGTCCTGGACGTGCTGCGGCGGTACGGGCGGCCGATCCGGTACGGCTGCACGGACCGGGACCAGCCGCCGGCCGCGTACCGGACGGTGTTCGCGGTGGGCTCGCCGGACGGCGGGGGCAGTGCGCGGATGCCGAGTGCGGCGCGGCCGTTCACCGCGTCCCTGGTGGCGCGGCTGGTGAGCCGGGGGGTGCAGATCGCGCCGGTGACGCTGCACACGGGGGTGGCGTCGGCGGAGGCGTACGAGCCGCCGTACCCGGAGCGCTTCGCGGTGCCGCCGTCCACGGTGTGGCAGATCAACGCGGCGCGGGCGGGCGGCGGCCGGGTGGTGGCGGTGGGGACGACGGTGGTGCGGGCGCTGGAGAGCGCGGCCGGGCCGGACGGACGGATCCGGGCGGCCTCCGGGTGGACGGATCTGGTCGTCACCCCGGAGCGCGGGGTGCGGGCGGTGCACGGGCTGCTGACCGGGCTGCACGAGCCGGGGGCGTCGCACCTGCTGACGCTGGAGGCGGTGGGGCGGGCCGCCGCGGGCGGCGCGGGCTTCGGCGACGCGCTGAGCCGGGCGTACGCGGAGGCCGCACGGCAGCGGTACCGGTGGCACGAGTTCGGGGATCTCCACCTCGTACTGCCGGCCTGACCTCCAGACTCGGAGCATGTCGACACCAACGAGGAACTGGACACCGACCCACGGCGATCCCTACCGGTCGGTGCCGTACCACCCGGAGCGGATGCCGGCCGGCGAATCGCTGGCCCGCGCCGCCGACCTGCGGGAGCGGATGGACCGGCGGCGGACCGTCCGGCAGTTCTCCGCCGATCCGGTGCCGGAGCAGGTGGTGCGGGACGCCATCGCCTGCGCGGCCACCGCGCCCTCCGGCGCGCATCAGCAACCCTGGACGTTCGTCCTGGTCAAGAACCCGGAGGTGCGGCAGCGCATCCGGGAGGCCGCGGAGGAGGAGGAACGTGTCTCCTACGCGGGGCGGCTCGGCGAGGAGTGGCTGGCGGCGCTGCGGCCGCTGGGCACGGACGAGATCAAACCGCATCTGACGGACGCCCCGCACCTGATCGTCGTCTTCCAGCAGCGGTACTGGCTGGGCCCGGACGGCAGCAAGCACAAGCACTACTACGTGGACGAGTCGGTGGGCATCGCGGTCGGGATGCTGCTGTCCGCGCTGCACCTGTCGGGTCTGTCGGCGCTGGTGCACACACCGAGTCCGATGCGCTTCCTCCAGGAGGTGCTGGGGCGGCCGGCCAACGAGAAGGCGTTCGCCGTGATTCCGGTCGGATATCCGGCGCGGGACTGTCGCGTACCGGATCTGGTCCGAAAGACCCTGGACCAGGTGCTGGTGGAGATCTAATTCACTGACGCAGTGTGCGAAGGCAATCACACCGGGCAACTAAACCTTGTGCCCGGTGTGACGCCGCACATAGGACCCAGGTCACTTACGAACGGCATTAGTGGCTTTCCGGCGTGCGTACGACTTTTGGATGATGCGGGCTGTACCTGGGGTGGACCCGGTGATGACGCCGGGAGAACCCGGCCGTGACGCGATATCCGCGCCCCGGGTTCCACTAAGCGGCATCGTAAAGCGGCTCTTTGCTCGTCGAATTTTCGGCCGCTAACAATGACTCCCGTCGCTCGGCGCCGTGGACAGAACTCGGCGTTCACCGCCTTTCCCGGCCACAGCGGCGCACCCCCGTCGGATAGAGGTCAGTCCCCCCATGCCCAAGCACGCCATTCCCGGCTACGCCCGCCTGAACCGGACGCACAAGCTCTCGGCCGCCGGCGTCGCCGCGGCAGGTGCCGCCGCCCTGGTCTTCGCCGTCGTACCGGGCTCGGCCGACGCCGAGCAGGGTCACGACCGGGCCGCCGTCCAGAACGTCAAGCCGGTCGCCTTCAGCGCGGTCGACAACGCGGCCAAGACCCAGCAGGACACCATCGGCAAGCAGGCGGACGCCTCCGCCCAGCAGGCCGAGAAGGACGCCGCCGAGGCCAAGAAGAAGGCCGAAGACGCCGAGAAGGACGCCAAGGCCAAGGAAGAGGCCGACGCCAAGGCCAAGGCCGACCAGGAGCGCAAGGACCAGGAGGCCGCGAGCAGGTCCGCCGACCGCGCCGCCGCCCCGGCCCCGGAGCCGGCCAAGACGTACAGCAACGACCTGGACGGCTGGATCCGCGAGTCGCTGGACATCATGCAGAAGCAGGGCATCCCCGGCTCCTACGACGGCATCTACCGCAACATCATGCGCGAGTCGACCGGCAACCCGCAGGCCGTCAACGGCTACGACTCCAACGCGCAGCAGGGCACCCCGTCCAAGGGCCTGCTCCAGGTCATCGACCCGACGTTCCAGGCGTACCACGTCGACGGCACGTCCTGGGACATCTTCGACCCGGTCGCCAACATCACCGCCGCGTGCAAGTACGCCGCCGCGACCTACGGCTCGATGGACAACGTCAACTCGGCGTACTGAGCCGGACCGGCGCGCGCCGCGTAGGCCACGCCGTCCGTCCCCGTCAGGACGCGCGACCGCCGAGGGGCGGCACCCGCACCGGGTGCCGCCCCTCGGCGGTCGTCGTCGTGCCGTGCGCCCCTACTTGCGCATGACCTCGGGCTCGTGGCGGCGCAGCAGCCGGGCCACCACGAAGGCGAGGGCCACGCCGAGGGCGAGCAGGATGACCAGGTCCATCGCGTAGACGCTCGCCTCGTGCTTCCACAGCGGGTCGGGGTTGCCCGCCTCCCACGGCAGCAGCGTGTTCATGTCGGCGGTCGCGCCCATCGCGGCCACCGCCCAGCGCGACGGCATCAGCCACGCCACCTGCGCGACGCCGACCGTGTCGAAGAGCTGGAAGAGCACACCGGTGAAGACCACCTGCACGATGGCGAACATGACCAGCAGCGGCATGGTCTTCTCGGCGGTCTTGACCAGCGCCGAGATGATCAGGCCGAACATCATCGAGGTGAAGCCGAGCGCGATGACGGCGAGCCCCATCTCGACGGCCGGCAGGTTCTTGAGCAGCACGCCCTCGGTGGGCATCTTGCGCGGGCTGAAGCCGATCACCGCGATGATCACGCCCTGGAAGGCGGTGACCACGCCGAGCACGATCACCTTGGACATCAGGTACGCGGAACGCGACAGGCCGGTGGCCCGTTCGCGCTCGTAGATGACCCGCTCCTTGATCAGCTCACGGACCGAGTTGGCGGCGCCCGAGAAGCACATGCCGACCGCCAGGATCAGCATGATCGTACTGGCGTCGCGGTTGGGGCCCTTGGGCCCGTAGCCGAGGCCGTGCTGGCTGGGGATGAGGATGGACACCACGCCGAGCACCGCCGGCAGGATCAGCATCAGGCCGAGGAAGCCGCGGTCGGAGGCGAGCACGGAGACGTAGCGCCGCATCAGGGTCCACAGCTGCGCGCCCCAGCTCTGCGACTTCTGCATCCGGGCCGGGGGTGCCTGGACCGAGACCGACTGCGGGGCGACGGCGTCGATGTCCGCGGCGTACATCTGGTAGTGCGGGGAGCCGCGCCAGCGGCCCATCCAGTCGTAGTCGCGGTAGTTCTCGAAGGCGGAGAAGACGTCCGCCCAGGAGTCGTACTGGAAGAAGTTCAGCGCTTCCTCGGGCGGGCCGAAGTAGGCCACGCCGCCGCCCGGCGCCATCACCAGCAGCTTGTCGCACAGGGCCAGCTCGGCGACGGAGTGGGTGACCACCAGGACCGTACGGCCGTCGTCGGCGAGGCCGCGCAGCAGCTGCATGACGTCGCGGTCCATGCCCGGGTCCAGGCCGGAGGTCGGCTCGTCCAGGAAGATCAGGGACGGTTTGGTCAGCAGCTCCAGGGCGACCGAGACGCGCTTGCGCTGGCCGCCGGAGAGGGAGGTGACCTTCTTGTCCTTGTGGATGTCGAGCTTGAGCTCGCGCAGCACCTCGTCGATCCGGGCCGTGCGCTCGGCCTCGGCGGTGTCACCGGGGAAGCGCAGCTTGGCCGCGTACTTCAGGGCCTTCTGGACGGTCAGCTCCTTGTGGAGGATGTCGTCCTGCGGGACCAGGCCGATGCGCTGGCGCAGCTCGGCGAACTGCTTGTAGAGGTTGCGGTTGTCGTACAGGACGTCGCCCTGGTCGGCGGGCCGGTAGCCGGTCAGCGCCTTGAGCAGGGTGGACTTGCCGGACCCGGACGGGCCGATCACCGCGACCAGCGACTTCTCCGGGACGCCGAAGGAGACGTCCTTGAGGATCTGCTTGCCGCCGTCGACCGTGACGGTCAGGTGGCGGGCGGAGAAGGACACCTCACCGGTGTCGACGAACTCCTCCAGCCGGTCGCCGACCAGCCGGAAGGTGGAGTGGCCGACGCCGATGATGTCGTTCGGACCGACCGGCGCCTTGCCGGACTTGGGGACCGGCTGGCCGTTGATGTACGTACCGTTGTGGCTGCCGAGGTCGTGGATCTCGAAGCGGCCGTCGGGCGTGGCCCGGAACTCGGCGTGGTGCCGGGAGACCTGGAGGTCGGAGACGACCAGCTCGTTCTCCAGCGCGCGGCCGATGCGCATGACGCGGCCGAGGTCGAGGCGGTGGAACGTGGTCGGGCTGCGGTCGCCGTAGACCGGCGGGGCGGCGGCGCGGGACCGGTCCCCGGGGGGCTGCTGGGACGCGGGAGGCTGCTGGGCCACGGCGGGCCCGCCGTGCGGGGGCTGTTGGGCGTACGGGGCCTGCGGCTGCTGATTCCAGCCCTGCTGCGGCACCTGGTGGGCCGGGGGCTGGCGCGGTGCCTGGTGGGCGGGTGCCTGACGGGCCGGGGCGTGGTGGGCGGGGGCCTGGTGGGCGGGCGCCTGGTGGGCGGGCGCCTGATGGACCGGCGGCTGCTGGGCGTGCGGCGGCGCGGCCCAGCCCGGCGCGCCCTGCTGCTGCGGCGCGGGCCTGGCGGCCTGCGGCGGAGCCATCGCGGTCGGCGCGCCGTGCACGCCGGCCGGCGCGGCACTGCCGGACAGGGTCAGCCGCGGGCCGTCCGTGGCGTTGCCGAGATGCACCGCGGAGCCGGGGCCGATCTCCATCTGGTGGATCCGCTGCCCCTGGACGTACGTGCCGTTGGTGCTGCCCTGGTCTTCGATGACCCAACTGCGCCCGCCCCAGCGCACGGTGGCGTGCCGCCAGGAGACCCTGGCGTCGTCCAGCACCATGTCGCCCTGCGGATCCCTGCCCAGGCTGTAGGACCGGGACGGGTCGAGCGTCCAGGTCCGTCCGTTCAATTCGAGTACGAGTTCAGGCACTCCATGTCCCATTACATAGTCCCCCGAGTGACGCCCTGTATGGGAAGTCTAGGGATGGCGAACATCGTGAGGAACTATTTCAGGCGCGGTGCCCGGAGCCAAAAAACCGGTCGCGCAAGGTCCTGAGCCGGCTGCGTTGACGACGGCGAAAGGCCCACGGAGAGTGGTAAGCGCCCACGGATGCGCACGGATCATGGCATCTCGCGCGTTCGGGGCGAGCCGTCTGGGAACGGGGGCTGTCGATGACCGCTGCGAGGACCGCGGGAATCCGCTGGGGCGATGTGCTGCTGTCCGCCGTCGCCGCGGTCAGCTGGGCGTTCCTGGCGATGGCCGGGGTGGCCGCGTTGGGACTGCACCTGCTGGGCGCCGACTCGGCGGCGTCGCTCGGGCCGCTGACCGCCGCGGCGGTGGTGCTGGCCGTGGGCGGCTCGGTGACACCGTCGGGCGATGTGAGCGCCTTCGGTCTGGAGGGGCAGGCCGCCCGGGCCGCCGTCGACCTCGCCCCGCTGGGCGTGGGGCTGGTGGGCGCGCTGGTGCTGGGGTGGGTGTTCGCCCGCTCACTGCGCCGGGCCGGCGCGACGATCGGGTGGGGTGAACTGGCCGCCAGGATCGGTGCGTCGGCGGGGTTGTTCATCGCGTTGCTGGCCTTCCTGGCCTGGGCCAGCCACGACTCCGTGACGATCGACGGCAAGACGCTGGCCGGACTGGGCGGGCTGATCGGCGGCGGTGGCAGCGGCTCGGGAGGCGGCAGCGGCGACGGCGGACTGCTGGACCGGCTGCGCGACGGCCTGGGCGACCTCGGGATCGGCGACGGCGGGGACAGCGGTGGGCTGCCCGGCCGGATCGCCGATCTCATCGGCGCCGAGGCGTCCGTCGGGTTCGCCGTGGACACCGGCGCCTCCCTCGCCGGCGGCACGGTGTGGATCTTGGGGGTACTGGCCGTCGCGGTGCTGGCGTCCCGGCGTGCGCCGCTGCCCCGTGCGCTGGAGGCGGCCCACCGATACGTGCGGCCCGCGGCGTCGGCGCTGGTCACGGTGGCCTTGGTCGCGGTGGCCGCGGGTCTGGCGGCAGCCGGGTACGCGGCCGTCGGCGACGACCATCCGCGGCGGGTCCTGGGCGCGGCGCTGCTCGCCGCCCCGAACGGCGTCTGGCTCGGCATTCCGCTCGGCCTGCTCGTCCCCTGGCACGGCAGCGCGTCCGGCGTACTCACCCGGTTCCTGCCCGACCCCGTGGACCGGCTGCTCGACGGGCGGAACGACATCCCGCTGACCGTCGGAAGGCTCGCCGAGCTGGACGGCAGGGTGTGGCTGCTGCCGGTGGCCGCCGCGCTGATGATGCTGCTCGCGGGCGTGCTCACGGCGGTCCGTACGCCGAAGGCGGGCGTCCGGACGCTGCCGTTCGCCCTGCGGTGCGCGGCCGGTCTGGGCGGACTGACGGCGCTGACCCTGCCGCTGTGGGTCCACCTGACCGGCGTCTCGGCCGACGCGAGCCTGTCCGTCTTCGGGTTCGACGCCTTCGGCGCGGGTCTGGAGCTGCGCGGGAGCGTGCCGGCGGCGTTCGCGCTGGGGGCGGTGTGGGGAGCGGCGGCGGGCCTGCTGGGCGGGCTGCTGGCATGCGCCACCGGGGCCGCGGGGCGACGTGCGGTACGGCTGCCCGGAGACGCGGAGCTGTTGGCGGAGGGCGGGCGTGAGCACGGGCGGGAGGGCGCCGGGGATCATGGGGGCCGTATGCGGGAGCACCGTACGCAGGATTCCCGGATGCGGGGCTCCCGTACACACGATTCCCGCGCCCAGGGCTCCCGGATGCAGGACGCTCGGATGCAGGATCACGGGCAGCCCGGCGCCCAGGACTACCCGGACGCCGCCTACCGGCCCGGCCCGTACACCCCCTCCCCCGCCTACCGGCCACCGCACGCCGACACCAACCCCTACATGCGCCCGCCACAGGAGGCGAAGCCGCCCGGGACGTCCCCCGGCGGGCCGCCGGCAGCCGGTGAGCCGCCGCGCAGGCAGAGCTGGCCCACGCCACCGCCGGGGCCCATGCCGGAGACCCAGACCTGGCCGCCACCGCCGGAGCAGCCCCCGCACACCCCGGACTGGGGCCCGCCGCCCGCCGGGCACGCGGCGCCGACGGCCCGTCGGCCCGGGAGCAGGCCGCCGGAGGCCCCGCCGCCGCCCGAGTCGCGTCCCACGGTGGGTGGCGGGCACCGGCCGCCGCCTCCCCCGCGTCCCCCGGTGCCGCCGAAGCCGCGCGGCAGGCCGCGGCAGCGGCGCGAGGACCCGGCCGACGGCCCGGCCGAGGAGGATGTCTGAGGGGACTCCCGAGAGGCCGCCTGAGCAGCCACCTCAAGGGCCGCCGCCACCCGGACAGCCAGGAGAAGGCCGCTGGGCAGGAGGTGAGCGGGCGGAGGGCTGAGCAGGGCGCCGGGCAGGGGCCCGTCCGTACCACGGACACCTGTACGGCGGCCGGCGCGGGCCGGTTACCGTAAGAGCACCATGAGCGCATCGCAGATCCCGCCTGCCACCGCCGTACCGG
Organism: Streptomyces sp. NPDC026394; assembly: GCF_055567735.1. Classification (NCBI taxonomy): domain Bacteria; kingdom Bacillati; phylum Actinomycetota; class Actinomycetes; order Kitasatosporales; family Streptomycetaceae; genus Streptomyces; species Streptomyces sp. NPDC026394. Next base: position 19,930 of record NZ_JBVHPX010000014.1, read on the forward strand.
GCGACGACGTACCGACCCTTCTCGTCAAGATCTTCGGCAAGGACCGGCCCGGCATCACCGCCGGGCTCTTCGACACTCTCGCCGCCTACTCCGTCGACGTCGTCGACATCGAGCAGGTGGTCACCCGGGGCCGCATCGTGCTGTGCGTCCTGGTCACCACCCCCGTACCGGCCGGCGGCTCGTCCGGCGTCACCGAGGGCGACCTGCGCGCCACCGTGCACAGCTGGGCCGAGTCGCTGAACCTCCAGGCCGAGATCATCTCCGGCATCGGCGACAACCGGCCGCGCGGCACCGGCCGCTCGCACGTCACCGTGCTCGGCCACCCGCTCACCGCGGAGTCCACCGCCGCCATCGCCGCCGCGATCACCGGCACCGGCGGCAACATCGACCGTATCTTCCGGCTCGCCAAGTACCCCGTCACCGCGGTCGAGTTCGCGGTCTCCGGCACCCCGACCGAGCCGCTGCGCACCGCGCTGGCCACCGAGGCGGCCGCGCTCGGCGTGGATGTCGCGGTGGTCGCCTCGGGGCTGCAGCGCCGGGCGCAGCGGCTGGTCGTCATGGACGTCGACTCCACCCTCATCCAGGACGAGGTCATCGAGCTGTTCGCGGCGCACGCGGACTGCGAGCGGGAGGTCGCCGAGGTCACCGCGGCGGCGATGCGCGGCGAGCTGGACTTCGAGGAGTCGCTGCACGCCCGCGTCGCGCTCCTGAAGGGGCTGGACGCGGGGGTGGTGGAGCTGGTGCGCAAGGAGGTACGGCTGACCCCCGGCGCGCGGACGCTGGTGCGCACCCTGAAGCACCTGGGCTACCAAGTCGGTGTCGTCTCGGGAGGGTTCACCCAGGTCACCGACGCGCTCCAGGAGGAGCTGGGACTGGACTTCGCGTCCGCCAACACGCTGGAGATAGTGGACGGCAAGCTCACCGGCAAGGTGACCGGCGAGATCGTGGACCGGGCGGGCAAGGCCCGGCTGCTGCGCCGCTTCGCGCACGAGGCCGGTGTGCCGCTCGCGCAGACCGTCGCGATCGGCGACGGCGCCAACGACCTGGACATGCTGAACGCGGCGGGCCTGGGTGTCGCCTTCAACGCCAAGCCGCTGGTGCGCCAGGCCGCGCACACGGCGGTGAACGTGCCGTTCCTGGACACCGTGCTGTACCTCCTGGGCATCACCCGTGAAGAGGTCGAGGCGGCGGACACGCACGACGACTGAGAGCCGCCTCCCCCCTCCGGGCCCGCACGACGACTGAGAGCCGTCCCTCCCTCCGGGCCCGCACGACGGCTGATCCTGCCTCCCGCTCCCCCGGACACGCACGAGGGCTCCGGCGCCACACGGCGCCGGAGCCCTCGTCCGTCCGGTGCGGCCGGGGCACCCGGTCAGGCGTGCGGCGCCCAGAAAGCCACCAGGCGGCCGACGCCGTGCTCGACCGTCTTCCAGGAGCCGGTGAAGGTCAGTACGGCGATCGAGGAGGTCGGGAAGCCGCTGCGGTTCATCCGCGCCAGCAGGTCGCCCTCGGCCTCGCCCGCCAGCGCGTCGGCGAGGGCGTGCATCCCGGGGTTGTGGCCGACCAGCATCAGGTCGGTCACGTCGTCGGAGGTCTCGTTCAGCACGGCGATCAGTTCACCGAGGGAGGCTTCGTACAGCCGCTCCTCGTAGACGGTCCTGGGACGCTGCGGCAGCTCGCTCACGGCGAGCTTCCAGGTCTCGCGCGTCCGCGCGGCGGTCGAGCACAGGGTCAGGTCGGGGGTGATCCCGGCTCCGGCCAGCCAGTGACCGGCGACCGGGGCGTCCTTACGGCCTCGCTCCGCGAGGGGGCGCTCGTGGTCGCTCTCCTGCGACCAGTCGGCCTTGGCATGGCGAAGAAGGACAATCCGGCGAGGTGTTTCGGCGCTCATGTGTCCAGCTTCGCACGAAACGCAGCGCGGGGCGCGAGGTGTTGAGGCGCTCCCTCCGCAGGGTGAACGCTCTTCCGGGACGGCGCCGTCACCGGGCTGTGCCCGAGGCTCTCAGCCGCCGATGCCGACGAGGCGGGCAAGGAATTCCAGTACGGGCGCCAGGCTCTGGGACGCGCTCACCGCGTGCGCCGTGGACGGTGCCGTCATCACGACGAGCAGCGCGACGAAGGAGACGACGGCGAGGGCCACGGCCCACCAGGACAGCCCCGTGCGCGCGCCCGGACGGCGGGATACGGACGGCCTGCTGGAGACGGCGGACATCGGTGGCCTCCGGGGACTTCGGCGGGGACGACGCGGCCGCGTGGTGCGGCCGCGCCCACCGCAGCGGCACGGTGTGCTCCGAACCTACGGTCCCGCGGGGGCCGTTCCCATCCGGTACGCCACCCACTTGCCCCTGACCCTGGCCCCCTAGGGGACGGTGGGGCTGTCCCCACCGTCGCCCTCTTCCCCCGGCACGGCCGGCCGTCGGCCGGGGCTCCGGTACGTCGGCCGGGTCAGGGGGAGGCGAGGCTCGCGATGACGGCGATGACGGCGGTCACGGCGAGCATCGCGCCCAGGACGATGAGCAGCTTCTTCTGTCCGCCCGGCGGATTCGGTTCGAGCACTGGCATGGCTTCAGTGTCGCACCTTGGCCTCGTCCTCCATCCGGCGGTCCCGGCCCGCGAGCATCCCGACCGCCATCTGGGGCACCATCAGCCCGGCCATCAGCGCGATGGGCTGCCCCCAGCCGCCGCTGTGCTGGTAGAGCGTGGCCACCAGGAGCGGGCCGGGGATGGAGATCAGGTAGCCGACGCTCTGTACGAAGGCGGACAGCCGTACGACGCCCTCGGCGCTGCGCGAGCGCATCCCGATCATCGTCAGGGCCAGCGGGAAGGAGCAGTTGGAGATGCCGAGCAGCAGCGCCCAGGCCCAGGCTCCGGAGGCGGGGGCCAGCCACAGCCCGGCGTAGCCGGCCAGCCCGCAGATGCCGAGCCCGACGGCCAGCGGCCCCTGGTTGCGCATCCGGGCGGCCACCCGGGGCAGCACGAAGGACAGCGGTACGCCCATCGCCATGGTGACGGCGAGCAGGACGCCCGCGGTGCCCGCCGGGACCCCGGCGTCGCGGAAGATCTGCGGCATCCAGCCCATGGTGATGTACGCGGCGGTGGCCTGGAGGCCGAAGAAGACGGCCAGCGCCCAGGCGGTCGGCGACGTGCTGACCCGCAGCGCCGCGGCCGGTGCGGCGGGCTGCCGGGCGGCGGGCCCGCCGTCTCCCCCGCGGCCGCGGACGACCGTGAGCCAGGGCAGGACGGCGAGGACGGCGAGCACCGCCCACACCACGAGGCCGGACTGCCAGCTACCGCCGAGCGCGGACGTGACGGGGACGGTCAGTGCCGCGGCCAGCGAGGTACCCAGGGCGAGCGCCATCGAGTACAGGCCGGTCAGCGGGCCGACGCGGTCCGGGAACCAGGTCTTGATGACCACCGGCAGCAGGACGTTGCTGACCGCGATGCCCGCGAGGGCCAGCGTGGTGGCGGCGAGGAAGCCGGCGGTGCTGCCGGTGTAGGGCCGTACGACGACACCCGCCGCGATGGCGGCCATCCCGGCGCAGACGATCGCACCGGGGCCCCAGCGCCGGGCCAGCCGCGGGGCGGCGGTGCCGAAGACCGCGAAGCACAGGGCGGGTACGGAGGTGAGCAGCCCGGCCACGGTGGCGCTCATGCCCAGGCCGGACCGGACCTCCTCCATGAGCGGGCCGAGGCTGGTGATGGCGGGGCGGAGGTTGAGGGCGGCCAGGACCAGGCCGGCGACCATGAGGAACGGCAGTCCTCGCCGGGCGGCCGGGGCGCGGGCCGGCTCCGGCGCCGCGGCGGGCCCGGGCCGTTCGGCCGGGTGCCGCTCCGGTGGGATGTCCGGGGCTCCCGCTCCGGGGCCGAGGGTTGCGAGGGAGTCGTCTGTCATGGACAGCATCATAGAATCATGGGATGAATGCCTGTCCAATGAATTCGCGCCCGGGCACCCGGCCCCCCGGCCCCGGCGCTCGCTATCCTCTCGCGGTGCCCCCTGCCGGACTTCCGGTTCCCGTCTTTCTGGAGCGCTGACATGCCACTGACCTCGCCCCGGCGCTCCGCGCTGGCGGACCAGGTGATCACCCAGCTACGGGCCCAGATCACGTCCGGTGAATGGCCGGTGGGCTCCCGCATTCCGACCGAGCCCGAACTGGTCGAACAGCTCGGGGTGGCCCGCAACACCGTCCGCGAGGCCGTACGGGCCCTGGCGCACAACGGCCTGCTGGACATCCGCCAGGGGTCGGGCACGTACGTGGCCGCGACCAGCGAACTGGCCGGGGTGATGAACCGCCGCTTCGCGGACGCCGACCCCAAGCACGTGGCGGAGCTGCGCAGCGCGCTGGAGGCGACGGCGGCCCGGCTGGCCGCCCGGCGCCGCACCGACCAGGACCTGCGGCAGCTCGACGCCGCGCTGGAGCGGCGCGAGCGGGCCTGGGAGTCCGGCGCGGCGACGGCGTTCGTGGAGGCCGACGCGACGCTGCACATGGCGGTCGTGGCGGCCTCGCACAACGAGGTGCTGGCCGAGCTGTACGCCGACCTCGGGGGCGTACTGCGGGAGTTCCTGCGCGCCGACGTGGGCGACGTGCTGCGGCCCGAGGCGCACGTGGACCACGCGCGGCTGGTGGCGGCGATCCGCGCGGGCGACGACGAGCGGGCCGCGACCGAGGCGAGCCTCCACCCCTTCGGCTGCCGGGCCGGTGGCTGAGCCCCGTACGACGCACGCTGCCCGCCCCGGCGGACCGGGACGGGCAGCGTTGCGGCTGTTCAGGCGCTGACGGGCGTCAGGCGCCCATCATGTGCACGCCACCGTCGACGTGGACGATCTCGCCGGTGGTCTTCGGGAACCAGTCCGAGAGCAGCGCGACGACGCCGCGGCCGGCCGGCTCCGGGTCGGTGAGGTCCCAGCCGATCGGGGCGCGGGTGGACCACACGTCCGTCAGCTCCTCGAAGCCGGGGATCGAGCGGGCGGCCATCGACTTGATCGGGCCCGCCGAGACCAGGTTGCAGCGGATGTTCTTCGGGCCCAGGTCACGGGCCAGGTAGCGGGAGGTGGCCTCCAGCGCCGCCTTGGAGACGCCCATCCAGTCGTACTTCGGCCAGGCCATCTGCGCGTCGAAGTCCATGCCGACGACCGAGCCGCCGCGCTTCTCCAGCAGCGGGAGCAGCGCCATGGTCAGGGCCTTGAGGGAGTACGCCGAGACCTCGACGGCCGTGGCGACCGACTCCCACTCGGTGTTCAGGAAGTTGCCGCCCAGCGCGTCCTGCGGGGCGAACCCGATGGAGTGCACGACACCGTCGAGCTGGTCGTCGCCGAAGTGCTCGGTGACCTTGGCGGCCAGGCCGTCCAGGTGCTCCTTGTTCTGCACGTCCAGCTCGATGACCGGAGCGGGCTTCGGCAGCCGCTTGGCGATGCGCTCGACGAGGGAGAGCCGGCCGAACCCGGTCAGCACGACCTCGGCACCCTCCTCCTGCGCCAGCTTGGCGACGTGGAAGGCGATCGAGGCGTCCGTGAGGACCCCGGTGACCAGGATGCGCTTGCCTGCGAGGATTCCACTCATGCTGATCAGTGACCCATGCCCAATCCGCCGTCGACGGGAATGACGGCTCCGGTGATGTACGCGGCCTCCTCGGAGGCCAGGAAGCGGACCGAGGCGGCGATCTCCTCGGGCTGCGCGTAACGCGCCAGCGGCACCTGCTTCATGATGCCCTCCCGCTGCTCGTCGCTGAGCGCGCGGGTCATGTCGGTGTCGACGAAACCGGGCGCGACGACGTTGACGGTGATGTTACGGCTGCCCAGCTCACGGGCGAGCGAGCGGGCGAAGCCCACCAGCCCGGCCTTGGAGGCGGCGTAGTTCGCCTGGCCCGCGGAGCCCAGCAGGCCCACGACGGACGAGATCAGCACGACCCGGCCCTTGCGCGCCCGCAGCATGCCGCGGTTGGCGCGCTTGACCACCCGGAAGGTGCCGGTGAGGTTGGTGTCGAGGACCGAGGTGAAGTCCTCCTCGGTCATCCGCATGAGCAGCTGGTCGCGGGTGACGCCGGCGTTGGCCACCAGCACCTCGACCGTGCCGTGCTTCTCCTCGATCTCCTTGTAGGCCTGCTCGACCTGCTCGGCGTCCGTGATGTCGCACTTCACGGCCAAAAATCCCTCGGGCGGCTCCCCCGAGCGGTAGGTGATGGCGACCTTGTCGCCTGCCTCGGCGAAGGCCCGGGCGATGGCGAGGCCAATGCCGCGGTTGCCTCCGGTGACCAGAACCGAGCGGCTCAAGAGATCACCCTTTCCGTGTCCTGTCCGACCTGCGTTCGCTACGAAACTATCGGTCACCGGCCTCGTACGGAGAATCGAGCCCGGACAGGCGCGCACGCCGGTCACTGTCGGGTCCCTACAGAAGACGCCGCGGCGGGGTTCCCCCACGGGGTGGGCCGGGGGCTCCGGGCAGGGCATGATTCATGGCGCCGACCACGGGAGGACGCCTTGCCTGTCACACCTCGTTCGATCGACGAGACCTTCCTCGCGCTGCCGCTCCACGCGCTGGCCGACGCCGCGCTGGCGCGGGCCCGCGCGCTGGGCGCCACCCATGCGGACTTCCGCCTGGAACGGGTGCGCAGCGCGTCCTGGCGGTTGCGGGACGCCCGGCCCTCGGAGGCGTCCGACACCACGGACCTGGGCTACGCGGTGCGCGTGGTGCACAACGGGGCCTGGGGGTTCGCGTCCGGCGTCGACCTGACGATGGACGCCGCGGCGCGGGTGGCCGGGCAGGCGGTGGCGATGGCGAAGCTGTCCGCCAAGGTCATCGAGGCGGCGGGCGCCACCGAACGGGTCGAGCTGGCGGACGAACCCGCCTATCCGGACCGTACATGGATCTCCTCGTACGAGATCAACCCGTTCGACGTACCGGACGCCGACAAGACCGGCCTGCTGGCGGAGTGGAGCGCCCGGCTGCTGGCCGCACCGGGCGTGGCACACGCGGACGCCTCGCTGATGACCGTCCAGGAGAACAAGTTCTACGCGGACACCGCGGGCACCGGCACCACCCAGCAGCGGGTACGGCTGCAACCGCAGCTGACGGCGGTGGCCGTGGACCCGGCGACCGGCGAGTTCGACTCGATGCGCACCCTCGCCCCGCCGGTGGGCCGCGGCTGGGAGTACCTGACCGACGGCAGTTACGACTGGGCCGCCGAGCTGGACCGGATGCCGGACCACCTCGCCGAGAAGCTGCGCGCGCCGGGCGTCGAACCCGGCCGCTACGACCTGGTCGTCGACCCGTCCAACCTGTGGCTGACCATCCACGAGTCGATCGGCCACGCCACCGAGCTGGACCGCGCGCTGGGCTACGAAGCGGCGTACGCGGGCACCTCCTTCGCCACCTTCGACCAGCTCGGCACGCTGGCGTACGGCTCCGAGGTGATGAACGTGACCGGCGACCGCACCGCCGAGCACGGCCTGGCGACCATCGGCTACGACGACGAGGGCGTCGCCGCCCAGTCCTGGGACCTGATCAGGAACGGCACCCTCGTCGGCTACCAACTCGACCGCCGCACCGCCGCCCTCACCGGCTCCCCCCGCTCCAACGGCTGCGCGTTCGCCGACTCCCCCGCCCACGTCCCCGTCCAGCGCATGGCCAACGTGTCCCTGCAACCCGCCCCGAAGGGCCCGTCCACCCGCGACCTGATCTCCGGGGTGGAGCACGGCATTTACGTCGTCGGGGACCGGTCCTGGTCGATCGACATGCAGCGGTACAACTTCCAGTTCACCCAGCAGAGGGCATATCTCATCCGGAACGGCCGCCTTTGCGGGCAGCTCCGGGACGTTGCCTATCAGGGAAGCACCACGGAGTTCTGGGGATCGATGGCGGCCGTCGGAGGACCGGAAACGTACGTCCTCGGAGGGGCCTTCAACTGCGGGAAGGCGCAGCCGGGGCAGATCGCGGCGGTGTCGCACGGGTGTCCGGCGGCGCTGTTCACCGGCGTCAGTATCTTGAACACGGCACAGGAGGCGGGCCGATGAGGAGTCGTACGCCGCGGGGGAACGCGCCCCACGAGATCGTCGAGCGGGCCCTGGAGCTGTCCCGGGCCGACGGGTGTGTGGTCATCGCCGAGGAGCGGTCCAGTGCCCATCTGCGCTGGGCGGGCAACGCGCTGACGACGAACGGTGTCACCCGTGGGCGGTCGCTGACCGTCGTCGCCACCGTCGACGGCGGTCAGGGCACCGCGTCCGGCGTGGTGTCGCGGGCCGCGGTGACCGCCGCCGATCTGGAGCCGCTGGTGCGGGAGGCGGAGGCGGCCGCCCGGGCGGCCGGGCCCGCCGAGGACGCCGTGCCGCTGGTTTCCGGTGCGCCGCCGGCGCCGGACTTCACCGATGCCCCCGCCGAGACGTCCTCCGCGGTCTTCGACGCCTTCGCGCCGGCGCTGGGCGAGTCGTTCAAACGGGCCAGGGACGGGGGACGTGAGCTGTACGGGTTCGCGTTCCACGAGGTCGTGTCGTCCTACCTCGGCTCGTCCACGGGGCTGCGGCTGCGGCACGACCAGCCCACCGGGACGCTGGAGCTGAACGCCAAGTCCCCGGACCGCACCCGGTCCGCCTGGACGGGGCTGTCGACGCGTGACTTCCGTGACACGGACCCGCTGGCCATGGACGCGGAGCTGGCCACCCGGCTCGGCTGGGCGGCGCGCCGCGTCGAGCTGCCGGCCGGGCGGTACGAGACGCTGCTGCCGCCGTCCGCCGTCGCCGACCTGCTCGTGTACCAGCAGTGGTCGGCGACGGGCCGGGATGCCGCGGAGGGCCGTACGGTCTTCTCGCGGCCCGGCGGCGAGACTCTCGTCGGGTCGAAGGTCGCGGAGCTGCCGCTGACGCTGCGCAGCGACCCGGGCGCCCCCGGCCTGGAGTGCGCGCCGTTCGTACTGGCCCACGCCTCCGGTGACGACGCCTCCGTCTTCGACAACGGGCTGCCCCTGGAGCCGACCGACTGGGTCCGCGACGGTGAGCTGCGGCGGCTGGTGACCACCCGGCACAGCGCCGGGCTGACCGGGCTGCCGGTGGCTCCGGGAGTGGACAACCTGATGCTGGAGGGCGGCGGCAGCCGGTCGCTGGAGGAGATGGTGGCGGGCACCGAGCGGGGGCTGCTGCTGACGTGCCTGTGGTACATCCGCGAGGTGGACCCGGCGACGCTGCTGCTCACCGGGCTGACCCGGGACGGCGTCTACCTGGTCGAGAACGGCGAGGTGACCGGTGAGGTCAACAACTTCCGGTTCAACGAGTCGCCGGTGGACCTGCTGGGGCGGGCGGTGGAGGCGGGCCGTACGGAGCGCACGCTGCCGCGGGAGTGGAGCGACTACTTCACCCGCGCGGCGATGCCGGCCCTGCGCGTCCCGGACTTCAACATGAGTTCGGTCAGTCCGGGGGTGTGACGTCGGTGGGGCCCGTGGCCGGGCCGGGCGGACGCCCGACGGGCCCGGCCACGGGCTCCACCGGGGCCGCGCGGCGGCTCTAATAGACTCTCCCTCTGTCCTCCCGTACGGGAACACCGACCGATCAGGAACGCCATGACACGCCTCGGCGAATCCGTCGCCCGCGCCAGCTCGCTGCTCTCCGCAGACCTCTCCGCCGACGCCACCGTCGCGGAGCTGCTCAAGGAGACGGGCGAGCGGCGCTATCTCGACCTGACGGACCTGCCCGCCAAGGAACAGGCCGAGCTGATCGCCTCCCGTACCGTCGAGGTGCTGCCGGGTGTGGACCGGCTCGCCGAGCGGATCGAGGAGCGCCGCGCCGCGGGCCGGGGTCTGCACATCAAGCTGGGCATCGACCCGACCGCCACCGACGTGCACCTCGGGCACGCGGTGCCGCTGATCATCCTGAGCCGGTTCCAGCGGCTCGGGCACGACGTGACGCTGATCATCGGTGACTTCACCGCCAAGATCGGCGACCCGTCGGGCCGTACCGCCGAGCGCCCGCCGCTGACCGACGAGGACATCGCCGCCAACCTGGCCAGCTACCGCGACCAGGTCCGGCCGTTCTTCGACTTCGAGAAGGTCAGCTTCCGGCAGAACAGCGAGTGGCTGGCGCCGTACACCTTCCCCGAGCTGCTGGGCCTGCTCGCCCAGGTGCCGGTCTCGCAACTGCTCCAGCGCGAGGACTTCAGGAACCGCCTCGCGTCCGGCTCCGGGCTGACGATGACGGAGCTGCTGTACCCGGTCGCGCAGGGCCTGGACTCGGTGGCGCTGGAGTGCGACGTGGAGCTGGGCGGCGCCGACCAACTGCTCAACCTCCAGATGGGCCGCAAGCTCATGGAGCTGCGCGGGCAGCGGCCGCAGCTCGTCGTCACGATGCCGCTGATCGAGGGCACCGACGGCACCGGCGCCAAGATGTCCAAGTCCAAGGGCAACTACGTGGGGCTGAGCGCCCCCGCCGACGACGTCTTCGGCAAGATCATGTCGGTGCCGGACCGGCTGATGGAGCCGTACCTGAAGGCGTGGACGGAGTGGACGGACGAGGAGATCGCCGTCGCGCTGGGCCGGGTGGCGGACAAGACGCTGCACCCGATGGACCTGAAGAAGATCCTGGCGGGCGAGGTCGTGACGGCGCTGTACGGGCTGGAGGCGGCGATGGCCGCGCGCGCCGGGTTCGTGGCGCAGTTCTCCAAGAAGTCCTTCGCCGACGTCGGCACCCTGCCGGCGGTGGACGTCGCCGAGCACGGCGCGGAGACGGTGGCCACGGTCCTGACCAAGGTCCTGGAGTTCACGCCGAGCGCCTCGGCGGCCCGGCGGCTGGCCAAGCAGAACGCGCTGCGCCTGGTCGTGGAGGCCCCGGAGGGCCAGCAGACGCTGACGCTCGCCGAGTCCGAGGTGATCCGGCCGCTGGGCGAGGTCCTGGCCGAACAGCTCGCCGGTCTGTCCGGCGCGGCCTACCTGAAGGCCGGCCGCAAGCTGGCGCAGCTCGAAGGCCGCTAATCGTTACGGACCGGGGCGCGCGGACGAACGTTCCGCCCCCGGGTACGGCGACGGCCGGTGCGCATGCTGTGCGCACCGGCCGTTCCGCGTTCGGGGCCGGTCAGGTCGTTTCTCTCCCGTGCCCGCGGATGGCCGTCCAGAGCCGGTCGCCGATGGCGACCACCACGACCGCTCCGACCAGTTGCAGCAGGTGCCGCGTCCAGTCGATGCCCTTGGTGTCGTTCACCCCGATGCCGGTGGCCAGCCAGTTGCCCAGGACGCTGCCGAGCATGCCGAAGACCACGGTCAGCCACAGCGGGATCTGCTGCTTGCCCGGGAGGATCGCCTTGGCGATCAGGCCCAGGACCAGGCCGACGATGATTGCCCACAACCAGGTCATGTCGCCTCCTAATGCGGCGCGCGCACGTGAGCGTGCCCAGCCAGTTTCGCCCCGGACCGGCTACGCCGCACGCCGGAGCGGACCGTACGCGGGTCGGCGGTGCGGACCCGGCCACGGCGTATCGCGCCCCGGTCTCGAAGGCGGCGCAGGCGCGGCGTAACGTGGGAGCGGTGCGGAACCGGGGAGAATCCGGCACGACAAGCAGGTGGTGGAACGTGATGCGGAAGCAGACCGGCACCCAGGCCTTCCGGATCACGGGAGCGCGGCAGGGGCTGACCGAGGATGTGCGGGGCCGGCAGCGGCGCTATGTGATCTCGATGTCGCTGCGGACGGTGGCCGTCGTGCTCACCGCCGTGCTCTGGAACATCGAGCGTCACGTGGCCATCGCCACACTGGCGCTGGGCATCCTGCTGCCGTACGTCGCGGTCGTCATCGCCAACGCGGGGCGGGAGAACGTACGTTCACTGCCGTCCACCTTCATACCGGCTCCCACCCGGCCGATGCTGGGCCCCGGGAGCACCGCCGGCCCGGCGGAACCGGTCCCGGAAGCGGCCGGGCCGGAAGCGGACGGGCCGCGGCGGGAGCCGAGTTGAGCCGAGCGTGATCTGCAAAGCTCAAGAAAAGCTCAGATCAATCATGCGGTTCCGGTGCACCGGGCCCACTCTCGCGTGACATACTGCGTACGCGCTCCGCATCCCCCGTCGGAGCGACGGACCGACGCCGGGCGGCTCCCCCCGTGGCTGCCCGGCGTCGCCATGTCCGCTCCGGCGGCGACGTAGGGTTGAGGCTGTGAACTCCCCTGACGCCCCGAATTCCGCCTCCTCCGGCGATGCCGCACCACCGCACTTCCCGGGTCTGCCGGGCTTTCCCGGTCTCCCCGGCACGGCCGGCGGGGCGCCGGAAGCCGCGGCCGGAACCCCGGTCTGCTCGGCCAAGGGCTGCCGCGCCGACGCGGTGTGGGTGCTGGCCTGGAACAACCCGAAGCTGCACACGCCCGAGCGCCGCAAGACCTGGCTCGCCTGCGAGGAGCACCGCGAGCAGTTGTCCCACTTCCTCGGTCTGCGCGGGTTCCTGAAGGATGTCGTGACGCTGGAGGAGTGGGAGAAGGGCGCCGCCGACCGCCCGGCCGAGGGCGGGGACCCGGCCGACGGCTGATCGCCCGGTCGGTGCCCGGAGCTGTCGACGGCTGCCCCGGCCGGTGGCCGACTGCCGCCATTGGTCCGTCCTCTGGCACAGCCGGTACGGGCGAGGGGCTTCCGTCGGCCGGTCCGGGCCGCGATCAACCGCGGTCAGCCCGGTTTGCGTTGCGGTCAGCCCCGGTTCGGGCCTCGGTCAGTTCCGGTCCGGCCGCGGCCCTCCAGTCCGGGCCTCGGTCAGTTCCGGCCGGGACGCGGCCGGCACCCGCCCAGGGCCGCGGTCAGCCGCCGATCGCCGACATCGGGCGCGCGGGCTGGAGGAACGACGGGTCGTCCAAACCCGACCCGGCCTTCTTGCCCCACATCGCCTGCTTCCATATGCGCGCGATCTCCGCGTCCGGGGCGTCGGAGCGCAGTGCCGCCCGCAGGTCCGTCTCCTCGGTGGCGAACAGGCACGTACGGATCTGTCCGTCGGCGGTGAGCCGCGTACGGTCGCAGGCGCGGCAGAACGGGCGGGTGACGGAGGCGATGACGCCGACGCGGTGCGGGCCGCCGTCCACGGTCCAGCGCTCGGCGGGCGCCGAGCCGCGCTCCTCCTGGCCCTCGGGGGTCAGCGTGAAGCGGGTGCGCAGCGAGGCGAGGATGTCACCGGCGGTGATCATGCCCGTGCGCTTCCAGCCGTGCTGGGCGTCGAGCGGCATCTGTTCGATGAACCGCAGCTCGTAGTCGTGGGCGATCGCCCAGGCCAGCAGGTCGGGCGCCTCGTCGTCGTTGAAGCCGGGCATCAGGACGCTGTTGACCTTGACCGGGGTGAGACCGGCGGCGCGGGCCGCCTCCAGGCCGCGCAGCACGTCCTCGTGGCGCTTGCGGCGGGTCAGGGCGCGGAAGACGTCCGGGCGCAGCGTGTCGAGGGAGACGTTGACGCGGTCCAGTCCCGCGGCGCGCAGGGCCGTGGCCGTGCGCTCCAGGCCGATGCCGTTGGTGGTCAGCGACATCCGGGGGCGGTTCTCCAGGGCGGCGACGCGCTCCACGATGCCGACGAGCCCGGGGCGCAGCAGCGGCTCGCCGCCGGTGAAGCGGACCTCTTCGACGCCCAGGTCGGTCACGGCTGTACGGATCAGGCGGACGATCTCGTCGTCGGTGAGCAGGTCGGGCTTGGCGAGCCACTGCAGGCCCTCTTCCGGCATGCAGTACGTGCAGCGCAGGTTGCACCGATCGGTCAGCGATACGCGCAGGTCGGTGGCCACGCGCCCGAATGTGTCGATGAGCACTGAAGCCCCCAGCCCGAGTCCGATCAGTTCGCTTTCGAGCCTACGCGATGGGTCTGACAGCGAGCACGGGTGAGATGTCACGAGGCGGGCGCGGCGACGTCGTAGGGAGCTACGACGTCGCCCCGCCCGCCGTCGGTACGGACGTACGGATGGCTACGGACGTACGGAGCGCCGCGGTCAGTGCGCTCCGGTGCCGGTCAGGGAGCGGACCTCCAGTTCGGCGTACTTCTGCACGTCCGGCTCCTCCTTGGACAGCAGCGAGCCCAGCCAGCCGAGCAGGAAGCCCAGCGGGATGGAGATCAGGCCCGGGTTCTCCAGGGGGAAGAAGTGGAAGTCCACGCCGGGGAACATCGAGGTCGGCTTGCCGGAGACGACCGGTGAGAAGAGCACCAGCAGGACGGAGGAGGCCAGGCCGCCGTAGATGGACCACAGCGCGCCCTGGGTGGTGAACCGCTTCCAGAACAGGCTGTAGAGGATCGTCGGCAGGTTGGCGGAGGCCGCGACGGCGAAGGCGAGGGCCACCAGGCCCGCGACGTTCAGGCCGCGCGCGAAGACGCCGAGGACGATGGCGACGGCACCGATGCCGACGGTCGCCCAGCGGGCCGCGGACACCTCTTCCTTCTCGGTGGCCTGCCCCTTGCGGATGACGTTGACGTACAGGTCGTGCGCGAAGGACGAGGACGAGGCGAGGGTGAGTCCGGCGACGACGGCGAGGATGGTCGCGAAGGCCACCGCGGAGATCACCGCGAGCAGGATCGCGCCGCCGGTGGAGTCGGCGCCGCCGCCGATCTCCTGGGCGAGCAGCGGGGCGGCCGTGTTGCCCGCCTTGTTGGACGCGATGATCGTGGCGGGCTTGATCAGGGCGGCGGCGCCGAAGCCCAGCGCGATGGTCATCAGGTAGAAGACGCCGATGATGCCGATCGCCCAGTTCACCGACTTCCGGGCGGCCTTGGCGGTGGGCACGGTGTAGAAGCGGATCAGGATGTGCGGCAGTCCGGCCGTGCCCAGGACCAGGGCGATGCCCAGCGAGATGAAGTCGATCTTCGAGGTGGCGGTCACGCCGTACTTCAGGCCCGGCTCCAGGAAGGCGGCGCCCTTGCCGCTCTCCTCGGCCGCCCGGCCCAGGAGCGTGGAGATGTTGAAGTTGAACTTGAGCATCACCAGGAACGTGATGAGCAGGGTGCCCGCGATCAGCAGCACGGCCTTGACCATCTGGACCCAGGTGGTGCCCTTCATGCCGCCGATGGACACGTACAGGATCATCACGATGCCGACCAGCACGACGACCAGGATCTTGCCGGTCTCGCTGGTGATGCCGAGCAGCAGCGTGACCAGGGCGCCCGCGCCCGCCATCTGGGCGAGCAGGTAGAAGATCGAGACGATGATGGTGGAGACACCGGCGGCGGTGCGCACCGGGCGCTGGCGCATCCGGTAGGCGAGCACGTCGCCCATGGTGAACCGGCCCGAGTTGCGCAGCGGTTCGGCCACCAGCAGCAGCGCCACGAGCCAGGCGACGAGGAAGCCGATGGAGTACAGGAAACCGTCGTAACCGAAGAGGGCGATGGCTCCGGCGATGCCGAGGAAGGACGCGGCGGACATGTAGTCGCCGGAGATCGCCAGGCCGTTCTGGAAACCGCTGAACTGGCGGCCGCCCGCGTAGAAGTCCTCCGCGCCCTTGGTCTGCCGCCCGGCCCAGACGGTGATGCCCAGCGTCGCGGCGACGAAGACCGCGAACAGGGTGATGATCAGCGTCCGGTGCTCGCCCGCGCCGCCCGCGGCGAGCTGGGCGGCGCCGTCGGCGAGCCGTCCCGTGCCGGCGGTGATCCGCTCGGTCGCGCTCATGCGTCACCCTCCACCCGGGACTTGATCGCCTCGGCCTTGGGGTCCAGCTTCGCGGCGGCGTGCCGGGCGTACCACCAGGCGATGAGGAAGGTGGTCACGAACTGCGCGATGCCGAGCACGAAGGCGACGTTGACGTTGCCGAAGACCTTGGTGCCCATGAAGCCGCCCGCGTAGCTGGAGAGCAGCACGTACAGCAGGTACCAGAGGATGAAGGCGACGGTGAGCGGAAAGGCGAACGAACGGTACGAACGGCGCAGTTCGCCGAACTCCTCGCTCGCCTGGACCTCGGCGAAGTCCGGCGGCCGGTGCGGCCCCGGGCCGGTGGGCGGTGGTGCGGTGCTCACGGAATCTCCTGGTGGCGTAGGGCGGACGGCGGAGCCCGGCGGTAAAGGGTGCGTAAGTGATCCGGATCACGCATCGTAGAGGGGCAGCATCCGAAGGGACAGAGGTTGGTTGGTTGAATTCCGCAGGAAGCACGGGTGCCGGCCGCCACCGCGGCCGGGCCCGTTCGTCGGGCAGAGTGTGATGTCCACACCGCACACCGAGCCCCCGGACCCGGGCCGCCGCCCGTACGGAACCGCGCGGCTGCCCGCTCCCGTCGCCGCGCCCCCGGCCCGGCGGCGGCCCGTGCGGACGGGCACCGGGCCGTTGGTACGGCCACCGGCCGGTGCTGCCGCCGCTGAGCCTGGCGGCGCTGCGGCGCGAGTCCTGAGGCTCCGCGACCCGTTCGTGACGCCAGTGCCTGACGGGGCATCAATCCGCGGCTTGTGACAGGTTTTCTCCCTGATCCATTGATGTTCCGTGGTCGACACGGATAACTTCACGGGGACTTGCCGCGCGTGGGGGCCATTCCCCCGGACGGCGGTATGCACCTGCCCGTGCGCAATCGGCGTACGGGCGGTCTTACGGATGATGTGGAGTACCCATGGCGCATCCCCGATCCAGACGGGTGCGGGCGCTTGCCGTGCCGCTCGGTCTGGCTCTGACGGCATCCCTCGGCTTCCTGCCGGCCGCGGCCACCGCCGCGTCCCAGGACGCGGCCCCGGCGGCCGCCGCCACCGCTGACGGACCGCAGCTCTCGTACGTCGTGAACGCCACGCCGGGCCACGCCTCGGTCGGCAAGGTCACGAAGGCGATCAAGGCGGCCGGCGGCAAGGTGATCGTCGCCCACGAGAAGATAGGCGTGATCGTCGTCCACTCGGCGAACCCGCTCTTCGCGGCCACCATACGCAAGGCGCCGGGCGTGCAGTCCGCCGGCGCCACCCGTACGACCCCGCTGAAGGCGTCCGCCACCACGGACGTCGGCAAGCCCCAGAAGGTCGAGCGCCTCACCGCCGACAAGGCGGCCAAGGCGGCCCGCGTGGCCAACGCCGCGGGCGACGACAAGGAGCCGCTGGAGCCGCTCCAGTGGGACATCCCCGCGATCAAGGCCGACAAGGCCGCGAAGATCGACGAGGGCAGCAAGAAGGTCACCGTCGCGGTCATCGACACCGGTGTGGACGACACCCACCCGGACCTGAAGGCCAACTTCGCCCCCAAGCAGTCCGCGAACTGCGTGGGCGGCGTGCCGGACACCTCCCCCGGCGCCTGGCGTCCGTACGACCCGGCCGAGGACTACCACGGCACGCACGTCGCGGGCACCATCGCCGCCGCCCGTAACGGCGTGGGCGTGGCCGGTGTGGCGCCGGGCGTGAAGCTCTCCGCCATCAAGGTCAGCGAGCCGCAGACCAGCCTGTTCTACGCCGAGAGCGTGGTGTGCGCCTTCGTCTTCGCGGCCGACCACGGCGCCAAGGTGACGAACAACAGCTACTACGTCGACCCGTGGATGTTCAACTGCAAGGACGACCTGGACCAGGGCGCCATCGTGGACGCCGTCGGCCGGGCCGCCAAGTACGCCGAGGGCAAGGGCGTGGTGAACGTCGCCGCGGCCGGCAACTCCAACATGGACCTGGCGGCGGCGCAGCTGACCGACACCTCCAGCCCGAACGACTCCACGCCGGTCTCGCGGACGATCGACCCGAAGAAGTGCTGGGACGTCCCGACCCAGCTCCCGGGCACCGTCACGGTGGCCTCGACGGGCGTCAAGGGCCTGAAGTCGTACTTCTCGAACTACGGCAACGGCGTGATCGACGTGGCGGCGCCGGGCGGCGACTCCCGCCAGGTCCCGGAGCTGCCCGCCAAGCACGGCGGCATCCTGTCGACCATGCCCGGCGGTGACTACGGCTACCTCCAGGGCACCTCGATGGCCAGCCCGCACGTGGCCGGCGTCGTGGCGCTGCTGAAGAGCACCCACCCCAAGTCCAGCCCGCAGGAGATCCAGTGGCTCCTGAAGATGCAGGCTGACAACCCGGGCTGCCCGACCGCCGACAAGACGTGCACCGGTACGCAGCACGTCAACGGCCACTACGGCTACGGCATCGTGGACGCACTGGACGCGGTCCAGGACTGACGTGGCCGACGGACCGGTGAACGGTCCCGGGGCACGGGGCCGGGCGGCACTCCGCCCGGCCCCACCCCTGTTTCCGCTTCACCTGCCCAGGTAGGCGGCCAGCCGGTCCGCTCCGCTCGCTCCATCGGCCGCGGACCGCTCCGGGGCGAACGATCCGCCCTCCGTGCGCGGTGCCGCCCCGTAGATGCCACGGGCCGCCGCCAGCACCTCGTCGGCGACCTCCGGCGCCAGACCGGTCGGCGCGCCGAGCGCGCGGGCCAGGTCCCAGCCGTGCGCGAGGAGTTCCACCGCGGCCTGCTGCGCGAAGAGCGCGCCGGGCGCCTCGTAGGGACCGTACGTACGCTCCAGCATCCCGCTGCCGGTGAAGACGGCCAGCAGCCCCGCCACCGAGTCCCGGAAGGCGGCGGCGTGGTCGGCGCCCAGGTGGTCGGCGTCCTGGTCGGTGCGCGGCGTGTCCCGGGCGATCGCGGTGATCATGAGGTTCTCCCACGTCATGTGGTCGATGAGCTGCCGTACGGTCCATCCGTCGCACGGCGTGGGCCGCTCCAGCGCCTCCCCCGGTACGGCGTCGACCAGCGCGGTGACGTGTGCGGCCACCCGCTCGTACACGTACAGCGCGCGCTGCGCGTCCGGTACGGGCGGCAGGACAAGGCCGGGGCCGGGCTCGGGGTGGGCACGCAGCGCGGCGGCGGTCCAGGCGCCCGCCGCGCCCCAACGCGGTGGCTGCGGGCGGCCGGTGGCGGCGCACATCAGCCGCCAGTACCGCTCGATGTGCGGCTCGGCGGCGGCTTCCAGTTGCTCCAGCAGTGCGCGGCGCGCGCGGGCGTCGTCCCGCTCGGGCGGGTCTGCCGTACCGCCACCGGCTTGGGTCGGCAGCCAGGCGGCGACCAGCTCGGCCACGACGGGCTCCGCCGCCGGTGAGTCCGCGGCGAGACCGGCAGCGAGGGCCGCCTCGCCGCGCTCGCGCATCAGGTGGGCGACGCGCGCCGCGTCCTCGGCGGCCGTCGCGGACGGTACGGCGGGGGTCACGCGGCCGCTGTACTCGGCCAGCCGCCGCAGCGCGGCCCGCACCTCGGGGCGCTGGACGTGCCCGGCGAGGTCGATCCAGGCGCCGAGCTGCTCGGGCGCCGGGTCCTCGGGCAGGTCCGGGGCGGCGGCCAGCAGGCCGGCACGGTAGGCGGGGGCGTCCACGCCGTCCAGAGCGTCCGTGACGAACTCCTCGACGATGCGGCGCCGTTCGGCGGCGGTCAGGCGGGCCAGTCGGTGCACGTCCGGTAGCTCCTCGGCTGCGGTCCCCCGCGCGGCCACCGCCAGCAGAACGGCGCGTCGCAGCCGCAGGGCGCGGATCTGCGCGTCCAGCGCGTCCGCCCAGTGCCGGGCGGTGTCGGCGACGGTGCGTTCGCTGTGCAGGACGGCGCGGATCTCCGCGGTGCCGATGCCGAGTTCGCGCAGGGTGCGCACGGTCTCCAGGCGGGCGGGCGCGTCGGGGCCGTACAGCCGGTAGCCCGCGGGGGTACGGGCGGCGGGCGGCAGCAGGCCCTCGTCGGACCAGCGCCGGACCGTCTTCACCGTGACTCCGGTGAGCCGGGCCAGCGCGCCGATCGTCAGCAGGCCGTCGCCGTCCTCGTTCATGCCGTCCACTGTCGGGTCTCCCCCGGTGGGAGACTCAAGTCCGCGGCCGTCGTCGCAGGTCAGGACGGAAGCCGGTATGGGCCGGGCCGGCTCAGGCAGGGGTACTACGCACCTCACCGTACGTCTGCGGGGCACCCGCGTCCCCGGTCCGCTCCCCTGCCGTGTACGTCCGCCGTACGCCGTCGGCCAGCGCGTACTGAGCCGCCGCGTAGGTCAGCATCACCCAGAACTGGGCGGCGGGCGGCTGCCGCCAATGGGCCAGACCGGTGGCGAGCAGCGAGTCGGAGAGCAGGAAGAGCAGCCCGCCGAGCGCGGCCCGCGGCCCGAGCCGCAGGGCACTGAAGGCCGTCGCGGTGAGCAGCAGGCTGTACGCGGCGACCGGCAGCCGCATGTCCGCCGCCAGGCCGGGCCACAGCAGGGCGACGAAGCCGAGCCAGGCGGCCGCGTAGCAGGCGGCGAGCGGTCCGGAGCGCCGGAGCCCGCCCGGGAAGGCGCCGCGCCGGGTGAGGAGGACCAGGTAGCAGACGTGTCCGGCGGCGAAGGAGCCCATGCCGACGAGGAACAGCCCGTCGTCGCCGGTCTGGAGGAGGGTGTCACCGCCGCAGCCGAAGAGCAGCGCGACGGCGAGCAGCCGGGGCGCTCCGGCGGCCAGCACGTACCCGGCCAGTACCGGCATCAGGGCCGGTTTGGTCAGATGGACGACGGTGGTGGTTCCGGCGAGCAGTGCACCGAGGTGGACGGCGGTCAGCACGGCGAAAGCTCCGAGCAGGACCCGCGCGGTGCGCGCGGCGGTCGTCACGCTACGGGCTCCTTCGTGGCGCCGGTGGGCTCGGTGGTCCCGGGGGCTCCGGCCCTCTCGGGGGTCCCGGTCTTCTCGGTGGCCTTGCCGGTGGCCTTCTCGGGGGTCTTGCCGGCCACGGACCCCGCCGGCTGCCACCCCGGCCCCCGGAACACCCGCCCGGCCCGCTCGCTCCAGCTACCCGCCGCCCGGACGTCGCGCGCGATGGCCGCGTACTCGTGGGTGGCGACGCGCAGCGGGTTGAAGGTGTGGATGTTCTTGGTGAGGCCGTACACGGGGCGGTCCGTCTCCGGTACGAACGAGCCGAACATCCGGTCCCAGATGATGAGGATGCCGCCGAAGTTGCGGTCCAGGTAGCCGCCCTGCGAGGCGTGGTGCACCCGGTGGTGCGAGGGCGTGTTCAGGACGTACTCGAAGGGCCTGGGCAGCTTGCCGACGCGCTCGGTGTGCACCCAGAACTGGTAGACGAGGTTGGCGCCCGAGCAGAACGCGACCGCGGCCGGGTGCACGCCGAGCACGATCATCGGCAGGTAGAACGGCCAGACCGTCCAGGTCGTCCAGGGCTGGCGCAGCGCGGTGGTGAAGTTGAACTTCTCGCTGGAGTGGTGCACGACGTGGCACGCCCACAGGACGCGGACGACGTGGTGGCCGCGGTGCGACCAGTAGTAGAAGAAGTCCTGGACGAGCAGCATCAGCGGCAGCGTCCACCACAGGACGGGCACGCGCAGCGGCGTCAGCGTGTAGACGGCCGAGTAGACGGCGACGATCGGGATCTTCCACAGCGCGTCGAAGACCAGGCTCCCCAGTCCCATGCCGACGCTCGTCGCCGCGTCCTTGGCCTCGTACCCGGCGGCGTCCTCGTCGGGATGGAGGCGGTAGCTCACCATCTCCACCACGGTGAGGACGACGAAAGCGGGCACGGACCACAGCACGACATCGGGCAGGTGCGGCATGTCGGCACCATAAAGGCGTCGACGGGGCCCCCGCTAGGGGTTGTTACCGAGAAGTATGTAAGAAGGAGTGTCAGCTACGGGCACCATCAGGACCGTACCCCTCCCCTCCCGAACCGGACCTTTGTGACGTAACGCCACAGGAGGGGCCCGGTTGGCCGAGCCACACGGGAGAGGGCCGCGCGCCGTCGCATCGCCGCGTCCCTCGATCGGGGCCCAACCGGCGGCCGGCGGCGCACCGTTCGCGTCCGTCCGCGCACGCCCGTACGGACGCGGACGGTACCGGAGCGCCGGACGGTACGGGGAGGGCGGTGGCGCTGTCAGTGGGGGCCCGTATCCTCAGTGACCATGCTCGAAGACCGTATGGCAGCAGCCCGCCCGATCACCCCGGCGATCGGGCAGCAGCCGTCCCCTCCGGAGGCGGCCGCCTCCTGGCCGGCCGCGTATCCCCAGGGGTACGCGGTCGTCGACGTGGAGACCACCGGCCTGGCCCGCGACGACCGGATAGTCTCCGCCGCCGTGTACCGCCTCGACGTCCACGGCGAGGTCGAGGACCACTGGTACACCCTCGTCAACCCGGAGCGGGACCCGGGCCCGGTCTGGATCCACGGTCTGACGAGCGACATGCTCGCCGCCGCGCCGCTCTTCCCGGAGATCGTCCCCGAGCTGTCGAAGCGGCTGGAAGGGCGCGTCCTGGTCGCCCACAACGCGATGTTCGACTGGTCGATGATCGCCCGCGAGTACGCCCGCGCCGAGGCCGAGGCGCCCGTACGGCAGCGACTGTGCACGATCGCGCTCTCCAAGGAGCTGCGGCTGCCGCTGCCCAACCACAAGCTGGAGTCCCTCGCCGCGCACTACGGCGTCACCCAGCAGCACGCCCACCACGCGCTCGACGACGCCCGGGTGCTGGCGGAGGCGTTCCGGCCCAGTCTGCGGCTGGCCGCCCAGGCCAATCTGCGCCTGCCGCTGCTGGCCTGCCAGCCGCTCACCGAGTGGGCGGACGGCCCGGCGGCGCCCCGGCAGCGGCCGGCCGCGGCCGCCTACCGGCCCACCAGCTGGCGCCCGTCGCGCAAGCGGCCCGCCTGCCCGTACCCGAACCCCGGACGGTACGAGCCGGGTGCCCGGCTGGTGCAGGGGATGCGGGTGGCGTTCTCCGGTGACACCTCCGTCGACCGCGAGCTGCTGGAGGACCGCGCGATCGAGGCCGGACTGCACGTGGCCACCAGCGTCTCCCGGCTGACCAGCCTGCTGGTCACCAACGACCCGGAGGCCCGGACCTCCAAGACCGCCAAGGCCGCCTCCTTCGGCACGCCGGTGATCGACGAGGCGGCCTTCATGCAGCTCCTCCAGGACGTGGCCCCGGCGCCTGCGTCCGGGTGAAGCCCCACAACACACCTGCCGCAGGCTCGCCCCGCCGCCCGCCGCACCCGCACGCTGTGGCGCATGGCACGTTGTGAGGTCTGCGGAAACGAATACGGCATGACGTTCGAGGTGCACGCGCAGGGCGCGGTGCACGTCTTCGACTGCTTCTCCTGCGCCATCCACCGCATGGCGCCGATCTGCGAGCACTGCCGGTGCCAGATCATCGGCCAGGGCGTGGAGGCCGCCGGGCGCTGGTTCTGCGGCGCCCACTGCGCCCGCGCCGAGGGGCAGGCGGGCATCGTCGACCGGGTCTGACGGACCCCGGCGGCGGGGTGCCGGATGCCTCGGTCGTACCCTCGTGGGGTGTACCGCTTCCTGTTGTCCCGGCAGTGGGTGATCCTCACCCTCGTGGGCCTCGTCCTGATCCCCGTCATGATCAAGCTGGGGTTCTGGCAGTACCACCGCCATGAACACCGGGTCGCGCAGAACCAGCTCATCGCGGACAACCTGCACGCCGCCCCGGTACCGGTCACCGACCTGACCGCCCCCGGCCGGACGCTGCCCCGCGACGACATGTGGCGCCGGGTCACCGCCTCCGGCACGTACGACACCCGGCACGAGGTCGTGGTCCGCCAGCGCACCGCCGCCGACGAGAAGACCATCGGCTACTACGTACTGACGCCACTCGTCCTGGACCAGGGATCGCGCAAGGGCAGCACCGTCCTGGTCAACCGCGGCTGGATCGCCGCGGGCAACGACCTCACCCGCTTCCCCGACGTCCCCGCCGCACCCAAGGGCCGGGTCACCGTCACCGGCCGGATGATGGCGGACGAGACCACCGAAGGCAGCGGCATCAAGGACAAGCGCGGCCTGCCCGACCGCCAGGTCATGCTGATCAACAGCGCGCAACAGGCCGAAACCCTGCACCGGCCGGTCCTCGGCGGTTACATCGAGCAGACCGCGCCGGACCCGCCCGGCGGCACGCCCGAGCTGGTGCCCGAGCCGGACCACGACAGCATCGGCCCGCACATGGCCTACGCGGTCCAGTGGTGGCTGTTCGCCGCGGCCGTGCCCGTCGGCTGGTTCGTCCTGGCCCGTCGGGAGCGCAAGGACCGGCTCGCCGCCGCCGCGAACGGCGCCGAAGCCGCGGGAGACGGCGGTGCAGGCGATGACGGCGACGGCGACGGCGACGGCGACGGCAAGGACGACAGCAAAGGCACCGGCACCGCCGCATCCCGCACCGCCGAATCCGCACCCCCCGAGCCGTTGAGCCGTACAGTCGCCAGCACCGACTAGCCACCGGCAGCCGACGGAAGGGACGCCGCGTGCACGCACCCATCGAGGACTACGCGCTCATCGGCGACCTGCAGACCGCCGCCCTGGTCGGCCGGAACGGCTCCGTCGACTGGCTGTGCCTGCCGCACTTCGACTCCGCCGCCTGCTTCGCCGCGCTCCTCGGCGACCAGGAGAACGGACACTGGCTGCTCGCCCCCACCGACCCCGACGCGCGGGCCGAACGCTCCTACCGGGGCGACTCCCTCGTCCTGGACACCGTCTGGCACACCCCCACCGGCTCGGTGAAGGTCACCGACTTCATGCCGCAGCGCGACCACGCGCCCGACGTCGTGCGCCTCGTGGAGGGCTTGGAGGGCGACGTCCCCATGCAGGGGGTGCTGCGGCTGCGCTTCGACTACGGGCTG
The DNA here is from genome assembly GCF_055567735.1 of Streptomyces sp. NPDC026394. Classification (NCBI taxonomy): domain Bacteria; kingdom Bacillati; phylum Actinomycetota; class Actinomycetes; order Kitasatosporales; family Streptomycetaceae; genus Streptomyces; species Streptomyces sp. NPDC026394. The sequence goes on from NZ_JBVHPX010000014.1 coordinate 44,397, forward strand.
GTCGTGCCCTGGGTGCGGCATGTCGGCCGGTGCCGGGTCGCGGTGGCCGGGCCGGACTCCGCGTGGCTGCGCACCGAGCCGGAGGTCAAGACGTACGGGCAGGGGCTCAGCACCCGCTCGGACTTCGGCGTCACCGCCGGCGAGCGGGTGGCGTTCATCCTGACCTGGCACCCCTCGCACGAGCCGCGCCCGGCCGGGATCGATCCGTACGAGGCGCTGGAGCACACCCTGGAGGACTGGCGGGCGTGGGCGGCGCGCTGCCGCTACGACGGTCCGTACCGGGCCGAGGTACTGCGCTCCCTGATCACGCTCAAGGCCCTGACCTTCGCGCCCACCGGCGGCATCGTCGCGGCGCCCACCACCTCGCTGCCCGAGGAGCTGGGCGGCGTACGCAACTGGGACTACCGCTTCTGCTGGCTGCGCGATGCCACCCTGACCCTCAACTCGCTGGTCACCGCCGGGTACACCGAGGAGGCGTCGGCCTGGCGGGACTGGCTGCTGCGCGCGGTGGCGGGCAACCCGGCCGACCTCCAGATCATGTACGGCCTGGGCGGCGAGCGGCGGCTGCCGGAGACCGAGCTGCCCTGGCTCGGCGGTTACGCCGGCTCCACGCCCGTACGCATCGGCAACGCCGCCGTCGAACAGCGGCAGCTCGACGTGTACGGCGGGGTGCTGGACTCCTTCCACATCGCGCGCGTCGCCGGGCTGCCGTCCAAGCCGCACGCCTGGAACATCCAGCGCTCGCTGCTGGACTTCCTGGAGTCCCACTGGCGTGAACCGGACGAGGGGCTGTGGGAGGTCCGCGGGCCCCGTCGGCACTTCGTGCACTCCAAGATCATGGCGTGGGTCGCCGCCGACCGCGCCGTCCGGGCCGTCGAGGCCCGCCCCGAGCTGGAGGGCGACGTCGACCGCTGGCGCGCGATGCGCGACGAGGTGCACCGCGAGGTGTGCGAGAAGGGGTACGACCCGGAGCGCAACACCTTCACCCAGTCCTACGGCTCGGACCTGCTGGACGCGGCGACGCTGCTGATCCCGCGCCTCGGCTTCCTGCCCGCCGACGACCCGCGGGTCGTCGGCACGGTCGACGCGGTCCGCGAGGAGCTGGCGCACGGCGGTCTGATACGGCGTTACAGCACCGACGCCACCGGCGTGGACGGGCTGCCGGGCGACGAGGGCACCTTCCTCGTCTGCTCGTTCTGGCTGGCCGAGGCCCTGCACCTGACCGGGCGGCGGGAGGAGGCGCGGGAGCTGTTCGACCGGCTGCTGCGGCTGCCCAACGACCTGGGGCTGCTGGCCGAGGAGTACGACCCGGTCGCCGGCCGCCAGTTGGGCAACTTCCCCCAGGCGTTCAGCCACATCGGCCTCATCAGCACCGCCTTCACCATGTTCGGGTGCGACGGGGCAGACTGACCCCCATGGATCTAGGACTCACCGACCGGACCTACATCGTCACCGGCGCCACCCGCGGCCTCGGCTTCGCCACCGCGCGGGAACTGGTCGCCGACGGCGCCAACGTCGTCCTCAGCGGCCGCAGCGAGGAGAGCGCCCGGGCCGCCGCGGCCTCGCTCGGCGAGCGCGCGCACGGCGTCGCCGCCGACAACGCCGACCCGGACGCCGCCGCGCGCCTGGTCGACACGGCCCGCGAGCGCTTCGGCCGCCTCGACGGCATCCTCGTCAGCGTCGGCGGCCCGCCCCCGGGAGCGCCCACCGGCAACACCGACGACCAGTGGCAGGCCGCCTTCGAGTCGGTCTTCCTCGGCGCGGTACGGCTCGCCCGCACGGCGTCCGCCGCACTCGGCGACGGCGGCGCCATCGGCTTCGTCCTCTCCGGCTCGGTCCACGAGCCCATCGACGGCCTGGCCATCTCCAACGGCCTGCGCCCCGGTCTCGCGGGCTACGCCAAGGCCCTCGCCGGCGAACTGGGCCCGCGCGGCATCCGCGTCTTCGGCGTCCTGCCGGGCCGCATCGCCACCGACCGGATGACCCAACTGGACGCCCTGTCCGGCGCCCCGGAGGAGTCCCGCGCCCGCAACAGCGCCTCCATCCCCCTGCGCCGCTACGGCGAACCGGAGGAGTTCGGCCGCACCGCAGCGTTCCTGCTGTCGCCTGCGGCGTCGTACGTCACCGGGGTGATGATGCCGGTGGACGGCGGGGCTCGGCGGGGGTTCTGAGAGGGCGGAGAGCTGCGGGGCCGGGCCGGCGACGGCGCGTACCTTCTGGGGATCACGCGCATCGGCCTCTGGAGTTACCGGACCGTCATGGTCCGGTGTGGCGGCGGCACGCGGGAAGCACCTCCCGAACCGAATTCGACATGCCGGTCTTTCGGCCCCCGCACAGCCTCGGAGGAGCAGGAGGCAGGGCGCAGGCCCCGGCCGCCGCGGTCCTGTCGGCCTTCCCTGCCCCGCGGGGAGGCATCCCGCCAACCGGGTCTCCGGCCGGGGCCTCACGCCGTACTTCGAGAGCTGGCTCCACGGGAGTCCACGCCGCCGCTGCCCGGACACCCGGACTGGAAGGAAGCCGGACAGAACGGATTGGGAGCAATCCCGGAAGCCACCGCTCCCGTACGCCCCCGTCAACTCACCCGCTCAGCCCGGTGCTTGACCGCCCGCAGCCGTACCTCGGCGGGCAGTCGTTCCAGGCCGGCCGAGGTGCGGGCGTGGGCGATCGCCTCTGCGGAGAGGCGGGCGATCACGGCGCAGGGGTTCGCGTGCGGGGCGAGGGCCAGGCCGGCTCGTACGCGGGGTTCGGTGCGGCGGCCGGTGAGGTGGACGCGGGCCCGGTCGACCCCGTCCAGCGACTCGGACTCGGCCGTCAGGACGTTCTCCATCGCGCGGCCGCGCAGTTGGGCGCCCTCGCCGTCGCCGCTGTCCACGAGGATCTCGCGCAGCCGGTGCCGCCGGAACTGGGACAGCAGCCACCACAGCGCCAGCAGGACGAGCACGGCCAGCGCCGCGATGACCACCGGCCACCACCAGCCGCTGTCCGTCCAGCGCGTCCGGTCCGAGTCGCGCAGCAGCACCTCGTCGGGCCGGGACCAGCGTCCGCCGGTCGGCATGTCGAAGCCGGCCTTGCGCGGCAGGTCGAAGCCGCCGAGCAGCACCGTGCCGCCGACGCCGATCAGGACCAGGCCCGTCAGGGCCAGCAGCACCCGGTTGACCGTTCGCAGGACCTTGCGCATCGCCGTGCTCACCTCTTCGCCGACCGGCGTACCCGTACGGACAGCGCGGGACGCCGGGCGAGGCCCAACTGCCGCAGCCCGTCGCCGAGCGCCGTGTTCAGGTCGCTCCGTACCTCGTCCAGTTCGCGGAAGTGCGAGACCGCGCGTGCCTTGGCCCTGCGGCGGCCGACGGCGACCCGCACGGACTGCACGCCCGGCACCTCCATGGCCCGGTCGCGCAGCACCAGCGCGGCCGCGGCGCGGTCCAGGCCGCCGCGTACGTCCGGTGTCGTACGCCGCATCGGCAGGACGCCGCGCAGGCCGGGCGTGAGCGCGAGCACCAGCAGCCAGATGCCGAGGGCCACGGCCACCGCGGCGCCCGCGAGGACCCAGACGTCGTCCAGGTGACGGGTAGCCAGTTCGGTGGCGAGGCGCTTGCGCCAGGCCATCGCGGGGCGGTCGGCGCGTACCGCGGCCACGTCGTACAGCAGCAGTCCGGCGGCGCCGAGCACGACGAGCGCGACCAGCGTGGACGGTACGCGCCTGGCCGCCCAGAAGCGCCGGGCCCGGCCGCCGCCGTCGGTCTCCTCGCGGGGAGGCCGGCCGGTGTCCGCCGGGCCGGTGTGCCCGGGGCCGTCCGGAGGGCCGGAGCCACCCCGGCCGTCCGGGTTGTCCGGACTGTTCGGAGTACCGGAGCCGTTCCGGCCGGAAGATGCGCCGGAGCCGTCCGAGCCGGACGGAACCGCCGTCGCGCCCGCCGACTTGTCGAGGGTGGGAAGCCGCTGGGTGTTCCGCAGATCGGGATCGTCGTCGTTCATCGCACCCTCCCCCGGCCGTCGCGCTCCGTCTGGGGCGCGTGCAGCCGCTCGACCTGGACGGTGACCTCGGGCACCGTCATGCCGGCCAGGTCGCGGACCCGCTGGGTGACCTGCCGTCGTACGGCGCCGCACTGGGCACCGATGTCGGAGGGGTAGCCCAGTTCGACGGCGACCCGTACCCGGGCCTCGCCGAAGTCCCGCCGCCCTTCGCGCCGGCGCACCGTCACCGACGCGTGGGCGTCGGTGTGTGCCGTGGACGCGTCGCGCAGGGCCTCGCGGGCGGCCTGCGCGGCGATCTTGGCCACGACCCGGTCCGCGATCCTCGTGGCACCCCGTTCACCGGCCGGTACGGCCGGCTGGGCGGCGCCGGGTGCCGCGGCCGCGGGAGACACGGTCGCCACCGGGCGTCACCTCCGCCGGTCGTCGCGGTCGCCCGTACGGGGCCGGAAGAACTCCCCGGCCTCCAGATCGCCGTCCACGAACTTCCCGACGATGAATCCGATGGCGCCCAGCGCCGCCACCAGTACAAAGGCACCGAAACCGCCGAAGTATCCGGCGAAGCCCAGCGCCATTCCGGCCAACAGACCGACCACGGCCATGTTCATCTACGCGCTTCCCTTCGCTACCACCCCGGCCGGGCCCTGCGGAGCGGAGCCCCGGCGCTGTCTCTGTCGCAACGGCAACCGGCCCGCCCTACTGGAGGCGCGGCTCCTCGTCGTCCTCGTCCTCCTCGTCGTCGGGCAGTTTCACGTCGCTCACCGCGATGTTGACCTCGACGACCTCCAGGCCCGTCATCCGCTCCACGGCGGAGATGACGTTCTCCCGTACGGCCCGCGCGAGGTCCGCGATGGAGACGCCGTACTCGACCACGATCTCCAGGTCCAACGCGGTCTGCACCTCGCCGACCTCGGCCTTCACGCCGCGGGTCACCGACTTGCTGCCGCCGGGCACCCGGTCGCGCACCGCGCCGAGCGTGCGGGCGAAGCCGCTGCCCATCGCGTGTACGCCCAGCACGTCGCGGGCCGCCATCCCGGCGATCTTCTCCACGACACCGTCGGCGATGGTGGTACGCCCGCGGGTCGCGGGGTCGCCGCCGCCCCGCTTGGCTCCCAGCGTCTTGCCCTGCGAGTCGCCGGTCCGCGGCTCGGGCCGGTTACCTTGTGCGCTCTCGGTCATCGCCGATCGTCCCTTTCCGAGGGGTCGGAGCTGCAAGCCGCTCCGCTTTCCACAGTAAGTCGGCTTCCCCCGGCCCGCTGCGGGGATGCGGCAGGCGGGTGGTTCGGTTACCGCCATTCGGGTACCTGGCCCTGCCGCCCGGCCGGGTGTGCGGCAAGGTGGGAGGACTGTTCGGGAAAGAGGTGACGGCCGGTGGCCGGTGACCAGTTGGTGACGGCGGTACGGCGGCAGCTCGGACTCGGCCGGCTGCTGCCGCTGGGCGGCCCGGCGGACGGGGCGTGGATCGCCGAACGGGCGGCCGCCGGGGTGCTGCGGCAGGCGGGTGACGCGCTGCCGGGACTGCGGGTCGGTACGCTCCGGCTGTCCTTGGCGGACCCGGACGCCGCGCCGGAAGCGGCGGTCCCGTCGCCGCCGAGCGCCCTGCCGCCGGGGCCGCTGCTGATCGAGGCGGACGTCGCGGCCACGGCCGGACGCCCGGTTCCGGCCTCCGCGGACCTGCTGCGGGAAGCGCTGCTGACGTGTGCGGCGGAGCGGCTGGGCCTGGAGGTGTCCGTCGTCGATGTGCGGGTCACGGACCTGCTCGACGCGGACGGGACAAAGACAGAAAAAGGGGAAAAGGCGGAAAAGGGGGAAGGGGAAGCGGGCGGCGGCCAGGGCGACGACGCTTTGCCCGGCGGCGCACCGGGCGGGGGCGGAGCCACTGCCGGCGATGCCGGTCCCCTGGAAGCGGCCGTGCTGCGTGTCCCGGGGGCCGTGCGGCTCGTACCGGCCCTGGGGGCGCTGTCCCGGCCGGTGCGCGAGGAGGACGGGCACGTACTCGTCCAACTGGCCGTCGCGCCCGACCGGCGGACGCTGGACGTGGCGAAGGACGTACGCGCCGCGGTCGGGAAGGCGGCGGACGCCGGGCAGCCGCCGGACGACGGCAGGCGGCCCACCGTCGCGGTGCTCGTCGCCGCCCTCGAACCGCCCGCCGCTTCCTGAGATCCCGCGCCGCGCGGTGCGCGGCTACTCGCCCAGGCCCGCCAGGTCCCGCAGCCGGCGTGCCTGTGCGGCGCGTTCGGCGGCCCGCTGCTCCTCGTACGTACGGGAGGCGGCGCCCATCAGCAGGGCCTTGGTCTCGATGACGGCGTCCCGCGGCGCGGCGACGAGGGCCCCCGCCAGGTCCGTGACAGCTCCGTCCAGGTCGGCGGCGGGCACCACGAGGTTGGCCAGGCCGATTCGTTCGGCCTCGTCGGCGTGGACGAAGCGGCCGGTGGCGCAGATCTCCAGCGCGCGGGCGTAGCCGACCAGGGCGACCAAGGGGTGGGTGCCGGTCAGGTCCGGCACCAGTCCGAGGCTGGTCTCCCGCATGGCGAACTGCGCGTCGTCGGCGCACACCCGCAGGTCGCAGGCGAGCGCGAGCTGGAAGCCGGCACCGATCGCATGGCCCTGGACAGCGGCGATGGACACCACGTCGTTCCGCCGCCACCAGGTGAACGCTTCCTGGTACTCGGCGATGATGGCGTCCAGTTCGCTGTCCGGGCCGCGTGCCATGTCGAGGAACGACGGCTCGCCGTCGAAACCTTCGGGCGTGAACGCCTGCCGGTCCAGGCCGGCGGAGAAGGACTTGCCCTCGCCGCGCAGCACCACGATCCGGACGTCTCCCGGTACCAGTGATCCGGCCTCGGCCAGCGCCCGCCACATGGCGGGCGACTGCGCGTTGCGTTTGGCCGGTCCGGCGAGGGTCACCGTGGCGATCACGTCGTCCACGGTGAGCCGCACACCGTCCTTGTCGAGCAGGGTCATGGAGCGCCTCCGAGTCAGTCAGCCGACCGCACGTGCGTGCTTAAGTGACTGAACAGTAACCACCCGGTCGCCTGCTCGACCGACCGGGTGGCACCGTAGCTCCCGGAGCGGAACGCCTCGGTCAGGCCGAGGCGGCCTTCTTGCCCCTGGTGGCTCCGCCACGACCACGCAGGGTCACACCGGATTCGCTGAGCATCCGGTGCACGAACCCGTAGGAGCGGCCGGTCTCTTCGGCCAGCGCCCGGATGCTCGCTCCGGAGTCGTACTTCTTCTTCAGGTCTGCCGCGAGCTTCTCGCGCGCGGCGCCGGTCACCCGGCTGCCCTTCTTCAGAGTCTCGGCCACCCGTGCCTCCTCGTGGGAAGTGCGCTCTGGACTCTCATGATCACCCCTTCCCGCCTTCCTGGCCACCCATTCAGCAAGGTCCGTGGCACATCGTTTGGCGCTGGAGGCGCCGTATTGACTCTTGGAATTAGGGGTTCCGTTAGGAATTCCACCGCTCCGACCATGGGTTTCCTCGCGAATGAGCAGGTCAGAGGGGGCTGGTACGAAATGATGACGGCCGGGCCCCTGGGGCCCGGCCGTCACAGGGAGGCTCGCCGATGTACGAGCCGCTCTCACTCAGATGATGGATCACCCGTCGGCCGAATGATCCATACGCCCTTGATCCCTCCCGGGTCTCAGGTGATCCCTCCCCCGGCCCTCAGGCCAGCGCGACGAGGTCCGCGTAGTCCTGGCCCCAGAGGTCCTCGACCCCGTCGGGCAGCAGGATGATGCGCTCCGGCTGGAGGGCGTCCACCGCGCCCTCGTCGTGGGAGACCAGCACCACGGCGCCGGTGAAGGTGTGCAGCGCGCCGAGGATCTCCTCGCGGCTGGCCGGGTCGAGGTTGTTGGTCGGCTCGTCCAGGAGCAGCACGTTGGCGGAGGAGACGACCAGGGTGGCCAGCGCCAGCCGGGTCTTCTCGCCGCCGGAGAGCACCCCCGCGGGCTTGTCGACGTCGTCACCGGAGAACAGGAAGGAGCCGAGCGTCTTGCGGATGTCGACCAGATCCATGTCCGGCGCGGCCGAGCGCATGTTCTCCAGGACCGTGCGGTCCGGGTCCAGCGTCTCGTGCTCCTGGGCGTAGTAGCCCAGCTTCAGGCCGTGCCCGGGGCGCACCTCGCCGGTGTCCGGCTTCTCCACGCCCGCCAGCAGTCGCAGCAGCGTCGTCTTGCCCGCGCCGTTCAGGCCGAGGATGACGACCCGGGAGCCCTTGTCGATGGCCAGGTCGACATCGGTGAAGATCTCCAGCGAGCCGTAGGACTTCGACAGGCCCTCGGCGGTCAGCGGGGTCTTGCCGCAGGGCGCGGGGTCCGGGAAGCGCAGCTTGGCGACCTTGTCGGAGGCACGCTTGGCGTCCAGCCCGGCGAGCAGCTTGTCGGCGCGCTTGGCCATGTTCTGCGCGGCGACGGTCTTGGTGGCCTTGGCCCGCATCTTGTCGGCCTGCGAGTGCAACTGCGCGGCCTTCTTCTCGGCGTTGGCGCGCTCGCGCTTGCGGCGCTTCTCGTCGGCCTCGCGCTGCTGCTGGTAGAGCTTCCAGCCCATGTTGTAGATGTCGATCTCGGAGCGGTTGGCGTCCAGGTAGAACACCTTGTTCACCACGGTCTCGACCAGGTCGACGTCGTGGGAGATCACGATGAAGCCGCCGCGGTAGTTCTTCAGGTAGTCGCGCAGCCAGACGATCGAGTCGGCGTCGAGGTGGTTGGTCGGCTCGTCCAGGAGCAGCGTGTCGGAGTCCGAGAAGAGGATCCGGGCCAGCTCGACGCGGCGCCGCTGACCGCCGGAGAGGGTGTGCAGGGGCTGGCCGAGGATGCGGTCCGGCAGGCCCAGGCTGGCGGCGATGGTCGCGGCCTCCGCCTCGGCCGCGTAGCCGCCCTTGGTCAGGAACTCCGTCTCCAGGCGCTCGTACTTCTTCATCGCCTTTTCACGGGTGGCGCCCTTGCCGTTGGACATCCGGTCCTCGTTCTCGCGCATCTTGCGCAGGACCTCGTCCAGGCCGCGGGCGGACAGGATGCGGTCACGGGCGAGGACGTCGAGGTCGCCGGTGCGCGGGTCCTGCGGCAGGTAGCCGACGTCGCCGGAGCGGGTGACCGTGCCGGCGGCCGGGATGCCCTCGCCCGCCAGGACCTTGGTGAGGGTCGTCTTGCCCGCTCCGTTGCGGCCGACCAGACCGATCCGGTCGCCCTTGGCGATACGGAAGGAAGCGGATTCGATGAGGACGCGGGCGCCGGCGCGCAGCTCCAGGCCGGAGGCGGTGATCAAGGGAAAACTCCAGGGCAGACGAGGACAGCGGAAAGGACGGGGGTGATCACAGCCGCGCGGCGCGCCCCGAACACGGCACAAGCCTGTGCGGACGGTGGCGGGGGCGGCGTGCCGACGCCGTCTAATGCACGAGGAGAATTGCCATACAGACCAGTCTAGCGGTGACGTGCAACCAGTTTTTCCGGGCTGCCGGACGGCCGTGGTCCGGTCGTACAGGCCGCCGTGACCCGCCCCTCGCTTGCTCTTCCCTCGCCCGTTCGGCCGCCCGGGGTCGCGGCCCGGTGGCGGGCGCGGCTGGATGGGGCGAGGCGGTGTGCGCCGCCGGGAGGGTGCGGCGGAGGGCGGTGCGGCCATGCAGTTCGACGACGACGCCGGGCTGGACACCTCGCAGGTCCAGGACCGGCGCGGCAGCCGGCTGCCCGGCGGGCGGGCCACGGTCGGCGGCGGGCTGGCGGGCCTGATCGCGCTCGTCGCCGGCCTGTTCTTCGGCATCGGCCCCGACGAACTGGGGCTGACGGAGTCGGACCGCCCTCCGGAAGCCACCGCTTCCTCGGCGGAACGGGTCCAGGAACGGTGCCGTACCGGGCAGGACGCCAACAGCAAGGAGGACTGCCGGATCGTGGCGGTCGTCAACAGCGCCCAGTCCTTCTGGCAGCAGGAGTTCCGGCGGCGCGGCGCCTCGTACGGACGGGCGCCGACGGTGTTCTTCACCGGCCGGACCGATACCGCGTGCGGGGCCGCGACCTCGGCCGTCGGGCCGTTCTACTGCCCCGGCGACCGCAAGGTCTACCTGGACCTGGACTTCTTCCGCGAGCTGCGGACGAAGTTCGGCGCCGGGGGCGGGCCGTTCGCGCAGGCGTATGTGGTGGCTCACGAATACGGGCACCACGTGCAGAACCTGTCGGGCACGCTGCGCCGGTCCCATGGCGGGCGGCCGGGCGCGGACAGCGATGCCGTGAAGGTGGAGCTGCAGGCCGACTGCTACGCGGGGGTGTGGGCGCGGCACGCCACCGACACGCCCGAGGAGTCCACCGGGCGGCCGCTGATCACCAGCCTGACCGGGGCGGACGTACGGGACGGGCTCGACGCGGCGGCCGCGGTCGGCGACGACCGGATCCAGGAGCGGTTCCAGGGCCGGGTCACCCCGGAGAGCTGGACGCACGGGTCGGCGGCGCAGCGACAGCGGTGGTTCTCGGCCGGGTTCCGCACGGGGGACGCCGGGCGGTGCGACACGTTCCGCTGAATGCGCCGTAGCGGCGGGTGGGTGGCGGAGGGGGCGGGGCGCCGGGGGGCGGTTCAGTGCGGTGTGGCGCGGCGCGATGCGATGCGATCGATCGGGTGCTGGTCAGAGGGTGTTCGGGGGGCGTTGTCAGACCCTGGTGCCAGACTGTGATGTGGGTCTCAGAGCGGGGCTCGGAACGACCTGATCGCAGGATGGGAAAGGTGATCGTCATGACCGACGTGGCGACAGGAACGGCAGGGTCACCCACGTTCTGCCCGACGCTGCACTACCGCGACGCGAAGGCGGCGATCAAGCAGCTGACGGAAGCGTTCGGCTTCGCGCAGAGCGCGCTGTACGAGAGCGAGGACGGCGCGGTGCTGCACGCCGAGCTGTCCTTCGGCAACGGCGTGGTGATGCTGGGCTCGAAGGGTGTCGGCGGGGCGTACGAGGAAGCCCTGGGCGGCGGCCCGGTCGGTGTGTACGTGACCGTCGCGGACCCGGACGCGCATCACCGCCGGGCCGAGCAGGCCGGGGTGGAGATAGTGCTGCCGCTCACGGACCAGGACTACGGCTCCCGGGAGTACACGGCCCGCGATCTGGAGGGCAATCTCTGGACGTTCGGCACGTACACACCGGCGGTGCCGAGTGCCTGAGGGGCACTGAGGAGGAGCTGGGGAAGCGGAGAGGCGGTGGAAGGACTGGAGAGCCACTGAGGGGGCGGGGACCGCCAGGTTCCGTTCCCGGGGGCGGGCGCCCGCCCCCGGGAGACTCACGCGCCGCCGGTGTGCACCTGGAAGGCGGCGCGGCGGACGGCCTTCGCGAGGGCCGGGTCCGGGTGGGCGGCGGCCAGGGCGACCAGCACCTGCACGGTGCGCGGGTGGCCGACGGCCCGTACCTCCTCCAGCAGGCGCGGAACCGAGCCCTGGACGGCCGAGTCGAGGTGCCGGATCAGCAGTTGGCTCTCGCCGTGGTCGGCGACGGCCGCGGCGGTGTCCACCCACAGCCAGGTGGACTCCTCGCGGGTGAGCACGTCCGGCGCGGTCTCCGGGTCGCCGCCCTCGTGCTCGACCAGCCAGAGCAGGGCGTACGGGCGCAGTGCGGCCTCGTCGGCGGCGGCGCGGACGGCCGGTTCGGCGGGCGCGCCGACGGCGCGCAGGGCCTCGAAGGCGAGGCCGCGCAGCAGCGCGTCCTCACCGCGGGCGACTTCGAGGAGTTCCTCGACCGCGCTGCCCGCGGAGCGGGCGGCGAGCCAGGCGCGGTATTCGGCGCGCGCCGGGCCCGGGGTCAGCCGGGCGCAGCCACGCAGCATCGCCTCGGCGGACTGCTCGATGTTGCCCGCCGGGCTCTGCGCGGCGACGCAGATCTGTTCCAGCTTGACCCAGACCGACCAGTTCCCGAGGGGGGTGAGCAGGGCTTCGCGTTCGGCGGGCACACCGGTCTTCGCGCCGTCGCGCACGACGAGTGCCCCCACGGCGGCGAGGCCGTCCAGCGCCCAGTCCAGGAGCTCCGCGAGTGACACCCCCGCGGTGTCACCCGCCGCTCCGGCGCGGGCCGCTCCCGGGTCCGTGCCCGGGGCCGCGGCGGGTCCCGCGTCCGGGGCGCGGTCCGGCCCGTACGGCACCTCGCAGCGCTCGGTACGGAGTTCGGCGACGCGCTGTTCCAGCATGTCCAGCAGGACCGGGAGCCGTACCGGGCCGGCCGACAGATGCAGCAGGGACAGCAGCTGCGGCACGGCCTCGACGACCTCGGCGACGGCGGTCGGCCCGGCGCCGGGCGGCGCGGGGCGCGCGAGCGACCAGGCGTCGAAGAGCGCGACCCAGCCGCGCAGCGCGGCGGTGTCGTCGCGCTCCCAGGCGCGCAGCCGCCAGCCGGGGCGGGCCACGCCGCCGTGCAGTTCGACGAGCCCGGCCAGGCGGGCCAGATCCCAGTCCGTACGGACCTGGTCCGGTGTCAGCCGCAGGTCGTCCGCCGCCTGTTCGGCGACGTCCGCCGGGAGGGCACCGTCCGTGCCGGCCCGCAGCCCGGCACCCGCGCCGTGCTCGCCGTCGGCCCAGCGGGCGAGACGTACGGCACCGGCCAGGCCGGCCCGGGCCTGCCGTGCCAGTTCCGCGGGCGGCGGTGTGCCCTGGGGCGGCCGGGGCGCCGGCCGGGCGGCCCGGGTGCTCACCGCTCGGCGGGCGGCGGCAATCGGTTGACGGGGGACGAGTCGGAGCCGGGAGTCGCGCGGAGTACGGGACGTCACAGGGTGCAGTCTTCCCGCTGACGGCCCGAAAGCCCAATCGGAACGGTCGGTACGTTCCGGCGGCCGACGCACGAGGGGCGCACGGGGCGGCCGGCACGAACCGTACGAGTGGGTCACCAGAGGCTGTACGGGGAGTGGCCGCCGGCCGTACGAGGGGGCGGCTCCGGGGCGCGCGCGGTGTGGCCACCGTCCGCAGGAACGGGTCACCAGGGTCCGCCCGGGCGCCATGGGCCGCCCGGCCAGACCGTCACGACCCCGGCAAGTCGCCGCCGGACGCACGGAGCACGACGCCACGGGCCACACCACGGAGGACGCGCGAAACGGAACGGCCGGGGACGGCACGGAACGGTCGGACCGGGGAGCGGCACGGAACGGTCGGACCGGGGGTGGCCCGGCAACGATCGGGCCGGGGAGGGGCACGGGAATGGTCGGGCCTGATGACGCGCAGATCGGAAGCGGCCCGTAGGACACAGGAGAAAGGCTGCCCAGGAGGACGCACGGGAGCGGACCACAGCCGGCAGAGCGGAGACGGCCCACCTCGGAAGACGCACGGGAGCGAACCAGCCGACGGAGGGGCGAAGACGGCCTGCCCCCGTAGGACGCGGGTGGACGGGCCTGCCCCGTTGAACGCGCGGAAACGGTCCACCCCGTAGGGCGCGCGGAAACGGTTCGCCCCGGAAGGTCGGTCGGGCGGGGACCCGTCGGAGATCCGCAAAGACGGTCCTCCGGAGGCCCCGGCGGACATGGCCCACCCCCGGTGGACATACGTGGACGAACCACCCCAGAGGGCACGCGAAAGCGGTCCACCCCGGAAGGACGCTCGGACACGGACCAGCCGAAGACCCGCGAAAACAATCCCCCGGAGACCCCGGCGGACATCGCCCGCCGCCCGAAGGACACACAGAGACGAACCGCCTCGGAGGGCGCACAGGAGCGGCCACTCCGGAGGGCGCACAAGAGCGGCCGCCCCGGAGGGCGCACAGGTGCGGTCGTCCCGGAGGGCGCACCGGAAGGAAAGGCGCACGGGAACGGTCGGGGCCGGGAGGCCCCCGACCGGGTCACATGAGGGGTGTGAGGAAGCGGCGAAGCGTTTCTTCGTACGTGGCCGGGTCGGCGTTCCACATGGCGGCGTGCGGGGCGTGCGGTACCGGGTGCAGCGTGATCAGGTCGGGGCGGCGGGCGGCCAGTTCGCGGGAGGCCGCCCAGGGGGCGAGGGAGTCGTGCGGCCCGTGGATCAGCAGGGTCGGCACGGTGAGCAGGTCGGCGGTCCAGGCTTCGGCCAGCCGTCCGGCGTGCAGCCCGGTGCTGCCCTCGGCGGCACGTACGGCCAGCGGGAGCAGCGGGCGGGGGACGCGGTGGGCGGCGGCCAGGGCGCGGACGGTGGCCTGCCAGTCCAGGACCGGCGAGTCCAGGACGAGGCCGGCGATGCGGTCGCGCAGCGCGGAGTTGGCGGCGGCGTGCAGGGCCATGGACGCGCCGGTGGACCAGCCGTGCAGGACGACGCGTTCGGCGCCGTACTGGACGGCGTAGCGGATCGCGGCGTCCAGGTCGCGCCATTCGGAGTCACCGAGGTGGCTGATGCCGTCGGCGGTGTGCGGGGCGCCGACGTCGTTGCGGTAGGCGAGGTCCAGGACGGGCAGCCGCTGGTCGCTGAGGAACGGCATGACCACCATGGGGTGCTCCCGGGTGGTGCCCAGGCCGTGCACGGTGATGACCCAGATCTCCCGGGCGCCCGGCACGAACCAGGCGGGCAGCGCGCCCAGTTCTCCGGGGATGTCGACGTCGGCGGAGTCGAGTCCGAGCGCGTCGCGCGGGTTGCCGATGTGCACCTGGGGTGTCAGACGCATCCTGGCGCCCGGCTGGACGGAGCCGTGGGTGACCCGCTCCAGGCGGCGGACGACCGTGTCCGCCGGGTGCGGCACGTCGTCGAGGAGGGGCCCGACGACGGCGTGGCCGCCCGCACCGGTGAGGCCGTAGGTGCCGGGCCGGAGCGAGGCGAGGCTGCGGGTGAGGGTGATCCGCCCGGGGCCGGTGGCGTGCACCGTGAGCCGGGGGTCGCCCGGCAGCGGCCGGTCGGGCGCGGGTTTGAGGACCATGTCGCTGGCGTACCGGCCGGCCGCCACCGCGGCCGCGCCGGTACCGATCACCGTGGTGGCGGCTGCTGCCGCGGTACCCAGACGCATCCTCCCCAGTGTGGGCGGGCGCCGCGGCCGCGGCCAGTGGGCGGGCGCGCCCGGGTGACGGCGGGCGGGCCCACGGGCGGTCGTACGGGGCCCGGCGCCGTCGCCCGGGACCGTACGTCAGCGGCGCTGCCCGTAGCCGCGCAGCCGCTCGCCGGCCGCGTCGAGCTGTTCCGGCGTGAGCAGGGCGGGTGTGCGGCCGGGCAGCGAGCCGGCGGCGAGCCAGACGCGGCACATCCACTCCAGCTGGGCGGTGCGGTCGTACGCCTCGTCAAGGGTGTCGCCGTAGACGATGGTGCCGTGGTTCCGGAGGAGGCAGCCGGTGCGGTCGCGCAGGGCGGCGAGCACGTTCCCGGCCAACTCCTCGGTGCCGTAGAGGGCGTACGGCGCGACGCGGACGGGTCCGCCGAGGGCCGCGGTCATGTAGTGCACCGGCGGGAGCTCGGTGACGAGGGTGGAGACGGCGGTGGCGTGGGCGGCGTGGGTGTGCACGACCGCGGTGGCGCCGGTGGCCCGGTAGACGGCCAGGTGCATGGGGAGTTCGCTGGTGGGCCGCAGCGTGCCGCGGGTCTGGCGGCCTTCGAGGTCCACCGCGGTGAGGTCGCCGGGCCCGAGCCGGTCGTAGCGCACGCCGCTGGGGGTGACCAGCACGAGGTCGCCGACGCGGACGGAGACGTTGCCGGAGGTGCCGACGACCAGGCCGTCGGCGACCGTGCGGCGGGCGGTGGCGACCAGCTCGTCCCAGGCGTGGTCGAGGGCTTCCGGGTCCGTCATGCGTGTGCCTCCGGTCTGCGGTGCGGGCGGGGCCCGGTGGGGGCGCGCGGACGTGGTGCGCGCGGGGCTGCCGACACCGTACGGGGCTGGTGGGGAGCCGTGGGGCGGATCCCGGTCCTCCGGTATCCGCCATGTCGGACCGGCGGTACCTCGGGCGGACTTGACCGGGCGACGACCGTCTTGTGTGGATCTCTCGGTACGCTTCCGGGGCCTTGTCGTGCACGTAGCCACCTGTCATGCACGTAGCTATCTGTCATGCACGTAGCCATCCGGGGGACTTCCTGGGGGAGCCATGGCCCGTGACCGCGATCGCCCGTCCGGCCCGCAGCAGCCGTCCCACCACCCGTCCGACGCGCAGCACCCGCCCGACACCCCGCCCCCGCCCCGCCGCCCGCGCAGCGGACGGCACCGGCTGGCCGCCGGGGCCCTGGCGCTCGGCACGCTCACCGGCGTCCTGTCCACCGCCCTGCCCACGGCCCCCGCCGCCGAGGCCGCCGGCAAGCCCGCCGGGCACGACGTCTCCTCGCACCAGGGCAGCGTCGACTGGAAGTCCGTACGGGCGAAGGGCGGCCGTTTCGTGTACGTGAAGGCCACCGAGTCGACCTGGTACCGCAACCCGCACTTCCCGCGGCAGTACCGCGGCGCGCGCAAGGCGGGCCTGCTGCACGGCGCGTACCACTTCGGCGTCCCGAACGCCTCCTCCGGCCGCGCGCAGGCCCGGTACTTCCTGCGCCACGGCGGCCGCTGGAAGGCGGACGGCTGGACGCTGCCGCCGGCGCTCGACCTGGAGCACAACCCGTACGACCGGGAGCACGCCTGCTACGGGATGAGCGGCACGGCGCTGGTCCGGTGGGTCCGAGGATTCAGCAACGAGGTGCTGCGGCAGACCGGGCGGCGGCCGGTGATCTACACGACGGCCCGGTGGTGGAACGGCTGCACCGGCGGCAGCCGGGCGTTCGCCGCCACCCACCCCCTGTGGCTGGCCCGCTGGCACAGCACTCCGGGCACGCTGCCCGCCGGCTGGCAGTACCCGAGCATCTGGCAGCACGCCGGGTCCGGCGCGCTGCCCGGCGACCAGGACAAGTGGAACGGCACGGTCACCGGGCTGCGGCGCTTCGCCCGGGGCTGACACGCCGCCCCGCCCGGCACCCCGACACGCCCGGCGCCCCCGCACGCCAGGCACCCGACACGCCCGGCGCCCCCGCACACCCGGCACCCCGACACGCCCGGCCCCCGGCGCACCCGGCCCCGGTACGCCTGCGGCGCACGAGGCGTCCGTGCTGGTACGCATGGGCCCCGGGAGACGGTACGGACGCCTCCGCACCACCCCTGCGGGGGCGTCACTGTGGCGCCCGCCCCAGTTCACCTTCCGTTCACCCGTCGTCCGTACGGTCCGAGCGTCACTGCCCAACGAACTGATTGCCTGGGTGAATGGAACACATCACGCTTCTCATCGGGATCGTGATCGTCACGGCCTTGGTGTTCGACTTTACGAACGGCTTCCACGACACGGCCAACGCCATGGCCACCACCATTTCCACCGGGGCACTCAAGCCCAAGATCGCGGTGGCGATGTCGGCGGTCCTCAACCTGGTCGGCGCGTTCCTGTCGGTGGAGGTCGCCAAGACCATCTCCGGCGGGATCATCGACGAGACCGCCGGCATCAGACCAGAAGTGATCTTCGCCGGGCTGGTCGGTGCCATCGTCTGGAACCTGGTCACCTGGCTGGCCGGGCTCCCCTCCAGCTCCTCGCACGCCCTCTTCGGCGGTCTGATCGGCGCGACCCTGGTGGCCGTCGGCCCGAGCGG
Source organism: Streptomyces sp. NPDC026394 (assembly GCF_055567735.1). Taxonomy (NCBI): domain Bacteria; kingdom Bacillati; phylum Actinomycetota; class Actinomycetes; order Kitasatosporales; family Streptomycetaceae; genus Streptomyces; species Streptomyces sp. NPDC026394. The sequence continues at coordinate 61,859 of NZ_JBVHPX010000014.1, forward strand.
CGTGCACGGCGGCGCCGTGGTCATGAAGGTCCTCATCCCGGCCGTCGCCGCTCCCGTCGTGGCCGGACTGGCCGCGACGGCCGCGACCCGGCTGACCTACCGGCTCGCCCGCAACCGCGCCGAGGAGGACACCGCCAAGGGCTACCGCGCCGGACAGATCGCCTCGGCCGCCCTGGTCTCCCTCGCGCACGGCACCAACGACGCCCAGAAGACGATGGGCGTGATCACCCTCGCGCTGATCACCGGCGGTGTGGTCGCCCCGCACGCCGACCCGCCGCTGTGGGTCATCGCCTCGGCCGGCCTGGCCATCGCGCTCGGCACGTACCTGGGCGGCTGGCGGATCATCCGCACGATGGGCAAGGGCATCACCGACATCCAGCCGCCGCAGGGCTTCGCCGCCCAGACCGGCGCCGCGGCCACCATCCTGGCCTCCTCCCACCTCGGTTTCGCGCTCTCCACCACCCAGGTCTGCTCGGGTTCGGTCATGGGCTCCGGCCTGGGCCGCAAGGGCGGCGTGGTGCACTGGTCCACGGCGGGCCGGATGGCCGCCGCCTGGGGTCTGACGCTACCGGCCGCCGGTCTGGTCGCGGCGGGCGCCGCGCTCCTGGCGGACCAGGGCGACTGGGGCATCGCGACCGTCGCCGTGCTGGCTCTCGCCGTCTGCGGCGCGATCTGGATGGCCTCCCGGCGCAAGCCGGTGGACCACACCAACGTCAACGAGGGCCCGGCCGCCGAGCCCGCCGGTGTCGTCACCGCCGCCCTGCAGACCGTCTCGCCGCCGCCCGCGGGCCCGGTCGCGGCGGGCGCGGCCGCCATCCCGGCCCCCGCGGTGGCCGCGGCCCGGATCGCGGACCCGGTCGGTGCCGCCCCGGTGATCGCCGCCCCGGTGGCCGCCCACCCGCACGAGAAGCGCGCCCGGCGCCGCGCCAAGGCCGGTTCGGCCGCCGGCTGACCCGGCCGCACGGCTCCCACGGAGGAACGAGAACGCAATGAGCATCGACTGGGCAGCTCTCGGCCAGGTCTTCGGCGTCACGCTGTTCGTGACGGTCGGGATCGTGGGCCTGTTCACCCTCGGCATCGTCGGCACGTCCCGCAAGCCGCAGCAGGAGGGGACGCCGGTGACCGCCGACGGGCCCGCCGCTTCCGGCGGGGCGGCGCGGGCCGGGGCGTACGCCTGCTTCGCGCTGTGCGCGGCGGCCGTGGCGTACGGGATCTACCTGATCGTGGCCGCCTGAGCCACGGCACGGCACCCCGGGCGTGGGGGGGGGGGGGGGGCCCCCCCCCCGCCCCCCCCCCCCCGCGGGGGGGGGGCCCCGCCCCCCCGCCCCCCCCCCCCCCCCGCCCAGACCG
>NZ_JBVHPX010000014.1:63218-154518 GCF_055567735.1 Streptomyces sp. NPDC026394
CTGGGGGGGGGGGGGGGGGGGGGGGGGGGCCGCCCCCCCCCCCCCGGCGCGGGCCCCCCGCCCCCCCCCCCCGCCCCGGGGGGCGGGGGGGGGCCGCGCCCCCCCCCCCGCCCCCCCCGCACGCCTGTGTCCTGGGACACAGGCACTGCCGCCGCCCCGCACCGCAGGTCAAGCGTGAGTTGACGGGCTTGGCGGAGCGTGGTGGACTGCCGGAGCCAATCGGCGACAGATGAGGAAGTCCGGTGAGAATCCGGCGCGGTCCCGCCACTGTCACCGGGGAGCGCCCCTCCACCAAGGGCCACGGTCCGCGTCCCGCGACGCAGGTTCCCGTACGGACTGGAAGGCCGGGGGAAGCGCCGATCCGGGGAGCCAGGAGACTCTCGTCGCCGTACCCGTCGAGCCAGGGCGCGGACCCTGAGTGAGGACCTACCGCCATGCCCGGCCGCAGTGCGCAATCTGCTGGACGTACCCCCACGCCATCCCTCCGAGGCGCGACGGCGGTCTGATCCGATGCGTGCCGAACACGCCGGCTACGCGTGCGGCGCGGCCCTGGGTTTCCTCGGCGACCTGGTCGTGGGCGACCCCCGGCGCGGTCATCCCGTGGCCGCCTTCGGGCGGGCCGCGGCCGCAGTGGAACGCCGTCTGTGGCGCGACCACCGCGGGACCGGCGCCCTGCACACCGCGCTGCTCGCGGGCGGCACCGCCGCCGGTGCCGCGCTGCTCGACCGCGCCGTACGCCGCTCCCCCGCCGCCTTCCCCGCATCCGTCGCGCTGACCGCCGCCGCCACCTGGGCCGTCCTGGGCGGCACCTCGCTGGGCCGCGAGGCGCGGGCCGTCGGCGGTGCGCTCGCGGCGGGCGACCTGGACGTGGCGCGCGAGCGGCTGCCGCACCTGTGCGGGCGCGACCCGCAGGCCCTGGACGGGCAGCAGATGGCGCGCGCGGTGGTCGAATCCGTCGCCGAGAACACCTCGGACGCGGTGGTCGGCGCCCTGGTCTGGGGCGCGGCCGCCGGTGTGCCGGGACTGCTGGCCTTCCGGGCCGTGAACACGCTGGACGCGATGGTGGGGCACAAGTCGCCACGCCACCGCCGCTTCGGGTGGGCCTCGGCCCGGCTCGACGACGTGGCCGGTTACCCCGGCTCCCGGCTGACCGCCGCGCTGGCGGTGCTGGCGGGCCCGGACCGGCGGGGCGCGTGGCGCGCCTGGCGCCAGGACGGACCGTCCCACCCGAGCCCCAACGCGGGCCCGGTGGAGGCGGCGTTCGCCGGGGCGCTGGGGGTGCGGCTGGGCGGCACCCTGGCGTACGGCGGCCGGGTCGAGCACCGGCCGGTGCTCAACGGCGACGCGGGCCGGCCGGTCGCGGTGCCGGACATCGAGCGGGCCGTGGCCCTGTCGCGCCGGGTGAGCGCGCTGGCCCTGGCGGCCACGGTCGCGGGCCGGCTGGCGGCGGGGGCGGTACGGCGAACCCGTACAGCCGGAGCGGTACGACGATCCCGTACAGCCGGGAGGGCCAAGTGAGCAGCGGAGTGCGGACGGCGAGGAGTGCCACGTGAACGGACCGGGTCAAGCACCGCTCGGCGGCGGGCTGCTGGTGGCGGGCACCACGTCCGACGCGGGCAAGAGTGTGGTGACGGCGGGCATCTGCCGCTGGCTGGCCCGCAAGGGAATCAAGGTGGCGCCCTTCAAGGCGCAGAACATGTCGCTGAACTCGTTCGTGACGCGCGAGGGCGCGGAGATCGGGCGGGCGCAGGCCATGCAGGCCGCCGCGGCGCGCGTCGAGCCGAGCGCCCTGATGAATCCGGTGCTGCTGAAGCCGGGCAGTGACCGCAGCAGCCAGGTCGTGCTGATGGGCAAGCCGGTGGGCGAGCTGAGCGCGCGCGGCTACCACGCGGGCCGTCAGGAGCAGTTGCTCGGTACGGTCACGGACTGCCTCCAGGAGCTGCGGCGTACGCACGACGCGGTGATCTGCGAGGGCGCGGGCAGCCCGGCCGAGATCAACCTGCGGCGTTCCGACATCGTGAACATGGGGATCGCGCGCGCCGCCCGTATCCCGGCCGTGGTGGTCGGCGACATCGACCGGGGCGGGGTGTTCGCCTCCTTCTTCGGCACCACGGCGCTGCTGTCCCCGGAGGACCAGGCGCTGGTCGCGGGCTATCTCGTCAACAAGTTCCGGGGCGATGTGACGCTGCTGGAGCCGGGCCTGGACATGCTGAAGGAGCTGACCGGGCGGCCCGCCCTCGGGGTGCTGCCGTTCGCGCACGGACTCGGCATCGACGAGGAGGACGGCCTGCGCGTGTCGCTGCGCGGCGCGGTACGCGAGAGCGTCGTCGCGCCGCCGCACGGCGCCGACGTGCTGCGGGTCGCGGTGGCCGCCGTACCGCTGATGTCGAACTTCACGGACGTGGACGCGCTCGCCGCCGAACCGGGCGTCGTGGTGCGGTTCGTGGACCGTCCCGAAGAGCTGGCCGACGCCGATCTGGTGGTGCTGCCCGGCACCCGCGGCACCGTCCGAGCGCTCCAGTGGCTGCGCGAGCGCGGCATCGCGGACGCGGTGCGGCGGCGGGCCGCGGAAGGCCGCCCGGTGCTCGGCATCTGCGGCGGCTTCCAGATGCTGGGCGAACGGATCGAGGACGAGGTCGAGTCGAAGGCCGGCACGGTGGACGGGCTGGGCCTGCTGCCCGTACGCGTACGGTTCGCGGCGGACAAGACCCTGGCCCGGCCGTCCGGCGAGGCGCTGGGCGAGCCGGTCGAGGGGTACGAGATCCACCACGGCGTGGCCGAGGTCTTCGGCGGGCAGCCCTTCCTGGACGGCTGCCGGTCCGGCGCGGTCTGGGGCACCCACTGGCACGGCTCGCTGGAGAGCGACGGCTTCCGGCGGGCGTTCCTGCGGCGGGTGGCCGCCGACGCCGGCCGCGCGTTCGTCCCGGCGCCGGACACCAGCTTCGCCGCGCTGCGCGAGGAGCAGCTCGACCGGCTCGGCGACCTCATCGAGGAGCACGCGGACACGGAGGCGCTGCTGCGGCTCATCGAGGACGGCGTACCGGCGGGACTGCCGTTCGTACCACCGGGGGCGCCGCCGATACCGCCGCCACCCCGCACCCCGGCCGCACCCGGCGCGGCCTCTGCCGCGCCCGCACACCGCACGTCCCTCGAAGGGGGTACTCCTTAATGGCATCGGTCCCTTACCCGTTCACCGCGGTCGTCGGCATGTCCGACATGCGGCTGAGCCTGCTGCTCAACGCCATCTCGCCGGCCATCGGCGGGGTGCTCGTCCGCGGCGAGAAGGGCACCGCGAAGTCGACGATCGTGCGGGGCCTGACGGCGCTGATGCCGGACGTCCCCGTCGTCACCGGCTGCCGCTTCTCCTGTGACCCGGCCGCGCCGGACCCGGCCTGCCCGGACGGCCCGCACGAGGCGGCCGGCGCGGAGGACCGCCCGGCCCGCATGGTCGAACTCCCCGTCGGCGCCTCCGAGGACCGGCTGGTCGGCGCGCTGGACATCGAACGGGCGCTGTCGGAGGGCGTGAAGGCGTTCGAGCCGGGCCTGCTGGCGGACGCGCACCGCGGCATCCTGTACGTCGACGAGGTCAACCTGCTCCACGACCACCTCGTGGACCTGCTGCTGGACGCCGCCGCCATGGGCGCCTCGTACGTGGAGCGCGAGGGTGTCTCCGTACGGCACGCCGCGCGATTCCTGCTCGTCGGCACCATGAACCCCGAAGAGGGCGAACTGCGGCCGCAGTTGCTGGACCGCTTCGGGCTGACCGTGGAGGTCGCCGCGTCCCGCGAGCCGGACCAGCGGGTGGAGGTGGTCCGGCGGCGGCTGGCCTACGACGCGGACCCGGAGGGTTTCGCGGGCCGCTGGGCCGTCGAGGAGGGCGAGCTGCGGGAGCGGATCGCCGCCGCGCGGGCGCTGCTGCCGGACGTGGCCCTCGGGGACGCGGTGCTGCGGCAGATCGCCGCGGTGTGCGCCGCGTTCGAGGTGGACGGCATGCGCGCCGACATCGTGATGGCGCGTACCGCCTGCGCGCTGGCCGCCTGGGCGGGCCGTACGGAGGTCCGCGAGGAGGACGTACGGCAGGCCGCCCTGCTGGCGCTCCCCCACCGGCGCCGCCGCAACCCGTTCGACGCCCCCGGCCTGGACGAGGACAAGCTCGACCGGACGCTGGAGGAGTTCGCCGCCGACGAGGACGACGACCCGGAACCCGACCCGGACGGCGGCCCCGACGGCGGCCCCGACGGGCCCGGCGGCGGACAGCCGCCGCAGGACGGCGACGGCGGCACGGACGGTCCGCAGGGCGAGGACGCCCAGGCACCGCACGACCAGCCGCAGGCGGACGACCAGCCGCACCTGCCCGAGCAGCCGCAGGCCCCGGAGGCGGACCCGGCCCCCGCCGACCCGAAGGCCCAGTCCGAGAGCGACGGGGAGAACGCTCCTGGCGGGGGCGGCGAGAAGGCCGCCGTCGGCGCGGGCGAGCCGTTCCGTACGCGGCGGCTGGACGTGCCGGGGCTCGGCGAGGGCGCGGACGGCCGGCGTTCCCGCGCCCGTACGGCGCACGGCCGGACCACCGGCGCCCGGCGCCCGCAGGGCACCCTGACCAAGCTGCACCTGGCCGCGACCGTGCAGGCCGCCGCGCCGCACCAGGTGGCGCGCGGCCGCCGCGGCCCGGGTCTGGTGGTGCGCCGGGACGATCTGCGCGAGGCGGTGCGCGAGGGCCGGGAGGGCAACCTCGTGCTCTTCGTCGTGGACGCGTCCGGCTCGATGGCGGCGCGCAAGCGGATGAGCGCGGTCAAGGGCGCGGTGCTCTCGCTGCTGCTCGACGCCTACCAGCGGCGCGACAAGATCGGCATGATCACTTTCCGCGGCGCGGAGGCCGAACTGGCGCTGCCGCCCACCTCGTCGGTGGAGGCGGGCGCGGCCCGGCTGGAGTCGCTGCCCACCGGCGGCCGGACACCGCTGTCCGCGGGCCTGCTCAAGGCGCACGAGGTGCTGCGGGTGGAACGGCTGCGGGACGCCTCGCGGCGGCCACTGCTGGTGGTCGTCACCGACGGGCGGTCCACCGGCGGCCCCGAGCCGCTGGTGCGCACCTCGCGCGCCGCACGGCTGCTGGGCGCCGAGGGCGTCGCCTCGGTGGTCGTGGACTGCGAGGCCGGGCCGGTACGGCTGGGTCTGGCGGGCGAGCTGGCCCGCGACCTCCAGGGCACCGCCGTCACCCTCGACGAACTGCGCGCGGACAGCGTCTCCGCGCTCGTCCGCGACGTGCGCGGACAGGGCAACCACCACACCACTCGGAGGGCCGCTTAATGCCTCAGGGACAGCCGTCCGTCGTCCCGGACGACGGACTCACCACACGCCAGCGCCGCAACCGCCCGCTGGTCCTCGTCCACACCGGCCCCGGCAAGGGCAAGTCCACCGCCGCCTTCGGGCTGGCGCTGCGGGCCTGGAACCAGGGCTGGCCGGTCGGGGTGTTCCAGTTCGTGAAGTCGGCGAAGTGGAAGGTGGGCGAGGAGCGCGCGCTGCGGGTGCTCGGCGAGACCGGCGAGGGCGGCACGGTCGCCTGGCACAAGATGGGCGAGGGCTGGTCGTGGGTCCAGCGCGACTCCCAGTTCAGCAATGAGGAGGCGGCCCGCGAGGGCTGGGAGCAGGTCAAGCGGGACCTGGCCGCCGAGACGTACAAGCTGTACGTGCTCGACGAGTTCGCCTACCCGATGCACTGGGGATGGGTGGACCCCGCCGAGGTCGTCTCCGTCCTGCGCGACCGGCCGGGCCACCAGCACGTCGTGATCACCGGCCGCAACGCGCCGCAGGAGCTGTGCGACTTCGCGGACCTGGTGACCGAGATGACCAAGGTCAAGCACCCGATGGACGCGGGCCAGAAGGGCCAGCGGGGCATCGAGTGGTGACGGCACGGCCGGACACCACAGCGACCGGAGCGGCAGGACCAGGAGCAGCCAGACCGTGAGTACGATCCCCCGGCTCGTCATCGCCGCGCCCGCCTCGGGCAGCGGCAAGACGACCGTCGCCACCGGCCTGATGGCGGCCTTCACCGAGGCCGGGCTCACGGTCTCCGCGCACAAGGTGGGCCCGGACTACATCGACCCGGGCTACCACGCGCTGGCCACGGGCCGGCCGGGCCGCAACCTGGACGCGTACCTGTGCGGTCCCGGCCAGTTGGCGCCGCTGTTCCTGCACGGGTCGGCCGGTGCCGACCTGGCGGTGGTCGAAGGCGTGATGGGGCTCTACGACGGCGCCTCCGGGTTCGGCGAACTGGCCTCCACCGCACAGGTCGCCAAGCTGCTGCGGGCGCCGGTGGTGCTGGTCGTGGACGCCTCGGCGCAGTCCCGGTCGGTGGCCGCGCTGGTGCACGGCTTCGCGTCCTGGGACCCGGAGGTACGGCTGGCCGGGGTGATCCTGAACAAGGTCGGCTCGGACCGGCACGAGGAGCTGCTGCGCGCGGCGCTGGACGAGGCGGGCGTGCCGGTACTGGGCGCGCTGCGCCGGGCGCCGCAGGTGCAGACGCCGTCCCGGCACCTGGGCCTGATCCCGGTCGCCGAACGGCAGGCCGACGCGCTGGAGTCCGTACGGGCGCAGGCCGCCCAGGTACGGGAGGGCTGCGATCTCAAGGCCCTGCTGGCGCTGGCGCACAGCGCGCCGGAACTGCCCGGCACGGCCTGGGACCCGGCGCTCGCCGTCGCACGGAGCGTGACGGGCACGCAGGGTGCGGCCGCGGTCCCCGGCAAGCCCGTGGTGGCCGTCGCGGGCGGCGCCGCGTTCACGTTCTCGTACGCCGAGCACACCGAACTGCTGACGGCCGCCGGAGCCGAGGTGGCCGTCTTCGACCCGCTGCGCGACGAGCGGCTGCCCGCCGGGACGCAGGCCCTGGTGATCGGCGGCGGCTTCCCCGAGATGTACGCGGCCGAACTGTCGGCCAACGCGCCGCTGCGCCGGGCCGTGGTGGACCTGGCGGCCTCCGGCGCGCCGGTCGTCGCCGAGTGCGCGGGGCTGCTGTACCTGGCACGGACCCTCGACGGCGAGCCGATGTGCGGAGTGCTGCCCGCCGACGCGCGGATGTCGGAGCGGCTCACCCTGGGCTACCGGGAGGCGGTGGCGCTGGCCGACAACGCCCTGGCCGTGGCCGGTACGCGGGTGCGCGGCCACGAGTTCCACCGTACGGTGCTGGAACCGGGCGCGGGCGCGTCCCCCGCCTGGGGCATGACCCACCCCGCACGCCGGGTGGAGGGCCACGTCCAGGGCGGGGTGCACGCCTCGTACCTGCACGTCCACTGGGCGGCCGAGCCGTCGCTGGCCCGCCGCCTGGCCGCCCGTGCCGCCGACCGCCCGCCGCTGGAGGCCCGTTGTGGCTGACGCCGTACTGGACCACCTGGTCCTCGCCACACCCGACCTGGAGGACACCGCCGCCGAGGTCGCCGCGCTGACCGGCGTCCGGCCGGTGCCGGGCGGCGGCCACCCTGGCCGGGGCACCCGCAACGCCCTGCTGGGCCTGGGCGACGGCGCCTACCTGGAAATCATCGGCCCGGACCCCGCGCAGCCCGCGCCCGAGGCGCCGCGCTGGTTCGGCATCGACGCGCTGCGCGGCCCCCGGCTGGCCCACTGGGCGGTCCGGGTGCGCGGGATCGCCGGGCAGGTGGCACAGGCCCGTGCGCTGGGTTACGACCCGGGTGAGCCGGTGACGATGTCCCGCCGCACACCGGACGGCAGCACGCTCTCCTGGACGCTGACGCCGCCGCGTACCGGCGGCGGCCTGGTCCCGTTCCTGCTGGACTGGGGTGCCACGCCACACCCGGCCGCCGCGCCGGGACTGCCGGTCGTACCGCTGCGCGCGTTCTCCGGTACGCACCCCGACCCGTCGACGATCCGCGCCGAGCTGGCCGCTCTGGGCGCCACGCTCACCGTCGAGGCGGGCGACGAACCGGGCCTGTCGGCCGTACTGGAGGGCCGCAACGGGCCGGTCTCGGTCGGCCTGGGAGCCGGCGCGCCGTGACCTTTCCTCCCGGTGGCGTGCACTCCCGGCGCACCGGTTCAGCCCGCGAGGCCGACCACCAGCCAGATGAACCCCACACCCGCCACCGTGCACAGCAGGGTGGACAGCGCGGGATGGTCGTGGTGCGCCTCGGGGAGGATGTCGGAGGTCGCCAGGTAGAGCAGGACGCCGCCGAAGAAGCCCAGGTAAATCCCGAGCCATTGCTCCGGAAGGGTGAACAGCAGCGTCGAGGCGGCACCGGCCAGCGGGGCCAGCGCGTCCGCGCCGAGCATGGTCAGCGCCCGGTTGCGGGCGTTCCCGTACAGGCTGGTGATCGTGTACGTGTTGAAGCCGTCCGCGAAGTCGTGGGCGATGACGGCGATCGCCACGGCCACCGCCATCTCCCGCCCCACCTGATACGCCAGGCCGATCGCGAAGCCGTCCATGAAGCTGTGCACCACCATGGCGGCCGCGGCCGTCAGGCCGACCTGCGGCACCCGTTCCTCCGGGTCCATGCCGTGCGCCGCCTTGCGGACCGCCAGCAGCCGTTCCACCGCGTGCGCGGCGAGGAACCCCAGGACGAAACAGAGCAGCGCGGCCGGCACGCCGTGGATCTCCTCTCCCGCCGCCTCCAGCGCCTCGGGCAGCAGGTCGAGGCCGACCACGCCCAGCATCAGGCCGCCCGCCAGCCCCAGGACCAGGTGGCGGCGGTCGGTGACCCGGTGGGCGACCCAGCCGCCGACCAGGGTCATCAGGAACGCGCCCAGCGCGATGACCACCGGCACGGTGTCACCCCTTCCCCGGGGTTCCGGCACCCCTCACTCCTGCTTACTGACCGGCCGGGCATCCCGCATGTCCGGAGCGCGGGCGCCCGGACCCTGGGCGTACGGAACCCGGCTGTCCGAGGCGCGGGACCGACGCGATGAGCCCGGAACCGATCGTCGTCGTCGGCGTCGGCGCCCGCCGGGGCGTCCAGGCCACCGAGGTGCTGGCACTCGTCAAGGACACTCTCGCGGCCGCGGGTACGACACCCGAAGCGATCACCGCGCTCGCGACCGTGGACACCAAGGCGGCGGAGCCGGGGCTGGCCGAGGCGGCCGGCCGGCTCGGCGTGCCGCTGCTGGCGTACCCGGCCGAGGTGCTGGCCGCCGTGCCCGTACCGCATCCGTCCCCGGCGGCACTGGCCGCCACCGGCACGCCCAGCGTCGCGGAGGCCGCCGCGCTGGCCGGCGCGGACGCCCTCGCCATGAGTGGTTCCGGCACGGACCCCGCAACGCCTCCCCACGCCCGCCCGGCCCGGCTCCTCGTCGGCAAACGCACGTCGGGGCCAGGGGCCCGGGCCACCTGCGCCGTGGCACACGGACGCACACCTCACCACCTCTGCACCAAGGAGACGTCGTGACCACCCCGCCGCCCGCCGCCCCCGGCGGCATACCCGGCCCGTACCCGTACGAACCGGACCTGCGTCACCACGGGGACGCCGAAGTGCGCGGCGCGGACGCCGGGCTGACCGATCTCGCGGTCAACGTGCGCGCCGGGACGCCGCCGGCCTGGCTCAAGGCACGCATCGCGGCCTCGCTGGACGGGCTCGCCGCGTACCCGGACGGCGGCCCGGCCCGCCGGGCGGTGGCGGCGCGGCACGGCCTCCCGCCGGAACGGGTGCTGCTGACGGCGGGCGCGGCGGAGGCGTTCGTGCTGATCGCCCGCGCCGTACGGGCCCGGCGGCCGCTCGTCGTGCACCCGCAGTTCACCGAGCCCGAGTCGGCGCTGCGCGACGCCGGGCACCCGGTCGAGCGGCTGCTGCTCTCCGAGCGGGACGGCTTCCGGCTGGACGCGGACGCGGTCCCCGACGCGGCCGACCTCGTCATCGTCGGCAACCCGACCAACCCCACCTCCGTCCTGCACCCCGCCGAGGAGATCGCCCGGCTGGCGCGGCCCGGCCGCACCCTGGTCGTGGACGAGGCGTTCATGGACGCGGTGCCCGGCGAGCACGCGTCGCTGGCGTCGCGTACGGACGTGCCGGGGCTGGTCGTACTGCGCAGCCTGACCAAGACATGGGGGCTGGCGGGCCTGCGGATCGGCTACGTACTGGCCGCCCCGGAAGCCATCGCGGACCTGGAACGGGCCCAGCCCCTGTGGCCGGTCTCGGCTCCGGCCCTCGCCGCGGCCGAGGCGTGCTGCGAACCGGCGGCGCTGGCGGAGGCGGCGGACGCGGCCCGGCAGATCGCGGCGGACCGGGACCAACTGCTGGCCCGGCTGGCGCAGGTACGCGGCCCCGACGGCCAGCGGGTGCACGTCATGACTCCGGCCGAGGGCCCGTTCGTCCTGGTCCGGATGCCGGACGCGGCGGCTGCCCGCACCCGGCTGCGGACACTCGGCTTCGCGGTACGGCGCGGCGACACGTTTCCGGGGCTGGGCCCGGAGTGGCTGCGGCTGGCGGTACGGGACCGGGCGACGACCGACCGTTTCACGGAGGCGCTGGAGAAGGCCCTGACAGGCTGACCCGGCGGCTCCCCCGCCGCCTCAGCGCATCAACGCGCCCCCGTTCACGTCGTACGTGGCGCCGGTGACGAACGTTTCCTCCGACGCCAGGAAGACGGCGACGCGGGCCACCTCCTCCGGAGTGGCGATCCGCCCGAGCGGCACCTGCGCGGTCAGCCCGGCCAGCGCCTCCGGCGAGACGGACCGGACCATCGGCGTGTCGATCATCGCGGGCGCGACGGTGTTCACGGTGATGCCGTCACCGGCCAGTTCGGCGGCGAAGACCCGGCTCAGCGCGATCAGCCCGGCCTTGGACGTCCCGTACGCGGCGCCGGTGGGGCGGGGCGTCTGCCCGGCGATCGAGGCCATGGTGACGATGCGTCCGTACCCGCGCTCGCGCATGTCCCCGGCGACGGCCCGGGTGAGGAAGAAGACGGCGCGCAGGTTGACCGCGAAGACCTCGTCCCACTCCTCCGGGGTGATCTCCCACAGGGAGGCGGCCAGGGGCCGGGCGGCGTTGTTGACCAGGACGTCCACGGGCCGCCAGGCGCGGACCGTACGGTATGCCTCCTCGGTGGCGGGGAGGTCGCGCAGATCGGCGTGGACGGTACGGACGCGCTCCCCGCCCGGGTCGAGGTCCGCGGCCAGCGCCCGGTTGGCCGCGTCGTCGCGGTCCAGGGCCGCGACATACGCTCCCTCGGCGTGGAAGGCGCGGACGAGGGCGGCGCCGAGGCCCTGGGCGCTGCCGGTGATCAGGACGGTACGGCCGGCGAGGCCGGTGTCGAGCACGGAGTGCTCCTTCCCGAAGGCGGACGGAGCGGTCACTCGGTGCCGAAGAACAGCGGACGCCCGGCCCGCGCCTCGATCCGCAGATAGCGCCACAGGCGTACGCCCCCGTCGCCCACCTCGGTGTCACGCACGATGCCGCAGATGCGGGACACGGTGTCCAGGTCGGGCACATCGGCGAGGATGTACGAGGTCCAGGGCCAGGCGGCGGACGCGCCGACCATGAACTGGTCGTCGTCGAGGGTGCCGAGGACACGGACGCCGAAGCGCTCGGCGAGCCGGGCGAAGGCGGGCGGGATGGCGGCGGCCACCGCGGTCCGCTCCTCGTCACCGGCGTTGAAGAACTCCTGGGTGACACCGATGCAGAAGAGGGTGCGCAGCGGGGTTTCGGGCGGGTCCGGTGCGGCGGTGGCGGACATGGCGGAACCTCGTCTCGGACGGCGGCGGGGACGGCGCGCGGCGGAAGGGAGTGCGCGGCGGTTTGCCGCGAACCAACAGTTAGAGGATCGTCGAAACGTCGACGGTCCGGACCGTATCACCCACTGAGAAGGCTCTTTGAACATGGCTCCCACGGAGACCGCCCGCAGCACGCCCCCCACCGCCTCTCCCCCGGCCGACGCCGACCAGCCGGACACCGGCGCCATCCGCCTCGGCCCGCTCCTCCAGGCGTTCGGCGACCCGCTGCGGCAGCACATCGTGCGGCGGCTCGCGGCGGACGGCGAGGCGGGCTGCGGCGCCATCGAACTGCCGGTGACCCGGGCCACCGGCTCGTACCACTTCCGCGTCCTGCGGCAGGCGGGCTGGACCCACACCCGCCAGATCGGCCGGGAGCGCTACATCTCACTACGCCGGGACGACCTGGAAGAACGGTTCCCCGGACTGCTGGCGGCCCTGCTCAAGGCAGCCGAGGCGGAATCGGCAACCCCCTGACCCCACGACGAGCCGCCCCCGTCCACCATCCGAAACCCGTTGCCCCGTACACGCAGCCCGGCGCTAAGGTGCCGCCGTGCCCACCGAACAGCTCAGCCAGCGCCCCGCCCCCACCGGCGACCTGCCCGCCTCCGACCGGGCGGCGCGGCGTGCCGTCACCGTCTTCCCTCTCCTGGTGATCGCGGCGGGCGCCGTCGGACTGCTGTGGCCCGCACCGTTCACCGGCTGGGCGCCCGCCGTCCCGTGGCTGCTCGGCGTCGTGATGTTCTCGATGGGGCTGACGCTCACGCCGCCGGACTTCGCGGCGGTCGCCAAGCGGCCCTGGGCGGTGGGCCTGGGCCTGGTCGCCCATTACGTGATCATGCCCGGCCTGGGCTGGCTGATCGCCACCGCCCTCCACCTGCCCCCGCAGCTCGCGGCCGGTGTCATCCTCGTCGGCTGCGCGCCCAGCGGCACCGCCTCCAACGTCGTGACCTACCTCGCCCGCGGCGACGTCGCCCTCTCCGTCTCGGTCGCCACCGTCTCCACCGTCCTCGCCCCCCTGATCACCCCACCGCTGACGCTCCTCCTCGCCGGCCAGTTCCTGGACGTGGACGCCGGGGTGATGGTGACCGACATCCTCAAGACGGTGCTGCTGCCGGTACTCGGCGGCCTGCTGGTCCGGCTCGTCGCGGGCCGCTGGGTCGACCGTGCTCTGCGCGCGCTGCCGTGGCTGTCCGCGGTGACGATCGCGGCCATCGTGCTGGTCGTGGTCTCCGGCAGCGCCGCCCGCATCAAGGACGCGGCGGCCCTGGTCGTCCTCGCGGTCGTCCTGCACAACGGCCTGGGCCTGGCCCTCGGTTACGCGGCGGGCCGCCTGGCCCGGCTGGGCAAACCGGCAGGCCGGGCGATGGCCTTCGAGGTCGGCATGCAGAACTCCGGCCTCGCCGCCTCCCTGGCCACCGCCCACTTCAGCCCGGCGGCAGCACTCCCGGCGGCCGTCTTCTCCGTATGGCACAACATCTCGGGCGCACTGGTGGCCGCCTGGATGGCCCGCAACACCCGTCACGAACGCTAGGCGCTCCGCTGGAGGTGCGGCGACATGCCGTCGATCGTCTGCGGCACCAAGGCGGCTGGTCGCGCAGTTCCCCGCGCCCCTTCAGGGCGCGGCCGAACCGCAGCCGACTTGGCCAGACCCGCTTGGCCCGCACCCGCACACGGTCCCGGCCCTCCAGCCCCCGCCCCACACCCCAGCCCCTCCCGCCGCACAGCGACCAACGGCCAGCGGGGGCAGACGTCCCCCCACCCACACCGCGAAAGCCGAACACGTACAGGAGGGTGCGGGACCGGAGGACGAAGTCTGGAGGGCCCGGGCCCGCACGACCATCGAGCTGCCCGCAGTCCGGCGGAGTTTCGGCGCCCGACGACGGGCCGGACTCCGGGGCCGACTGGCTGCCTGTGGCGGGTGGCGCTCTCTTCGGTCCGGTCACGGGAGCGGTCCTCCAGACTCCGTCCTACGGCCCGCCCCCTCCCCGCCGTACAGCGACCAACGGCCGGTGGGGGCAGACGTCCCCCCCCCACCCTCGCCGCGATAGCCGAACGCGTACGGGAGGGCGCGGGACCGGAGGACGAAGTCTGGAGGGCCCGGGCCCGCACCACCGTCGAGCCGCCCGCAGTCGGGGCAGGGTTTCGGCGCCCGACGGCGGGCCGGACTCCGTAGCCGACTGGCAGACCGTACCGGGTGGCGCCGCCGCAGCCCGGACACGGGAGCGGTCCTCCAGACTCCGTCCTACGGCCCGCCCCCTCCCGCCGTACAGCGACCAACGGCCGGTAGGGGCAGACGTCCCCCCACCCACACCGCGAAAGCCGAACACGTACAGGAGGGCGCGGGACCGGAGGACGAAGTCTGGAGGGCCCGGGCCCGCACCACCGTCGAGCCACCCGCGGTACGGCGGAGTTTCGGCGCCCGACGACGGGCCAGGCACCGCGGCCGACCGGCTGCCTGAATCGGAAAACCGACCCGCAAGCGGGTCACCCCACCACCCGCCCCCGCAACACCACCCGCCGCGGCGCCGCCAGCACCCGTACGTCCGCGCGCGGATCCCCGTCGTAGACGACGAGGTCCGCCGGAGCGCCCTCCTCCAGGCCCGGCCGCCCCAGCCACCGCCGCGCGCCCCACGTCGTCGCCGCGAGCGCGTCCACCGCGGGGATGCCGGCCTTGGTCAGTTCGGCGACTTCCTGCGCGATGAGGCCGTGTGCGAGCGAGCCGCCCGCGTCGGTGCCGGCGAAGATGGGCACCCCGGCGTCGTACGCCGCGCGTACGGTGTCGTAGCGCCGCTCGTGCAGGCTCCTCATGTGGCTCGCCCAGGCGGGGAACTTCTTCTCACCACCGGCCGCCAGCGCCGGGAACGTCGCGATGTTCACGAGGGTGGGGACGATCGCGACGCCGCGCTCGGCGAACAGCGGAATGGTCTCCTCGGTGAGGCCGGTGGCGTGTTCGATGCAGTCGATGCCCGCCTCGACCAGCGGGGCGAGGGTCTCCTCCGCGAAACAGTGGGCCGTCACCCGGGCGCCGAGCCGGTGCGCCTCGGCGATGGCGGCCTCGACGGCGCCGCGCGGCCAGCAGGCCGACAGGTCGCCGGTCTCGCGGTCGATCCAGTCGCCGACCAGTTTGACCCAGCCGTCGCCGCGCCGGGCCTCCCGCGCGACGTACGCGGCCAGGTCCTCGGGCTCGATCTCGTGGGCGTAGTTGCGGATGTAGCGGCGGGTGCGGGCGATGTGGCGGCCCGCCCTGATGATCCGCGGCAGGTCCTCGCGGTCGTCGATCCAGCGGGTGTCGGACGGCGAGCCGGCGTCCCTGAGCAGCAGGGTGCCCGCCTCCCGCTCGGTCAGCGCCTGCTTCTCGCTGGTCGCCTCGTCCACCGGCCCGTGGGCGTCCAGTCCGACGTGGCAGTGGGCGTCGACCAGGCCGGGCAGCGCCCAGCCCTGAACGGTCGTCACCTCCCGCGCGCCCGTCGGGCGTTCGTAGGTCACCCGGCCGTCGACGACCCAGAGTTCGTCGCGCACGTCGTCCGGCCCGGTCAGGACCCTGCCCTTGATGTGCAGCACCACGCTCTCGCTCATGGCCGCACTGTATGACGCGCGGCACGGCGGGCGGCACGGGGTCCGGGCCACCGGGCGCGGAGCACCGCAGCCCCGTACGGCGACTCCTTCCACAGAAACACTGTGGACGCCCGGGCTTTTCTTGCGGTACACCTTTTACCGGCGAATTTCCAATTCTCCAGCGCGCAGCTTCCCGTATTCTTCTGCCCGCTTTTTCGCAGCTCAAACGCCAAGATTTCGCTAGTGCCGGAGCAGGTAATTCCGTCGGGTCACCAGGACGTTACGGAGCTGTGACCGACCCCACACCCTGTCCGCTTCACCCCCTATTTTCCGGGCAAACCCGTACATCGTGCAGTCGTTTCGCGCGCTCGTGCGCCCCCGCGCGATAACACATGACCACCTCCCCACGTAACCCCTCCTCGCGATGCATTTTCCTTTTTCCCTGGGTAAATTGAATTCGCATGACCGCCGCACAAGCAGACCATGCAGGTGCCCGAAGCGATATCAGAGAAATGCCGGAGGGTTTCAAGCTCGACACACCGCGCGTGGAGGACGGAGCCGCGATCTGGCGCATCGCCCGCGACTCCAAGGCACTGGACCTGAACTCCTCCTACAGCTACCTGCTGTGGTGTCGCGACTTCGCCGCCACCTCCGCCGTCGCCCGCGACGGCGAGGGCGAGCCGGCCGCCTTCATCACCGGCTACCTCCGCCCCGAGTCCCCGGACACGCTCTTCGTCTGGCAAGTCGCCGTCGACGAGGCGCACCGCGGTCGCGGACTGGCCGCCGCCCTCCTGGACGGCCTGGTCGCCCGCGCCACCGCGGAACAGGGCGTGTGTCGCATCGAGACCACGATCACCGAGGACAACGCGGCGTCCAACCGTCTCTTCGCCTCGTTCGCCGAGCGCCACGGGGCGCCGCTGGCCCGCGAAGTCCTCCTCGACGCCGGGCTCTTCCCGGAGCAGGGGCACGACGCCGAGGTGCTCCACCGCATCGGCCCGCTCGGTCCCCCTGCCGAGCACCGCCCCTGACCGCCTCTTTCGCAGCCCCCCCAGACTTCTCCCCGCTCACGCCACTCATCTCCCAGGAGCATGCTGTGACCATCACCCAGCCCGACCTGAGCGTCTTCGAGACCGTGGAGTCCGAGGTGCGCAGCTACTGCCGCGGATGGCCCACGGTCTTCGACCGCGCGCAGGGCAGCCACATGTACGACGAGGACGGCCACACCTACCTCGACTTCTTCGCCGGCGCCGGGTCGCTCAACTACGGGCACAACAACCCCGTACTCAAACGCGCCCTGATCGACTACATCGAGCGCGACGGCGTCACCCACGGCCTGGACATGTCCACCACGGCCAAGCGTGCGTTCCTGGAGACCTTCCAGAACACCATCCTGCGCCCGCGCGACCTGCCCTACAAGGTCATGTTCCCCGGCCCGACGGGTGCCAACTCCGTGGAGGCCGCGCTCAAGCTGGCCCGCAAGGTCAAGGGGCGCGAGTCGATCGTCTCCTTCACCAACGCCTTCCACGGCATGTCGCTGGGCGCCCTCGCGGTGACCGGCAACGCCTTCAAGCGGGCCGGTGCCGGCATCCCGCTCGTGCACGGCACCCCCATGCCGTTCGACAACTACCTCGACGGCACCTACCCGGACTTCCTCTGGTTCGAGCGGCTGCTGGAGGACAGCGGTTCCGGCCTGAACACCCCGGCCGCCGTGATCGTCGAGACGGTGCAGGGCGAGGGCGGCATCAACGTCGCCCGCGCCGACTGGCTGCGGGCCCTGTCCGAGCTGTGCAAGCGCCGCGACATGCTGCTGATCGTCGACGACATCCAGATGGGCTGCGGCCGCACCGGCGCGTTCTTCTCCTTCGAGGAGGCGGGCATCGTGCCGGACATCGTCACCGTCTCGAAGTCCATCAGCGGCTACGGCCTGCCGCTGGCCCTCACCCTGTTCAAGCCGGAGCTGGACGTGTGGGAGCCGGGCGAGCACAACGGCACCTTCCGCGGCAACAACCCGGCCTTCGTCACCGCCGCGGCGGCCCTGGACACGTACTGGGCCGACGGCCAGATGGAGAAGCAGACGCTGGCCCGCGGCGAGATCATCGAGTCGCACCTGCGCGCCATCGTCGAGGAGCACCCCGCCTCCATCGCCGAGTACCGCGGCCGCGGCATGGTCTGGGGCCTGGAGTGCTCCGACAAGCCGCTCGCCAACAAGATCGCCAAGCGCGCCTTCGAGCTGGGTCTGCTCATCGAGACCTCCGGCCCGGAGAGTGAGGTCGTCAAGCTGCTGCCGGCGCTGACGACCACCCCCGAGGAGCTGGACGAGGGTCTGCGCATCCTCGCCCGCGCGGTCCGCGACTGCGCCTGAGCGCACCCCGGAACCGCACCACTCCTTGTCCGCACCACAGAAAGGTACGAGAACACCGTGATCGTCCGATCCTTCAAGGACATCGAAGGCACCGACCGCCACGTCAAGGCCAAGTCGGGCACGTGGGAGAGCAAGCGCATCGTGCTCGCCAAGGAGCGCGTCGGCTTCTCGCTGCACGAGACCACGCTGTACGCCGGCACCGAGACGTCGATGTGGTACGCCAACCACATCGAGGCCGTGCTGTGCGTGGAGGGCGAGGCCGAGCTCACCAACGACGAGACCGGTGAGAAGCACACCATCACCCCGGGCACCATGTACCTGCTCGACGGGCACGAGAAGCACACCATGCGCATCAAGGAGGACTTCCGCTGCGTGTGTGTCTTCAACCCGCCGGTGACGGGCCGCGAGGACCACGACGAGAACGGCGTGTACCCGCTGCTCACCGAGCCCGAGCCCGAGCCCGAGCCGTCGGCGTAACCCGGCCGGCATTCGGCGCACCCCCTGCCCCGTCCGGCAGTTGAGCAAGGCGCGAGAAGGAAAGCACGTACGAGAGGAGAGGAAGGCAACACCATGACCACCGCACCCGAGCGCACCGCCGACCTGTACCCGACCCGGGGGACCACCGAGGTGATGACCCCGCGGCAGGACCCGGTGGTGTGGTCGCAGCCCGGCACGGAGGGGCCTTTCCAGCCGTCCGAGCTGAGCGACTTCGAACGCGACGGTTTCTTCGCCATGGAGGAACTCCTGACGGCGGATGAAGTCGCGGTGTACCGCGCCGAACTGGACCGGCTGGTCAACGACCCGGAGATGCGGGCGGACGACCGCTCGATCGTCGAGCCGAAGTCCCAGGAGATCCGGTCCGTCTTCGAGGTGCACAAGATCAGTGAGGTGTTCGCCAAGCTGGTCTCCGACCCGCGCGTGGTGGGACGCGCCCGGCAGATCCTCGGCTCGGACGTGTACGTCCACCAGTCGCGGATCAACGTCAAGCCGGGCTTCGGCGCCTCCGGCTTCTACTGGCACTCCGACTTCGAGACCTGGCACGCCGAGGACGGCCTGCCGAACATGCGGACCGTGTCGGTCTCGATCGCCCTGACGGAGAACCACGACACCAACGGCGGCCTGATGATCATGCCGGGTTCGCACCGGCACTTCCTCGGGTGCGCCGGTGCGACGCCGCGGGACAACTACAAGAAGTCGCTGCAGATGCAGGACGCCGGCACGCCCTCGGACGAGGCGCTGACCAAGCTGGCCGACGCGCACGGCATCAAGCTGTTCACCGGCAAGGCCGGTTCGGCCACCTGGTTCGACTGCAACTGCATGCACGGTTCCGGCGACAACATCACGCCGTACCCGCGCAGCAACGTCTTCATCGTGTTCAACAGCGTGGAGAACACCGCGGTGGAGCCCTTCGCGGCGCCGGTCCCGCGCCCGGAGTACATCGGCGCACGTGACTTCACCCCGGTGAAGTAACGTCCGCGCCGTACGGCGCCGGCGGGGCACCACGGCACGGCGTCGGAGTGCGGGTAGGGCCCCGGTCGGGCGACCGGGGCCCTACCCGCGCCCGCGCCCTCAGAGCCAGGCCAGCGACGTGGCCGTCTCCAGCAGCCGCTGCGAGGCGGCCGCGTCGCCCGCCTGGCCGCGCGCGATCTCGTCCGGCTCCTGCCGGCCGCCGACGAGCAGCAGGAAGTCGGTGGCCTCCAGGACCAGTTCGGCGGCGATCGGCTCGGCGTCCGAGCCGAGCACCCAGTCACCGCCCGCCTCGCCCTCCACCGACAGCAGCACCGGCCGCGCGTCCGGGCCCAGCGCCAGGTCCAGGATGCGTACCGTCAGCCCCAGGAAGCGCTGGAGGTGCACCGGCAGCGGCGGCGGGACGGTACGGCCCAGCGCCCGCCCGATGTCCCGGGTGTGCACCCAGGTCTCGAACGCGCGGATCACGTAGTGGTCGGCGACCGGCAGCCGCAGTCCCATCAGCGTCGTGGCCGCGGCGGCCAGTTGCTCGTCGCCCGCCTCGGGCAGCGCGAGCAGCCCGTGTGCCTGGGTCCGCCACGCCTCCCGGGTCTCGGCGGGCGGCCGGGTGTGCTCGTACGTCACCACCTCGTGCGTACGGGCCGCCCAGCGCAGCTCCCAGGGGGCACGCGCGCCGGGCGTCCGCCCCGCGGCCGGGGCGTCCGGGTCCGTGCCGGTGTCCGGTCCGTACCCCTCCGGCCTGTACCCCTCCGGCCCGTACCCCTCCGGCGGCCGCGTCCCGGGCACCGCTCCCAAGCCCGTGCCCGCCTCCGTCACCGGCGCCAGGCCCAGCCGTTCGGCCAGCACTTCGTCGGCCGCGACCAGGTGGGCGACGGTGCCCTGGACGTCCCAGTCGTGCACGACCGGGGTGCCCCAACGGGCCGGGGCGTGGTCCAGCTCCCGCAGCAGCGCGTCCAGGCAGGCCACCGCACCCGCGTACGGAGCAGCGTGCGCGGCCGGCGTGACCTGGCCGGGGCGCGCGGCACGGGCCGCGGCCATCAGCCGCCCGCGCGCCAGGCCCGCGTTCGCCTTGCGCCCGGCTCCGCGGCCCCTCCCGCCGGGCGCCGGTTCGTCCAGCAGGCGTGCGGTCTCCCGCAGCCGCCGTGCTTCGGCCGCGCAGGGGGCACAGTCGCGCAGGTGGTCGCGGATCCGCGCGTCGTCGCCCGGCATGTCGGCGCCGAGCGCCCACGCCGCGAGCAGCGCGCTGACCTCCTCGTGCGCCGCGGACGAGCCGTCCGCGCCGCCGGGCTCACCGAGGCCGTCCGGACCGGCGGGGTTCCCGGGCCCCTCCGGCCCTCCGCTCCCACCCGAACCGCCCATCCCAGCCGAACCATCCGAACCACCCACGCCGCCCGGACCGTCCGTACCTCCGGGACCGTCCGTACCTCCCGGACCGCCCGTGCCACCCCGGCCGTTCCTGCCTCCCGCGCCCATCGCATGCCCCTTCTCGCTGTTCCGCCGCCCGGCCGGGCCGCGCGCCCGCCTGTCGCTTCC
The DNA here is from genome assembly GCF_055567735.1 of Streptomyces sp. NPDC026394. Classification (NCBI taxonomy): domain Bacteria; kingdom Bacillati; phylum Actinomycetota; class Actinomycetes; order Kitasatosporales; family Streptomycetaceae; genus Streptomyces; species Streptomyces sp. NPDC026394. Next base: position 83,840 of record NZ_JBVHPX010000014.1, read on the forward strand.
CTTGCTGCCCGCGGCCGGCGCCCGGCATTCAGCACTCGTCCCGCGCCTCGTCGGCCGGGCTGCCGGGGCCGGACGACGGCCCGGCGAGCCGGTCGGCCAGACCGCTCAGGGCGTTCCGCAGCCGGGCGGTGGCCGCCGTCTCCGCGATGCCCAGTTCCACCGCGACCTGCCGGTACGTACGCCCGGCGAAGCATGCCAGGTGCAGCGCCTCCCGTTCCGGCAGGGGCAGTTCGGTGAGGGCGGTGTGCAGCGACACCCGCGCCTCCTCGACGGTCTCGGGCGCCTCGTCCTCCCCTTCCTCCCCTTCCGGACCGCACGCAGCGCGCTCCGCCTCCGCCTCCCGCACCCGGGCCACCGCGCCGTGGTGGCCGCGGATGCTCAGCCAGGCGCGCAGCGAACCGTGGCCGGGTTCAAATGCGTACGGGCACGTCCACAGCTCGATGAAGACGCGCTGTGTCACCTCGCCGGCGACCGCCGTACTGCCGGTCACCCGCCGGGCCACCGCCCTGACCAGCGCGCTGTAGGCGTCGTACGCCTCGCCCAGCGCGGTTTCGTCCCCGTACACCAGCCGCCGGTGCAGCTCCCGGTCGCGCGGCGGGTACCTGGTTGTCCCGTCCACCGGCACCACCTCGTGAGTGTGTGGTGACATTCCTAGCCTTTCGCCCTCCTCCGCGGTAGCCGTCCGTCCGGCCGAATTGCGCGGCGCCCGGTGGGTGCCGCACGATCCGGGGGGCTCCGAAGGGGTGCGGGGCCGAAGCAGACCAAGGAGCGCACATGAGGACCGACCGGCTGCCCGGTGTCGTACTGACCGACCACTTCCTGGACGTGCCGCTGGACCACGCCGAGCCGGACGGCGAGCGGCTGACGGTGTACGGGCGCGAAGCCGTGGCGCCCGGCCGGGAGCACGAGGAACTGCCCTGGCTCGTCTACCTCCAGGGCGGCCCCGGCTACGCGGCACCGCGCCCGCCGGGCCGGAACTCCTGGCTGGCGAGCGCGCTGGACCACTACCGGGTGCTGCTGTTGGACCAGCGGGGCACCGGCCGTTCCACGCCGGCCAACCGGCAGACCCTGCCGCTGCGCGGAGGCCCGCGGGAACAGGCCAATTATCTGGCGCGTTTCCGCGCCGACGCGATCGTGCGGGACGCCGAGCTGTTCCGCCGCGAACTGGCCGGTCCCGGTGCGCGGTGGAGCGTCCTGGGGCAGAGTTTCGGCGGCTTCTGCGCCACGACCTATCTCTCGTACGCGCCCGAGGGCCTGCGCGAGGTCATGATCACGGGTGGTCTGCCGGGGCTGCGGGCCACCGCGGAGGACGTCTACCGGGCCGCGTACCCGAGGGTGGCCCGAAGGAACGCCGCGCACTACGCGCGATACCCGCAGGACATCGAGCGCGTCCGCCGTATCGCCGCGCGCCTGCGGGAACGCCCGGCCCGGCTGCCCGGCGGCGGGCATCTGACGGCGGAGGCGTTCCAGGGGCTGGGCCGGATGCTGGGGACCGGTACCGGCTCGTACGTCCTGCACTACCTGATCGAGGACGCGTGGGTGACCGGCCCCTCCGGGCCCGAACTGGCGGATTCCTTCCTGGAGGCCGCGCAGCGCCACCTCTCCTTCACCGCCGCCCCGCTGTTCGCCGTCCTGCACGAAGCGATCTACGCCCAGCGGTCGGTGAAGTCCGGCAGCACCGGCTGGGCCGCCGAGCGCGTCCGCGCCGAGTTCCCCGAGTTCGACGTCGACGCGGCGCTGGACGGCGGGCGGCCCGTTCACTTCACCGGGGAAACGGTCCACCCCTGGCTCTTCGACACCGACCCGTCACTGCGCCCCCTCAAGGAGACGGCACAAGCACTGGCCGAGCGCGCCGACTGGCCCGATCTGTACGACGCCGACCGCCTAGCGGCCAACGAGGTCCCGGCCGTGGCCGCCGTCTACGCCGATGACATGTACGTCGACACCGCCCACTCCCTGGAGACCGCGCGGGAGATCCGCGGACTGCGGACCTGGGTGACCAACGAGTGGGAGCACGACGGGCTGAGCGCCGGCGGCGGCGCGGTGCTGGACCGTCTGATCCGGATGGTGCGCGGAGAGGTCTGACGTTCCGGGGGCCGGCATTCAGCGGAAGGGGCTGACGGCGGGCGGCAGCGAGGAAAGCTTCCTGCTGCCGCCGTCCTCCTACCGCCGTTCGCCTACCGCTGCCCCTCCCCCACCACCTCCAGCACCCGGTCCACATCGTCCGACGAGTTGTAGAGGTGGAAAGCGGCCCGGAGGCTGCCCGCGCGCACGGCGACCCGTACGCCCGCCGCCGCCAGCCGGTCCGCCGCGTCCGCGAGTCCCGGCACGGACACGATCGCCGAGCCGGGCGCGGGCAGCGGGGTGTGGCCGAGCGCCGCGATCCCCTCGCGGTACCGGTCGGCGAGCGCGTTGTTGTGCGCGTACACGGTCTCGACGCCGATCTCGTTCAGCAGGGCGAGGGACTGCGCGGCGCCCACGTACGAGTAGTGGGCGTGCGGTTCGTCGTAGCGGCGCGCTCCGGCCGCCGGTTCCCGGATCGGCCCGTAGTTGGACTCGTACGGGTCCGCGGCGGCCACCCACCCGGCGTGCAGCGCTTCCAGCCCGTCGTCTCCGCACACCAGGAAGGAGGCGCCGCGCGGACACAGCAGCCACTTGAACGCCCCGCACACCACGTAGTCGAAGTCACTGCCCCGCAGCGGCAGCCAGCCCGCGGCCTGCGTGACGTCCAGAAGGGTGCGCGCTCCATGGGCTGCGGCGGCGGCCCGTACCGCCGCCATGTCGGCGATCCGCCCGTCCAGCGCCTGGACGGCGCTGAAGGCGACGAGCGCCGTACCGGGCCGCACGGCGTCGGCCAGCTCGGCGAGCGGCGCGGTACGGAGCTTGATCCCGGCCCGCGCCGCGAACGGGTTGACCAGCGAACTGAACTCCCCTTCCGGTACCAGCACTTCGGCCCCGTTCGGGAGCGACCCGGCGATCAGCGCGACGTGCACCGCGACCGCCCCGCCGATCGCGACCCGTTCCGGCGGTGTGTGCAGCAGCCGGGCGAAGGCGGCCCGGGAGGCGTCCGCCGGTCCGAAGTAGTCCTGGCCCATGGTCCCGTAGGAGACGGACTCCTCGACGGCCGCACGCAGGGCGGCGGCCGAACGGGCCGGGAGCAGGCCGCTGGACGCGGTGTTCAGAAACGTTGTCAGGGGCGCGAATTCGTCCCCACCGAGTGGCTCGATGCGCTGCATGCCACCACTGTGGCCGTCCGGCCGTCCGGCGTCCATCGCGTATTCCGTTTGCGCGGCGCCAAGCGCGCCTTATTCGCGCAGCTCAGCGCCTTACCGCTCCGCTGGAGTCCGCCGGGCTCAGCTCCCCGTACCGGGTCGGCACACATCCCCTTCGCACCCCGGCGCGGCCGCCTCGTCCTTCGGAGTGGCCCCCTCGTCGCCCGGCGCGGACGCACCGCCCTCTTCCCACGCCCGCTCCAGCGCCTGCCGGAACACCTCCGCGGGCTGCCCGCCGGAGATCCCGTACCGCCGGTCGATGACGAAGAACGGCACGCTCCGCGCCCCCAGCTCCGCCGCCTCCCGCTCGTCGGCCCGCACCGCCTCCGCGTAGGCGTCCCGGTCCGCCAGCACCCGGCGCACCTCTTCCTCGTCCAACCCGGCGGCCACCGCCACCTCGGTCAGTACCTCCCCGTTCCCCAGCGCCCGCGCCTCCGCGAAATTGGCCCGGTACAGCGCGCCGAGCAGCGCGTCCTGCACGCCCCGCTCCTTGGCCAGGTGCAGCAGCCGGTGCAGGTCAAAGGTGTTCCCGTGCATCCGGTCGGACCGGTACCCGAGCCCTTCCCCCGCCGCCGCCTCGGCCACCCGCGCCTCCATGGCCTCGGCCTGCTCCCGCGACACCCCGTACTTCTGCGCGAGCATCTCCAGCACCGGCGTGTCCGCCGCCGGCGCCGCCTCCGGGTCGAGCTCGAAGGACCGGTGGACGATCTCCACCTCACCCCGGTGCGCGAACCCGGCCAGGCCCTTCTCGAAGCGGGCCTTGCCGATGTAGCACCAGGGACAGGCGATGTCCGCCCAGATCTCGACGCGCATGTCAGGTGTTTCCTCAGATGATCGGTACGAAAGGGGACAGTCGCGGACAACCTTGCGGAGGCGGCGGCTATTCCCCGGCGCGGTGACGTGTGCGGGTGTGCGGCGTCACAGGCGGTACGGACGCCGGGGCATGACGGAGCCCCGCCGCCCCCGTGGCGGGGACGACAGGGCTCGCGGGCCGGTCGGCCGAGGTCAGGCGGTGGTCTGCCGGGCGAACTGGACGAGCCCGGCGAAGGCGTCGCCAGTGAGCGTCAGGTGGGGGCCGTCTGGGAACTTGCTGTCCTGGACCAGGTACTCACCCGTGATCGCGGCGTGCTCCGGCGCCCACTCGATGCACTGGCCGCCTTCGCCGCCGCTGTAGCTGCTCTTCACCCAGCGGATGGGCTTCGCCCTCTTCATCACGCGTACTCCTTCATCGCTTCGCGCAGTGCCGCACGGTGGGACGCCTAAGCGCTGCGGAGCCCCGCCGCCCCCATCGCGAAGGCGGCGAGGCTCACTGTCCGGTCGGCCGAGGTCAGACGGTGGCCCACCGAGCGAACTGAACGAGCCCGGCGAAAGCATCGCCGGTGAGCGTCAGGTGAGGGCCGTCCGGAGACTTGCTGTCCCGGACCAGGTACTCACCCGTAACCACCGCGTGCTCCGGCGCCCACTCGATGCACTGGCCGCCGTCCCCACTGCTGTAAGTGCTCTTCACCCAACGGGTGGGCTTCGCTATCTTCATCACGCGTACTCCTTGATCGCTTCGCGCAGTGTGCGGAGTGATTTTTCAGGGGACAGCGCGTCCGCGCGCAGCCGTTCGTACCTGCTCACACTCGTGGCCACCACGGACGCCGAATCGATGACGCGTCCCAGTCCCTGAGCTTCCGAGTAGAGCACCGGTGCCGAGCCGTCGTCGAACGTCAGCAGCGTAAACGGCTCTGCTGCCGGAGGCGCCCCGGAGTCGAACGGCAGTACTTGGACAGTGACGTCGGGCGTCTCCGACACCTGCAACAGATGCTCCATCTGCCCACACATCACGGGACGGCCGCCAACCTCCCGACGCAAACACGACTCGTCCAGCACCACCCACAGCAGCGGCGGGTCGGGGCGCTCCAAGATGTCCGGCGCTGGAGCCTCCAGGTGACCTTCTCCTTGATCACGTCGTCCGAGTAGCGCGGGTTCGCCGCACGGTACAGCGCTTCGGCGTAGGCGAAGGTCTGCAGAACCCCCATGACCAGGTACGGCGAGAAGTCGAGAACTTGCGCTGCCTTTTCCTCCAGAAGTAGGTACGGCACGAACCACTCAGGATGCCCATGCTGCGAGATCCGGGTACGCATACGAGCGAAGTATCCGGAGGTGTCGAAAAACCGGTCGCAGCCTTCGGCGAAATGCAGGCTGGCAAGAGCTTTTCCCTGCTTCACCTTCGTCACGTACGGCGCTTTGTAGCCTGTCGCGTCCGCCAGCTCCTGCTGCGTGGCGCCGCGATGGCGAAGGGCTTCCTCCAGCTCTCGCCCGAACCACTCAAGGCCGTTGCGCGGTTCGGACTGCGACGCGGGGGACCTTTCGCTCACGTGTGCAACTCCCTGTTTTTCCAACTGCTTTGGAAACCCTCCAGCTCTATGGAGCCTACGCCCGGAACGGCACTTGTAAGCAGTCGGCCACTCGCTGACCGTCTGCCGACGAACTTCCAGGAACGGTGAATTCCACATGACCAGCCCCGGCCGGGAGCACTTCTCCCGCCTCATGCGCTCCCACGGACACGCAGGCGTGCTCCATGTGCGTACCGGCGAAGACAGTGCCGCTGCCCTCGAAAACCCGCAACCCGAAGGTCTGACCATGACAACCCCCGCCCCCACGCCCACGCGCATGGAAATTCACATCACCGGCATTCGGGAGCACGTCGCCGAATGCGTGACCGAAACCGGCGGCAAGCAGTGCGGTGTCCGTTCCAGCACTTGGGGCTCCCCTGTGCAGGTGCACACGTGGATTCGAGCGCACGCGATGGAGACCGGACACACGAAGTGCCGGAAGCACACGGACGAGCCCGTCAACACCTTCTCGAAGCCCGGAGCCCGCCAGAACTTCGGGCCGTGAGACCGGGAGCCCGTCCGCCGTTTCCGGAGTAGCTTCCGCCCATGGAGATGCCGCGAGAAGTGCTGGGCTTCTGGGAGCGTGCCGGGGCCGCCAAGACGTTCACCCATCCGCTGGACCGGGAGCTGCTGGACGCGTACGTGCCGCGTGATGTGCCGGTGCTGGACTACGGCTGCGGGTACGGGCGGCTGACCGCCGAGCTGGTGGCGGCCGGGTACGGGGACGTGTGCGGGGTGGATGTGTCGCGGGCGCTGGTGGAGCGCGGCGGGCGGGAGCATCCGGAGGTGCGGATCGAGCACTGTCCGGGGCTGCCGCTGCCGTTCGGGGACGGGAGTTTCGGGGCCGCGCTGCTGTTCGCGGTGCTGACGTGCGTGCCCGGTTCCGGGGAGCAGGGGGAGATCGTCGCGGAGCTGGGCCGGCTGGTGCGGCCGGGCGGCGTGCTGTACGTCAGCGACATGCCGTTGCAGCGCGACCGGTGGGACGTGGCGCGGTACGAGGAGTACGCGGAGCGGTTCGGGGCGTACGGGGTGTTCGGGACGCCCGACGGCGGGGTGTTCCGGCACCACGAGCCGGACCGGCTGCGCGGGCTGGTCCGGGCGCACGGCTTCACGGTGGAGGCCGAGCGCACGGACCCGGTGCCGACGCTGGACGGGCGCACCGCCGAGCGGCTTCAGATCATCGGACGGCGGCGGGGCTGAGCGGCAGTACGAGGTCGAGGTGGGTGGCGTCCGGTGCGGGGTGGCGGGACGCGTCCGGCTGCCAGCCGTGCCGGGTGTAGAAGGCGCGGGCCCGCCGGTTGTGCCAGTACACGTCCAGGCGGGCGGTGGTGACGCCCGCCGCCCGCCAGCCCGCGACGCAGGCGCGGTGCAGGGCGGAGCCGATGCCGTCGCGCCAGCGGTCCGGGTCCACGTGGAGCTGGAAGAGTTTGACGGTGTCGGCGGGCGCGCCGTCCTCGCGGCGGTAGGAGGCGACGCCGACGACCGCGCCGTCCCGTTCCGCGCACAGCACGGTGGCGTCCGTACGGGCGAGGCCGTGCGCCCAGCCTTCGCGCCAGCGCTCACGCTCGGCCGGGTCGTCCAGTTGCGCGTCGGGCACGCGGCCGCGGTAGTACGTCGCGCGGGCGCGCTGGTGCAGGTCCACTATGACGTCGAGGTCGGCGGCCGTGGCGTCGCGGACGAGGGTGGCGGGGGCGGCGGCCGCGTCGGGCGCTTCCGGGGCGTGGGGCATGTGCGCGTATGTCACCTTTCGGGGCGGCCGTCGACTCGGCGGGGCAGGTTCAGCGGGTTGTCCTCGCGCAGCTCCGGCGGGAGCAGGGCGGGCGGGGTGTCCTGGTGGACGACCGGCCGCAGCCACCGTTCGACCGCCGTGCCGCCGACGGAGGTGGCGGTGGAGGTGGCGGCCGGGTAGGGGCCGCCGTGGTGCTGGGCGGGGGCCACGGCGACGCCGGTCGGCCAGCCGTTGACGAGCAGCCGGCCGGCCAGCGGGGTGAGCGCGGCCAGCAGGCGCGCGCCACGCCCCGTACCGCGCGGGGACGGGGACGCGGCGGTTCCCGTACCGCCCGGGGACGCCTCGGCCCCTGCACCGCCGCCGGACGCACCGGTCCCCGCGTCGGCCCCCGTACCGCCCGTGACCGCCTCGGCCCCCGTACCGCCGCCGCCGGATGCACCGGTCCTCACCTCGGCCCCGCTACCGCCGGACGCGCCGGCCCCCGCGTCCTCCCCCGCGCACTCCGCCGCCCCCAGCTGGAGCGTCGCGGTGAGGTTGCCGGGCAGCCGGGCCAGTACGGCGCCGATCTCGGCCTCGTCGGCGTAGCGCGCGAGGACGGTGACCGGCCCGAAGCACTCCTCCAGGAGCAGGTCGTGGGTGCCGCCGTCATCGGCGAGCCGGGCCGCGGGGACGGTGAGGAAGCCCGCGCTGACGGTGTGCTCGCCGCCCGCACCGGGCGTCACGGGCGCCTGCACGTCCGGCAGCGCGGCCCGTTCCCGTACGCCGTCGATGAAGGCGTCGCGCATCCGGTGGTCCAGGAGCACGCCGGCCTCGGTGGTGCTGACGGCCTCCGCGAGGGAGCGCTCCAGGCGGTCGCCGGCCGGGCCGTGCGGCGCGAGGACCAGTCCGGGCTTGACGCAGAACTGGCCGGTGCCGAGGGTCATCGAACCGGCCAGGCCGGTGCCGATCTGTTCGGCGCGCTCGTCGGCGGCGGCCTCGGTGACCACGACCGGGTTGAGGCTGCCGAGTTCGCCGTGGAAGGGGATCGGGTGCGGGCGGGCGGCGGCCGCGTCGTACAGGGCGCGTCCGCCGCGTACCGAGCCGGTGAAGCCCGCGGCGGCGACGAGCGGGTGCCGGACCAGCTCGATGCCCGCTTCGAAGCCGTGCACCAGGCCGATCACGCCCGCGGGCAGGCCGGTTTCGGCCGCGGCGCGGCGCAGCAGGGCGGCGCTCAGTTCGGAGGTGGCCGGGTGGTCGGGGTGGGCCTTGACGACGACCGGGCAGCCGGCGGCGAGGGCGCTGGCGGTGTCGCCGCCGGGCACGGAGAAGGCGAGTGGGAAGTTGCCGGCCGCGTAGACCGCGACGACGCCGAGCGGGATCTTGTAGCGGCGCAGGTCGGGGCGGGGCGGGGTGAGCGCGGGGTCGGCGTGGTCGATCAGCACGTCGAGGAATGCACCCTCCTCGACGACGTCGGCGAACGCGCGCAACTGGTACGTCGTACGGCCGAGTTCGCCGGTCAGCCGCCCCGGGCCGAGTGCGGTCTCCGCGTCGGCGGCCCCGACGATCCGTTCCTCGGCCCCGTCCAGCAGGTCGGCGGCGCGGCGCAGCAGGGTGGCCCGGACACGGCGGTCGGCGAGCGCGCCCCGGGCGTCGTGCGCGGCCCGTACGGCGGCGTCGACCTCGGCCGCTGTGGCCTCCACCGCAACCTGCTCGCGCCGCTTCCCGGTACGGGGGTCGACACTCCAGACTGGTGCTGCTGCCACCGCGCATTCCTCCCGGCGAACTCTTGTCGCGTCCAGGACGCCGTTCGCTATGCTGAACGCCGTCCCAGGTGGTGAATGTGACGTCCGCTGGGACTCTATGGCTGTCCGAACTGAGGGGTCAAGGCCGATGGCCGCTGCCGAGACCACCGGAGCGCAGGTCAAGTCCGCGGTGCGCACGGTGGAGTTGCTGGAGTACTTCGCGGGCCGCCCCGGTATGCACAGCCTCGCCGCCGTCCAGGAGGCCGTCGGCTACCCGAAGTCCAGCCTCTACATGCTGCTGCGCACCCTCGTCGACCTCGGCTGGGTGGAGACCGACGCCACCGGCACCCGGTACGGCATCGGCGTGCGCGCCCTGCTGGTCGGCACCTCCTACATCGACGGCGACGAGGTGGTGGCCGCCGCCCGCCCCACTCTGGACCGGCTCGCCGACGACACCACCGAGACCATCCACCTGGCCCGGCTGGACGGCACCAACGTCGTCTACCTCGCCACCCGCCAGTCCCAGCACTACCTGCGCCCCTTCACCCGCGTCGGTCGCCGGCTGCCCGCCCACTCCACGTCCCTGGGCAAGGCGCTGCTCGCCACGTACACCGACGACCAGGTACGGGTGCTCCTCCCGGAGAAGCTCGACGCCCTCACCGAGCACACCGTCACCGACCGCGAGCAGCTCATCGAGGAGCTGCGCCTGGTGCGTGAGCAGGGGTACGCCGTGGACCGCGAGGAGAACACGCTCGGACTGCGCTGCTTCGGCGTGGCGGTCCCGTACCGCACCCCGGCGCGGGACGCGGTGAGCTGCTCGGTGCCGGTGGCCCGGCTGACCCCGGGGCACGAGCAGTTGATCAAGGACGCGCTGTTCGACGCGCGGGACCGGCTGACGCTGGCTACGCGACGCCTTTGAAGATCACCTTGAAGGCCGTCCCGAAGCCCGGCGCGACGCCCGGCGCGACGCCCGGCGCGTCACGAACGAGCGGGGCGCGGCTGTTCCTCGGCCGCTGGGTGCATCTCGTCCTCGGCGGCGCCCTGCTGACCCCTTTCTTCCTGCTGGCGGCGCTCGTCGTCCCGCTCACCTTCGACGAGGTGAACCCCTTCAGCGACTTCCCCTGGCAGTTCGCCGCGTTCGCCTTCGCGCTGCCGCTCGCCGCCCTGGGCGCGCTGCTCTTCCCGCTGCTGCGCACGCTGGAGGCGACGGCGGCGCGGTCGCTGTGCGGCCTGCCCGCCGACGTGACGGCGGAACTGGCCGAGGAGCCCGCCGACTCGTGGGCCGCCCGGCGGCGTACGGCCCTGTGGTTCGTGGCGCACCTGGCCGCCGGCGGAATCGTCAGCGGTATGACACTGGCGGCGCCGCCCGCCGCCGTGATGCTGCTCCTGCTGCCGGTCACGGACCCGCTGCGGCACCAGGAACTGGGCTGGCCCGACCTGGCCGGCGGTCTGCTCGGCCCGCTGACCGGGCTCGGCCTGCTCGTCCTGGTGGCGGGCACCACGTGGGCGGGCGGCCGGCTGCTGGCCCGCCTGGCGCCCGTACTGCTCGGCCGTACCCCCGCCGACCGCCTGGCCGCCGCCGAACGGCGCGCCGCCGACCTCGCCTCCCGCAACCGGCTCGCCCGCGAACTGCACGACTCCGTGGGGCACGCGCTCAGCGCGGTCACCCTCCAGGCGGGCGCGGCCCGCCGGGTGCTCGACGCCGACCCCGAGTTCGCGCGGCAGGCGCTGCTCGCCATCGAGGAGACCACCCGCGGCGCGGTCGCCGAACTCGACACCGTACTGGGGCTCTTGCGGGAGGACGGGGACGGCCGGGCCGACGCACCCGCACCGGAACTGGGCGCCCTGGGCGCGCTGCTGGACCGCACCCGCGCCGCCGGGCTGCGGATCGACGCGAACGTCGACGACGGATGCGGGCGGCTGCCGACGCTGGTCTCGCGGGAGGCGTACCGGATCGTGCAGGAAGGTCTCAGCAACGCGCTGCGGCACGCCGGTACCGTACCGGTCCGGCTGCGGATCGCCCTGGACGCCGACGAGCTGAGGATCACGGTGGAGAACCCCATGCAGAGAGACGACGCGGCCACGCCGAGCGAGACGGCCGCGGCCACACCCCGCCCGGGCGGCGGTCGCGGCCTGCCCGGCATCACCGAACGCGCCCGTCTGCTGGGCGGCCAGGCCCGGGCCGGGGGCCGCGACGGCGTGTGGCGGCTGACCGTACGGCTCCCCCTGGGGGCATCGCGGTGAGCGGCACGGACGAGGGCCGCGCGGACGAGGAGCGCGCGAACGGGGAGCGCGCGGACGCCCGTACCGGCACCGCCGCTCCCCCGCTGCGCATCGTCCTCGCGGACGACGAGCGGATGGTCCGTACGGCGCTGCGCGCGATCCTCGGCGCCGAGCCGGACATGGAGGTCGTCGGCGAGGCGGCCACCGGCGCCGAGGCGGTGCCGCTGATCCGCGAACTGCGCCCGGACATCGTGCTGATGGACGTACGGATGCCGGAGATCGACGGCATCCGCGCGACCGAACAGGTGCTGACGGCCATGGCGGAACCGCCGCGGATCATCGTGGTGACGACCTTCGAGAACGACGCGTACGTGTACGACGCGCTGCGCGCCGGCGCCAGCGGCTTCCTGCTGAAGCGGGCCGGCGTGGAAGACCTGGTGCAGGCGGTGCGGATGGTGGCACGCAGCGATTCGCTGCTGTTCCCGGCGGCGGTACGGGAGCTGGCCGCCCGGTACGCGGGGGCGCGCGCCGCGCGCGAGTCGGCGCGGGCCCTGCGGGCGCGCCTGTCCGACCGTGAGGCGGACGTGCTGCGGCTGATGACCAAGGGCCTGACGAACGCGGAGATCGCGGACCGGCTGACGGTCGGCCCGGCGACGGTCAAGACGCATGTCGCGGGGGTGCTGGCCAAGCTGGGCGTGCGGGACCGGACCCAGGCGGTGATCGCGGCGTACGAGAGCGGGTTCGTCCGGCCGGGGTGATCCCGCCGCCGCATCCCCGGTCCCCTGGCCCCCGCCCCCCCCGACCGCCCCCGGGCCACCCCTCGGGCACCCTCCGTAACACCCGATTACGCAGCGCCACTACCACATTCCGCGCGAAATATCCGTCACCCGTTCATCCCAATCCGCAACGTCACCGAACGTCACGACCACCTAGCCCCTGACCTGCCGAAACATAACCGATCATGCGCGACACGCCGACGGTGCACGGGAGTTCTGACATCGCGTCAACAGGCTCCCGGCGTGCCCGGCCGCTTACCTCGATTGCAGGAGGCGCGGAATTCCCCCAACTTCCTTTGCGGTGCTGTGGTGTGCCGCGGTCCGTGCCTCGTGGAGGTTCGTCCCATGCGTTCCACTCGCGTTCTCACCGGTGCGGCGCTGTCCGTCGCCGCCCTCGGCCTGTCCACCTCCGCGGCCTTCGCGGCCACCGGCAGCATCGAGGTGACGCCCAACCCGGTCAAGGCCGGCAACTCGGTCAACCTCAACAGCAGCGCCTGCGGCAAGGACGGCTCGGCCACCGTCGACGCCAGCACCCTGGGCGCCGGCCGGATCACGCTGTCGTCGAAGAACCAGACGCACACCGAAAACGTGCAGGGCTCCCTGCGGGTGCCGGCCAGTACCAAGCCGGGCAACTACGGCATCGGCGGCAAGTGCGCCAACGGGACGGAGATCTCCGGCACGGTGCGGGTCTCCTCCGGCACCACCCCGCACGGCAGGACGAAGACCGGCCTGGGTACCACCAGTGAGAGCTCCAGCACCACGGAGATCGTCGCCGGTGCGGGCGTCCTGCTGGCGGCCGCCGCCGGTGGCGTGTGGATGGTGCGCCGCCGCCGCGCGGACGACTCGGCCTGACCCTTCCGCGGGCCCGGCCCTTCCGCACCCGGAAGCGCCGCCCGGCACCGGCACCGCCCGGCCGCCGGACCGCGTCCCCGCCTCCCGGACCCGTCTGCCGCATTCCGGGAGGCCGGGGGCCGCGCCCGGCACCCGGACGCGATCGATCCGGCGGCCCGACGGTCCGCAGCACACCCGGAGGCACGACAGCCATGGGACACACCCCCCGCCGCCGCGGCGACCAAGGGCTCATAGCCCTGCTCACCGCGGGCGCGATGGGCACCGGCATCTGGCTGATAGGCCACGGCGCGCAGGCCCAGGCGCCACCGCCGCAGCCCTCCGCCGACCAGGGGTTCGCCGCGGGCCCACAGCACCCCTGGCCGTCCGCGGCCCCCGCCCCGCCGCCTCCGCCGATGCCGGCCTCCCGGCCGCTGCGGGTGCGTATCCCGTCGGTCGGCGTGGACGCGCCGCTGATGCGCCTCGGTCTCGACGAGAGCGGCGGCCTGGCGACCCCGCCGCAGGAGGACAAGAACCTCGCCGGCTGGTACGCGGACGGCAACACGCCCGGCACCACCGGCACTTCACTGATCGCGGGCCACGTCGACAACCGCTCCGGGCCCGGGGTCTTCTACAACCTCGGCTCCCTGAAGAAGAACCACAAGGTGGAGGTCGTCCGCGCGGACGGCCGGACCGCGGTCTTCTCCGTCGACGCCGTCGAGGTCTACGACGGCGAGGACTTCCCCGACAAGAAGGTCTACGCGCCTGCTTCCCGGCCCGAACTACGGCTGATCACCTGCGGCGGCGGCTTCAGCAAGGCCCGGCAGGAATACCTGGGCAACGTGGTGGTCTTCGGCCACCTGACCGGTACGAAACGCGAACCCGCCCCGCGCGCGAGCGACGGCTGACCCCCGGCGCCGTGCCCCCGGACCAGGCCCAGGTCCAGGCCCCGAGCCTGCCCCTCTTCCTTCTTCCCGGCCTCAGCCGGGGATGCGGTTGCCGCGCCCGTTGAGCGCCATCCGGTTCCAGGTGTGCCGCCGTCCGCGGACCGCGACAGAGTAGGCGTAGAGCAGTTCCGGATCGCACATGCCCGGCAGGAACGCGTCCCCGAAGTGGTGCGCGTCCACCCCGATCTCCTTGGCGGTCAGCGCCAGTTGGGGCACGATGTCGGCGTGCGCGCCCTCCTGGCTCGTACCGATCGCCCCCATCACCACCGCGCCCGCGTCCTGCACGGCGGCGACCGCCTCGGCGGCCCGCTCCTTGGTGAGGCCGGGCAGGGTGCCGGGCAGCGGCAGGACGACGCCATCGGCGCCCGCGTCCACCAGCGCGGTCAGCCGTCCGGCGGTCACCCGCTCGGGGTGCCCCGCGTGGTGCATCTTGCCGGACCACAGCGCCACGTCGTCGCCGAGCCCCCGGCGCAGTTCGTCGGTGACCCTGGCCAGGCCGTCGAAACTGCCGCCGGTGCCGGGGTTGGCGGTCAGACAGAGCAGGGCGGCGCCCATGTCGACCAGCCGGCGGGCCTGCTCGGGCCCGGCCCTGCGGATCTCCGGCACGTCGCCCGGTTCGAGGTTGACGCCGATCGGACGGCCCACGTACGAGGCGAGGTCGGCGAAACTGGTGAAGGTGCCCAGTCCGGGCAGCCGCAGATACTCCCCGTCCCAGGCCCGCTCGATGAGGTTGAGGACGACGATGTCCGCGCCGAAGGCGGAGACCAGCTCGATGTTGTGCACGCCCGCGCGGCCGTCGGGGTGCGGGGAGAGCGCCGCGCGCTCGGCGAAGACCTCGGCGATCATCGTGCGGCCCTCGGCGGCGGCGACCGCCTCGGTCAGCTCCCGGCCCCGCAGCGAAGCCAGTTCCTCCCGGTCGAGGTCGAGGATGCGCTGTGTCATGACGTTCCTTCCAGGTCTGCTCGTGGTCGTGTCCGCCGTCGTGCGCGCGGTGCACTCGCGGGTGTGAGCGGCGGCGAACACGCTGACGTCTCCGGCGCGCGGCCCTGGCCGTACGGCGAGGAGCACGGCCGCGAAACGGAACGCGTTGTAGTAGATCACCGTGCGGTACGGACGGAGCGGAACGGGCGGGGCGGTCTTGACAGGGCGGCACGGGGCTCTTCGCCCCCTGCCGACGGCGGACGACGGACGGCGGGCACCGCCTCCGCACGGCCGCCGCCCGCAGGCGTTCCCGTACGGCCGCCAGCGTTTCCTACCGCTTCCGTACAGCCGCCAGTCCACGCCGCACGGCCGCCAGATCCCCGTCGCCCGCCAGACCCGCGTGATAGAGCCGCAGCTCGTCGGCGCCGAGGGCCGCGGCGTGCGCGGCGTCGGCGGCGAGGGCGCCGGGGCGGCCGCCCATGGCGGTGACGACGGTGAGGTTGGCGGCGACGACGGGGGTGGCGGGCGTGTCCGGGGACGTGGCCGCATGGGTCCGTGCCTCCGCGAACGGCACCAGCGCGTCCGTACGGGCCGCGTCGTCACCCGTGCACGGCACCACCACCCCGTCGGCGTGCGCGAGGACGTCCACCGGGTCGACGCCCGCGTTCGCGCCGCAGCGGTGCCCGGCCGGGTCGGCGTGCAGCAGCACGCGGAATCCGTCGTCCGCGGCGGCCCGTACGGCCGCGACGGCCTCCCGCTGGAGCGTGCGCGCGGCATCCTCGCGCCACCTCCGTACGAGCCCCGCCAGCTCACCGCCGAGCAGTTCCCCGACCTCGCGCCACTCCCCCGCCCGCCCCTCACCCACCTCGCCGCAGGCCCCCTCTCCGTCTCCGCCGCCCTCCGCGCCCGCCCACACCGGCTGCAACGCCCGTACGACCGCGTTCCGCACCTCCCGCGCCGGCACGCCCAGCGCCGTGTACCCCGCCTCGCAGACCTCGCAGAAGCACAGGGACATCAGGTACTGGGCAGCGCCGGAGAGCGGCACGCCGCCGGTCTTGTCGTGGGCGTGCGGGTGGGTCAGCCCGTACCAGCCGCAGGACTCCAGCTCGGTGCCGCGCGCGCCGGGCCGTACCGCCGCCTCCGCTGCCAGGTCCCGCAGGTAGGCACGTACCTCGGGCCGGGCGATGCAGGGCGCCCACGGATAGCGGTCGCCGTAGGCATTGCGTACGGCGATGGCGGGGTGCTCGGTGCCCAGGCGCGTGTTGTGGGCCAGTACGACCCAGCTGTGCACCTCCAGGCCCACGTCCGCCAGCGCCCTTGCCGCCTCCCCGAAGGGGTCCCGGCCTGCCACCCAGTCCTGTCCGTACGGGCGCAGGGCGCGGCCCGCCCAGCGTTCGGTGTCCGGCGGGTACAGGACGGCCGCGTGCCGGGCGGTCACGACGCGGTGGCGGGGGTGGCGCGGGGTCAGCGCCCGGGTGGAGTGATAGGCGGCGGCCAGCGTGGCCTGCTGGACGCCGAGGTCCGCGACGCGGCGGGCGGCGCCCGGATCGCCGGCCACGTCCCACGGATACAGGAACGCGGCGGCGCGCATCACCGGCCGCCCGTAGCGCCGACCAGCGCCAAGCCCTGTTCGATCAGCGCGGCCAGTGCCTCGACATGTTCCGGCGCCGGTTCGCCGAGCGGCGGCCGGACCGGCCCGACGTCCGTCCCGCGCAGCCGTACCCCTGCCTTGACCAGCGAGACCGCGTATCCCCGCCCCTGGTTGCGCAGCTCGACCAGCGGCCGGTAGAAGCCGTCGATCAGCCGGCCGGCCGTCGTGTCGTCGCCGTCTTCGAGGGCGCGGTGGAAGGCGGTGGCGATCTCCGGGGCGAAGGCGAAGACGGCCGACGAGTACCGGCGGACGCCGAGCCCGCGGTAGGCGAGGCCGGTCAGCTCGGCGGTCGGCAGCCCGTTGAAGTACAGAAACTGCTCCTCCGCCGCCTCGGTACGCACGGCACTGATGGTCCGCTGCAGCAGGTCCAGGTCGCCGAGGCCGTCCTTGAGGCCGATGATGCCGGGGGTGCGCGCGAAGGCGGCGACGGTGTCCGGAGTGAAGACGGCGTTGTCGCGCTGGTAGACGATGACGGGCAGCGCGGTGGCGGCGGCGAGGTCGGTGTAGTGCCGCAGCAGGCCCGCCTGGTCGGCGACGACGAGGTACGGCGGCATGGCCAGCAGCCCGTCGGCGCCGGCCGCTTCGGCGAGCCGGGCGTAGCGCGCGGCGAGCGCGGTGCCGTACCCGGCGCCGGCCAGCACCGGGACCCGCCCGGCCGCCTCCTGGACGGCGGCGGCCACACAGTCCCGGAACTCCTCCGGGGTCAGCGCGTGGAACTCGCCCGTACCGCAGCAGGCGAAGACGGCGGCCGCGCCCGCGTCGACACCGGCGCGTACATGGGCACGGAAGGCGGGCAGGTTCAGAGCGCCGTCGGGGCCGTACGCGGTCACGGGGAAGAACAGCAGTCCGTCGAGGCGGTCGGCGAGCGGCGGGGCTGAGGTCACGGGCTCTCCCTGACATGCTCGTACAGGAGGCGCGTACGGGCGCGGTGACGCCACCACCTCTGCACATGCACGTCCCTGACTGGTGTCCACATTCATGAACGCGTTCACGCTAGGGCAGCGCTCCAGGACCGGTCAAGGCCCCGAATCGGCCGCGTCGCCCCCCGAAATCCCTCCCCCGCCACCGCACTTGCCCGTCCCGCCGAGCACCTTGCCCCGGTCCGGCGCGCCTTCCTATGGTGACTGCGATCGTCCACTTACCTGAACGCTGTCCGCGGATGAAGCCGTACGTACGCCCGAGCCCGCCCGGAGGAGCCCCATGCCCGCACCCCGCACCGTCCTGCTCACCGGCGCCGCCGGCGGCCTCGGCACCCTGATGCGCGAGCTGCTGCCCCCGTACGGCTACCGGCTCCGACTCCTCGACCGGCGGACCATCGACGACGCGCCGGACGCCGTCACCGCCGACCTGGCCGACAAGGAAGCCCTCCGCGCGGCCGTACGCGGCGTGGACGCGATCGTCCACCTCGCCGGGATCTCCCTCGAAGCCCCCTTCGAGAAGATCCTGCGCGCCAACATCGAAGGCACCTACCATCTCTACGAGGCGGCGCGCGAGGAAGGCGTCCGCCGCGTCGTCTTCGCCTCCTCCAACCACGCCGTCGGCTTCACCCCGCGCCCCGCCGACGGCTCCGGCGCGATCCCGGTGGACACCCCGCGCCGCCCCGACACGTACTACGGCCTCTCCAAGGGCTTCGGGGAGGACCTCGCCTCCCTCTACTGGGACCTGCACGGCATCGAGACGGTCTCCGTCCGCATCGGCTCCTGCTTCCCGCGGCCCACCACCGTCCGCATGCTGTCGATCTGGCTGAGCCCGCCCGACTGCGCCCGCCTGCTGCACGCCGCGCTCACCGCCGAGGGCGTCGGCCACACCGTGGTCTACGGCTCCTCCGCCAACACCCGCCTCTGGTGGGACCTGACCACGGCCCGCTCGCTCGGCTACGCGCCGCAGGACGACTCCGAACCGTACGCGGCCGAACTCCTCGCCGCGCACGGCGCCCTCGACCCCGCCGACCCCGAACACACCCACCTGGGCGGCTCCTTCTGCGTGAACCCGCCCCTCTGGCCGTACTGAGAGCCTCTGGCTGCACCGAAAGCCTCTGGCCGTACCGAGGGCCCGTCGCCTCACGGAGACACCCGCGCCACGGCCCGACAGCCGCCGACGCAACCCGCCCCGCCCTCCCGGCGTCCTTGTCTACGTATCAATCAGTTGCGCAACCGCGCAGGAAACGAGGAACGCACCATGGGTATCGTCAGCTGGCTCGTACTGGGACTGATCGCAGGCGTCATCGCCAAGGTCCTGCTGCCCGGACGGGACCCGGGCGGACTCGTCGGCACCACCCTCATCGGCATCGTCGGCTCCTTCATAGGCGGCTGGCTCTCCACGAAGTTCCTGGACAAGCCGATCCCGAAGGACTTCTTCGAGCCGTCGATGTGGATCGCCGCCATCGCCGGTTCCCTGGTGCTCCTCATCGCCTACCGCCTGCTGTTCGGCAACAGCCGCGAACGCCGCTGACCCCGGACGGGGCACCGGCCCTGTCCGGCCCTCGGTAATGGAACCGCAAAGGAAGGCCACTCGTTATCCCCGGCATGACCGCTATGACTCCTGGCTCGAACCTCCCGCTCACCGCCTCGCGGGTGGCGGTGGACGTCACCGCGCCCGTGCGGCTCGATGTGTCGGGCCTGCTGCTCACCGCCGACGGCAAGGTGCGTTCCGACGACGACTTCGTGTTCTACAACCAGCCGGCCGGCCCGGGCGTGACCCACACGTCCGGCGCGGGCGGCGCGGGCGACACGATCACGGTGGACACCGCGGCGGTGCCCGCCGGCATCGAGAAGATCGTCGTGACCGCCAGCTTGGACGCGCCCGGCGCCACCTTCGCCGGCACCGAACCGACCGGCACGGTCCGCAACGCCGCCGACGGCAGCGTCATCGCCTCCTTCACCCCGCCCCAGCTCGGCGCGGAGACCGCCCTCGTCGTCGTCGAGATCTACCGGCGCAACGGCGCCTGGAAGGTCCGCGCCGTCGGCCAGGGCTACGCGAACGGCCTGGCCGGCATCGCCACGGACTTCGGCGTCTCCGTCGAGGAACCGGCCACGCCGGCGGCCCCGCAGGCTCCTCCGGCCGCGCCTCCCGCCGCCCCCACGCCCCCTCCTGCCGCCCAGTGGGGCCCGCCCACCGGCGCCCCGGCCCCCATGGCCCCGCCCCCCGCGGCAGCCGCCCCCGCTCCCCCCGCCGCTCCCGCGCCCGGCGCCGGCAAGATCAACCTCGACAAGGGCCGCGTCAATCTCCAGAAGAACCAGACCGTCTCCCTGGTCAAGGGCGGCCAGCCGCTGCTGTCCTCCGTCCGCATGGGCCTCGGCTGGGAGCCCGCCTACCGCGGCAAGGACATCGACCTGGACGCGTCCGTGATCGCCTACGGCCCGGACCGCAAGAAGGTCGACAACTGCTTCTTCGGCAAGCTCCAGATCCTCAACGGCGCCATCCAGCACTCCGGCGACAACCTCACCGGCGAGGGCGCGGGCGACGACGAGGCCATCACCGTCCACCTCGGCGGCATCCCCCCGCAGGTCACCGGCCTGGTCTTCACGGTCAACTCCTTCTCCGGCCAGAAGTTCTCCGACGTCGCCAAGGCCTACTGCCGCCTGCTCGACGCCCAGACCGGCGAAGAACTGGTCCGCTTCGACCTGACCCACTCCGAACCGCGCACCGGCGTCATGATGGCCAAACTCATCCGCCAGTTCTCCGGCGAATGGGAAATGACCGCCCTGGGCGAATTCGTCGACTCCCGCACGGTCCGCGGCATGGTCAAGCCGGGGGGCGCGGCGCTCTGACCGCGTCAGGGGCGGCACCCTTCACCCGGTTGCCGCCCCTGCGCCGTCGCGCCCGCTTCTCCTCGCACCCCGCACACCTCCCGATATCGGCGCCGCCCCCGTTGGCGGTGTGCACCGTCCCAATCACGATCACGTCCCGTACGGCGCCGCAGTCCGCACACCCGATCACCGCCCGGCCCCCACCGCGATGACCGCCGCCCGCAGCGCCACCGGACTCGTGACCAACGCACCAACCTCCGGCCGCATCCGCCACCCCAGCAGCTCGCTGCACATCTCCAGCCCCGGCACAAACAGGGCCGCCCCCATGCTCGCGTCCTCCCACGGGGGCAGCCGAACGCCACCGGCCGTCCCGGCGGGCACCATCCAGCACATCCCGGCCGGACGCCGGTGATCCTCGATGACGGCCCCGGACCGGCCACCCAGCCGGCTCAGGACCCGCTCCCCGGCCGGCCGTCCCAGCCACACCACATCCACCCCGAGCGCGGCCACGTCACGCACCACACGCAGCCCCGCTCCACGGGGAATCCAGTCGGGCAGGGAGACGGGTGCGCTGCTCTTCGCGGAAATCGTCATGCGGCCAAGAACACCGGGTCCAGCGCTCTCGGACGAGGCAGCGCAGGAGGCAACCCTTGAGGACATCGGCCAGGACATTCGCATCCTGGCCAGTTCTCCGCACCCTTACGCTGGGCCGAGACGCAGCACGGAGGTTCGCCATGCCAGGCCCCCCGGGGAATCCGCTTCTTGTCAGCGCCCGTATCCGTGCGGGCCTGCACACTCAGGACGATTTCGTCATCGCCTTCCAGGACAAGGCGTTCGAGCTGGGCATCGACGCGACGGTGACGGTGCGCCAAGTACGGCGCTGGGAATCCCCGGCCCCGGGATGGCCCCACCCCACGGCCCGGACCGTGCTCACAGCTCTCTTCGGACGCCCGCCCGAAGCCCTCGGTTTCCGGCGCCGCGTCCGGCCGCTGCCTCCGGAAGCGCATGGCGCGTCCGCTCCGTCCCGGGACGAAGGCGCCATGCGGCGTCGGACCTTCGTGTCCCACTCTCTTGCCGTGGTCGGCTCGGCAACGATCCCCACCGGTCCCGGCGATGTGCTGCCCGTCCCCGGCTCCGATCCGCTGGACGGCATCCGCGACGTTCTCACCGGCACGGTGTGCGAGCAGGAACCGGGCACCGCCGAGTCGCTGCGCCGGGACCTCACGGAAGCCAAGCGACTCGTTCAGGCATGTGGCTACGCGCGGCTCGCACAGCAGTTGCCCGCTCTCCTGATCCGGTTCGAGCACCCCGGGACCGCGCTGCTCGAACAGCGAATCAGGGACCCGCTTGCGGTCCACGCCTACCACGTGGCAGCAACCCTGCTCCTCAAGTACGACGACGCGGCATCGGCCTGGATCGCCGCCGAAAAGGCGGCAGCAGCGGCCCGGCGGACCGAGGACCCGTCAGCGATCGGCTCGGCCTACCGGATTCTGACCCATGCCATCGCCACCGTCGGCCATCGTCGGCAGGCGGTGCGCGTGGCGATAACAGGTGTCGACCGTCTCGGTGGGCAGGTGAACAGGTCAGCGCCCGACAGCGTCGCGGTCTTCGGCGCGCTGCTGTTGCGCGGGGCGTGGGCCGCCGCGCTGGGCGAGGACCGGGACGCGGCAGCGGAGTTGCTCGACGAAGCCGAACGTACCGCCGCGTTGCTGCAAGAAGCGACAAATCGCCAGTGGACCGCGTTCGGAGCCGGCAACGTGGCACTGCACCGTCTGTCGATCGCGCTCGCACTCGGCGACGCAGGCCACGCCCTGCAAGCGGCGCGGACCGTCGTCCCCGCGCAGCTCGTGGTGGCCGAGAGGCGAGCGACGTACTGGTCGGACGTAGCACGCGCGCTGCACGCCTGCGGCCGTACGGAAGCAGCGGTCCGTGCGCTGCTGGCTGCGGAGAAGGCCTCGCCGGAGGAGGTACGGTCCCGTACCGTGACGCGGGAACTGATCGGGGAACTGCTGCAACGTGACTGCGCCGGGCGCGTGCCCCTGCTTCGTGCGCTGGCCCACCGGGCGCAGGTGCCGGCATGACCACACCGCGAGTGCTCTACCTCATCGCCTGTGCAGCCGGACCCGCCACACGCCTCGTCCGCCTGGTCGAGGCCGCCGTGGCCGACGGGTGGGAGGTGTGCGTGATCGCCACGCCCGCGGCCGAAGCAGGTGAGTTCCTCGACGTTCCCGCCGTCGAGTCCGCCTCCGGCCGCCCCGTACGGAGTGACTGGCGCCGGGCGGGCGAGGCGAAGCGCAATCCGCCGCCCGATGCGGTGATCGTCGCACCCATGACGATGAACTCCGTGAACAAATGGGCCGCGGGCATCGCCGACACGTACGCCCTCGGCCTGCTCACCGAAGCGGTCGGACTCGGGCTGCCGGTGGTCGCGCTGCCGTTCTGGTCCACGGCGCTGGACGCGCACCCGGCCACCCGGCGCTCGGTGCGGACACTGCGGGACATGGGGGTTCATGTGCTGTACGGCCCCGGCGCGTGGGAGCCCCACTCTCCCGGGACCGGTGGTGAGCAGGTGGACAGCTATCCGTGGCGCCTGACGTTGGACATGGTCGAGGAGTTGGCCGGAAGCCGGCCGTAAGGCGTTTCACGCCTGGGCCGCTGCGGCCGGCTCACGGTGCGAGGAGCGCCGGCAGCTCGGCCAGACTGTCGATGCGCCAGTCGGCCCGTTCCGTTTCCTGGCTGTCGGCCCACAGATATCCGTGCACGCCACGCCGTACGTGTACGGTCCGCAGCCCTGCGGCAAGCGCGGGCGCGATGTCGTTGGCCGGGTTGTCGCCGACGTACACGATGCGCTCCGGGGTGGCCCCGGCGAACGCGACGACCCTCCGGAAGAAGTCCGGATGCGGCTTGGCCACTCCCCAGTCTCCCGATGTCGTGACGGCGTCGGCGGGCAGCCCCAGGTCACGCATCAGTTCACCGGCGCGGACCGTCCGGTTTCCCGCGATCAGGACCCGGATTCCGGCCGCGCGCAGCGCACGGAGCGCCGGACGTGCGTCCGGGTACAGTTCCGATTCGTCCAGGCGCTGGCCCCGTCCGGCCGCTCCACGTGCACGGTACTCGGCTCCGACGTCGACGCCTGGCCTCAGCAGGCGGATGGCGTCCGCGCTGTCCCTTCCCTGGGCGACCACGGCCCCGACGAGCCCGGACAGCATGTGACGGGGCACGTTCAGCCGATCCGCCCGGTCACCCCAGTACCGCTCGTCACTGACGAGAGTCCCCCCGATGTCGAACACGACCGCTTCGAACATGTGTCCTCCCCTGGATGACGCGGCGCCTTCTCACACCTCTGCCCGATCCGGCCGCCCCGCTCCCTCCAGCCCCACCACCCGCCCCAGCCGCTCATACGACTCCACCAACCCCGCCCGGTCGTACGTACTGGTCGTCACCAGGAATTCGTCGGCGGCGGTCTCGGTGAGGAGGGTGTCGAGTTGGGCGGCGACTTCGGGCTCCGTGCCGTGGATGTGGCCGGTCAGGGCGGATTCGTACAGGTCGCGTTGTCTTGGCGGCATGGACGGTTCGCGGGCGGCGATCGACTCGGCCGGTTCCAGGGGTGGGAAGACGCCATGGGTGCGGGAGTAGGCCATCGACCAGGCTTCGGGGAGGAGGAGGTCGCGGGCCTGTTCGCGGGTTTCGGCCACGGCGACCGTGCCGGAGACGATGACGTACGGGCGGGGCCAGAGCGGGGAGGGCTCGAAGGCGGCGCGGTAGCGTTCGACGGCTTCGCGCATCGCGTCGCGGCCGCGCAGGTCGCCGATGACCAGGGCCAGTCCGGCGCGGGCGGCGATGTCCGCGCCCGCGCCGGTGGCCAGGACGAAGGCGGGGACGTGCAGACCCTCCGCCGGGCGGGCGTGCACCTGGGGGTGAGGGCGCGGGCCGTCGGTGAAGTAGGCGGTCAGTTCGGCGAGTTGGGAGGCGAAGGAGTCGGCGGCGTCCTTGTCGGAGCCGAGGGCGCGGCGGATGCCGTCGGTGAAGCCGACGGACCGGCCGAGGCCCATGTCGATGCGGCCGGGGAAGAGGGACGCGAGGACGCCGAACTGTTCGGCGACGACCAGCGGGCGGTGGTTGGGGAGCATGACGCCGCCCGTCCCGACCCGGATACGGGAGGTCGCGGAGGCCACCGCGGCGGCGAGCACGGTCGGCGCGGACCCGGCGACGCCCGGCACGCTGTGGTGTTCGGAGACCCAGAAGCGGTGGTAGCCGAGCGCTTCGGCGTGCTGCGCGAGGGCCACCGTGTCGCGGAGCGCCTCGGCCTCCGGGTGGCCGAGGCGGGTGCGGGAGCGGTCGAGGAGGGAGAAGGGGGTGGTCCGGAGGCGGCCGGCGGGCGCGTCCGCGGTCCCGGCCGCCTCCTTCTCGGGTGCCTGGGTCGTCGTGCTCGTCCGCGTGCTCACCCTCGGTACAACGTGCGCGTTCCGGCCGGGATTCCTGGAGGGGCACGCCAGGTACGCCGCCTCAGGAACCCCGGCCGTGCAGCGGTCACCGCTGCCGCCGCCACGGCCCCGTGATCGCCAGCATGATCCCCGGTTCCTGGATGTTGGCGAAGAGGGTGCGGCCGTCCGGGGAGAAGACCGGGCCGGTGAATTCGCTGTACTCGGGGTCGTCGGCGGTGCCGATGTTGAGGTCGTTGCGGGCGATCGGGTACGTACGGCCGTCGTCCGTGGCGCCGAAGAGGTGCTGGACGCCCTCGCCGTCCTCGGCGATGATCAGGCCGCCGTACGGGGAGACGGTGATGTTGTCGGGACCGTCGAAGGCGCCGTCCCGGCCGGGGTCGGGGTTGACGCCGAGCCGTACCTTCAGGGTCAGGGTGCGGCGGCGCGGGTCGTAGAACCAGACCTGGCCGTCGTGGCGGACCGGGCTCTCCGCGCGGGCGTACGAGGAGACGACGTACGCGCCGCCGTCGGCCCACCACATGCCTTCCAGCTTGCGGGCGCGGGTGATCATCCCGTCGGTGAACTGCTTGCGTACGGGGGTGTGGCGGGCGTCGCGGTCGGGGACCTCGATCCAGTCGACGCCGTAG
Source organism: Streptomyces sp. NPDC026394 (assembly GCF_055567735.1). Classification (NCBI taxonomy): domain Bacteria; kingdom Bacillati; phylum Actinomycetota; class Actinomycetes; order Kitasatosporales; family Streptomycetaceae; genus Streptomyces; species Streptomyces sp. NPDC026394. The sequence goes on from NZ_JBVHPX010000014.1 coordinate 109,109, forward strand.
ACCGTGCCGGTCCTCGTGGCGCGGGAGAGGTCGTCGACGAACCGGCCGCCGGAGTCGTAGCAGCGCGGCGCGGCCAGGACCCCCGCGTCGTCGGCGAGTGTGCGGAGCCGCCCGCGGCCGTGCTGGAAGCCGTGCGGCGGGGTCCAGCGGTAGAAGAGGCCGTTGGGGCGGTCGGCGTCCTCGGTGAGGTAGAGGTGTCCTCGGTCCGGGTCGACGACGACGGCTTCGTGGGCGTAGCGGCCCAAGGCCTTGAGGGGGCGGGGTTCGCGGGCGGCGCGGAGGTCGTGCGGGTCGACTTCGAAGACGTAGCCGTGGTCCTTGGTCATGCCGTTCCGGCCGGCCTTGTCCTCGGTCTCCTCGCAGGTCAGCCAAGTTCCCCAGGGGGTGCGTCCGCCGGCGCAGTTGGTGGAGGTGCCGGCGATGCCGACCCGTTCGGAGACGTGCGTACCGTCCCGGGAGATCTCCACGACGGTGCAGCCGCCGGCCGCCGCCGGGTCGTAGACCAGGCCCTCGGCGAGCGGTACGGGGTGCGGCCACTGCGCACGCGGCCCCTTCAGCTCGTGGTTGTTGACGAGCAGGGTGGTGCCGCGCGGGCCCCGGAAGGCGGCGGTGCCGTCGTGGTGGGAGGGGGTGGGCTCGCCGGTCTCCAGGGTGGTGACACCGGTCCGGGTGATGATCCGGTACGAGAATCCGGCGGGCAGCGCCAGGATGCCCGCCGGGTCGGGGACCAGCGGCCCGTACCCCGGTGTGCGCCCGTGCGCGCCGGCGGCCGGGGCGGGCCCGTCCGCCTCCGTGAGCCCCTGTTCCGGGACCTGCTGCCCGATGGCGCCGGGCGCCGTGGCCAGGACGCCCACGCTGCCGGTCAGTGCGACGCCCGCGCCTGCGGCGGAGCGCTTGGCGAAGTCCCTGCGGGTGAGCGGCATGGTCATCTCCTGGACGGCCGGTTCGGTGTGCTCGGTCCCTGCGCCGCACACCCTCGCGCGCCCCGGCGAACACCGGTTGAACCCGACACGACGCCGCGATGTCCGGAAGCGTTCCTCCACAGCCCGGAAAACCATGGCAAACAAGGTCATCAACGGCATCTGCGCAGCAAGCGCAAGATTTATCGCGTACCTCCTTGACCGCCGACCGGCCCGGCAATAGACAGTCCCTACCTGCATCACCCGTAGGGAGAGCGGAGAATCCGCGGCTGCACGGAGCTGCCCGGGGAGCAGTCCGTGCCGGGTTCCCGCCCTCCCCTGAGAGCCCGCCGCCGTGCACGGCCCGGGCTCGTGAAGCGAACGCGGTCCCGCCCCGCAGCCGTAGCCACCCGTCCGCAGGAGCACTCCCGCCCGTAGGAGGGCTCCCGCCCGTACGGCCCGTCCGTACGGCACCGGGCGCACGGCTGAGAGCCGCGCGGGACGCCCACCGGGGAAGAGGTGGTCTGGTGTGAACCAGCCCGAGATGATGCGTGGACCCACCGGAGGTCAGGTCAGCGACACCTCCCGCCAACAGGCACTTTCCGACTTCATGCACCCGCAGAACCCGACCGCGAACGTCGTCGGCTTCGGGCACGGGGTGAAGTGGACCAACGGCGAGCCCACGGGCGAGGAAGCCGTCCTGGTCTTCGTCACGCAGAAGGTCCCGGAGTCGATGCTCCCCGAACGGGACGTGATCCCCCGGGAGATGGACGACGGCACCCCGACCGACGTCCTGGCCGTCGGCCACATCTCCGCGCAGGCCCAGCAGCGCGTACCGAGCGGTCAGGGCCGGTCGATGGCGCAGGAGCAGGGCCTCGGCAGCAACGGCGGCCGGATGGGCGCGCTCACCCAGCCGCTGCTCGAAGAGCTGAGCCAGCTCGGCAGCGCCTTGGAGCCGCAGCTCCTCAAGCGCCGGATGCGCCCCTGCCCGGCCGGCTTCTCCGTCGGCAACGTGCAGGTCACCGCGGGCACGCTGGGCAGCGTGGTGTACGACTTCCTGCCCGGCGCCCAGACCAACCCGCCGGCGCCCGGTCTCGGCGTACCCGGCAAGTTCTACATCCTCAGCAACAACCACGTGCTGGCGGACTCCAACCGGGCGCCGCTGGGCAGCTCGGTGCTCCAGCCGGGCAAGTTCGACGGAGGTACGGACCCGGCGGACCGGATCGGCACGCTGGACCGTTTCATCTCGATCCAGTTCGCCCCGCAGATCCCGCTGACGCAGCACAACAACGTGGTGGACGCGGCCCTCGCGAAGATCGAGTTCGAGGACGCCACCCGGCAGCAGTACTTCAGCGGCGCGCCGCGCGCGTGGCGCCGCAAGTCGTCGGTCGCGGTGGGCGACCTGGTCAAGAAGACCGGCCGGACCACCAACATCAGCTTCGGACGGATCGTCTCCACCGACGCCACGGTCGACGTCAACTACGGCACGGCCGGCACGGCGCGCTTCAAGGACCAGATCATGACCACGAACATCTCGGCGGGCGGCGACTCCGGTTCGCTGGTCACCTCGCTCGACAACGTCGCGGTCGGACTGCTCTTCGCGGGCTCGTCGACGGTCACCGTCGTCAACCACATCGAGACCGTCCGCACGCTGCTGCGCGTCGAGATCGCCGAGCAGCTGGCCTGACCCATCGAGCCCGAGGGAGAGCCATGTCCAGCGCAGCGCAGAAGAGGAAGGGTCCGGGCCGCGAGCACCAGTTCGTCAACGCCCAGGGGTCCGAGGTCAAGACCCGCGACGAGGCGTTCGCCGTACAGCGCGAGGTCTCGGCCGAAGCCCTCCAGGTCACCCAGAAGATGGCGCTCCACAACCAGGCGCTCACCTTCGACATGGAGATCAACTACAACCCGAACACCAACGCCGTCACGGGCGGCCGGATCACCTCCGGCATCTGCGGCGCCCCGTGGGACATCACCGGCGGCTCGATCGGCAGCTCGCTGCGGATCGACGCCAAGCGTCCGGGGACCGGCGGCAACTGCGCCACGACGGTCACCATCATCGGCCAGTTCCAGGTCCCGCTGTCCTACCGCGGCACCTACGGCTTCAACGGCCAGTCCACCACGTTCAACTGCGTGACCCAACTGGTGTGCTGACGGCGCACCGCCGCGGAAGACGCCGGCGGGCGGCCGGAGCACCGAAATGCTCCGGCCGCCCGCCGGTCACGTGGAGCCGGGAGGCCCCTCCTGCCAGGAAGCCGCGGACGCTCAGCCCCCCTGCCAGGAAGCTCGCCCCCTGCCACGAAGGAGCGAACGCTCAGCCCCCCTGCCGGGACCGCGCCTTGAACGCGGCCTTGCGGGCCTCCTTGGCGGTCTTCTTGTCCGGGTGGAGGCGGCCCATGGCTTCCAGGACGTCGGACGTCGCCGGGTGGTCCACCCGCCAGGCGGCGTCGAAGAAGCCGTTGTGCTGACCTACCACGCCCTCGACGAGGCCGCGCAGCTCGGCCGCGCTCTCCTCGTCGGCCTCGGCCGCGCCGAGCTGTGCCGCGATGGTGTCCACGGTCAGCCAGAAGATCATGTCCTGGGACGGCTCGGGGATGTCGGCCGCACCGCGCTCGGCGAGCCAGACCCGGGCCAGACCGCCGAGCTGCCCGTCGTCGAGCACCTCGCGCAGCGCGGGCTCGGCCTGGGCTCCGGCCAGCGACAGCGTCTGCTGGCAGGCCAGCCGGCGCCGCGGCCCGTCCTCGTCGTCGCCGCGGGCGGCCGAGAGCAGGTCACGGGCGGCGTCGACGGGCGTACGGGCGGCGAGCCACTGCTCGGACTCGGCCTGCGCCAGGGGCTCCGGGTAGTCGGGCAGCGCGTCCAGAAGGACGTCGGCGCCCTTGTCGGTGAGGTCGCCGACGGCCGGCGCGTCGACGCCCGCGTCCAGCATCCGGGCGCGTACGGCGTAGACGCCGAGCGGGGTGAGCCGGACCATGCCGTACCGGGAGACGTCCTCGTCCTCCAGGGGCTCGGCCGGCCGCACCGTGGCGCCGTCCTCGTCCAGCTCCTCGATGAGCGCCTCGTCCACCGGCTGGTAGTCGACCAGGCCGATCGGCTGCAGCACCCGGAACTGGTCGTCGAGCCGCATCATCGCCTCGGAGACCTCTTCGAGGATGTCGTCGGTGGGCTCGTCCATGTCGTCCGGGACGATCATGGAGGCGGCCAGCGCGGGCAGCGGTACGGCCTGCGCGGGGTCCTCGTTGAGGGCGGTGAGCAGGTAGAGGTTGCCGAGGATGCCGTCCAGCAGCTCGGCCTCCTCCTCCGGGTTCCAGTCGATCGCGTCCAGGTCCAGTTCGCCGCCCTCGGCGATCTGGTCGGCGATGTCGGAGAGGTCGGGCGCCACGGCGTCGGCCAGTACGGTCTCCATGCCGCCGAGCCAGATGTCGAGGATGTCCTGCGGGCTGCCGGAGGCCAGCAGGGACAGTTCCTCGCCGGGAGCGGCGGTGCCGGTGGCGGCCTCGGGCAGCTCGTCGCCGTCCCCCGCGCTCTCCGCGCCCTCCTCGGGCTCCTCGGTCTCCTCGATCTCCACCAGTCCGGTGTCGACCGCGAGCTGCCAGGCTTCGGCGGCGTACCCGGCGCCGTCCTCGTCCCCGGCCAGACCGAGGTGGTCGACGGCATCGGCCAGCCGCTCCTCAAGGAGCTCGCCGCCGACTCCGACGGGGACGCCGGCCTCGGCCCAGCGGGCCAGCCGCGCGGCACGGGCGAAGAGCGGTGCGCTCAGCGCGTCCCGCGCCAGCTCCGCGTCGGAGTGCAGCCGCACCGGCGGCAGGGTGGGGCGGTCTGCGGACATCTCGGGCTCAGCTCCTCGTGCGGACTACGGCTCGTGCGAAGCCCCAGCGTAGACGGAATTCCGTGCATCTCGGGCGGTTCACCTTGGTTTCCGTTCCCGGACACCCGGCGAGCCTTGACAACTGCCGTGGCCACACAAGAGATTGACGCGCGTAGAGGCTGCCGGACCGTTTCCGCTCCGCTGCGTTCACGCCTTTCATCCGCTGTTCCCCACCCCCTCGCCTGCCTTCCGGAGGCTCTCCGTGTCCGCGCAGATACCGCCGCACACCCCACCGCACGTACCGCCGCACGAACCGATCCGTACGAGCCGTACGCCCCGCCGCCGCGCCCTGCGCAGGCCCGCCACGCTGACCGCGCTGGTCGCCGCCGCGCTGACCGGCGGGCTGCTCGCCGTACCGCAGACCGCGTCCGCCGCGGTCACCCGCATCCACGACGTCCAGGGCACGACCCGGATCTCGCCGCTCGCGGGCCGACAGGTCGCCGACGTGCCCGGCACGGTCACGGCGGTACGGGCCTTCGGCTCGGCCCGCGGCTTCTGGGTGCAGGACCCGCGGCCGGACCGCGACCCGGCCACCAGCGAGGCGATCTTCGTCTTCACCGGCAAGCAGACGCCGAAGGCCGCCGTCGGCGATTCCGTACGGGTCTCCGGCACGGTCAGCGAGTACTACCCGGGCGGTGAGCAGGCCGGCCTCCAGTCCGTCACCGAGATCACCGACGCCACCTGGACCGTGGCGTCCGCCGGCAACCCGCTCCCGGCGGCCGTCGAACTGACCGCCTCCACCGTGCCGGACCGATACGCCCCGTCCGCGGGCGGCAAGAGCATCGAGAACCTGCCGCTGCGCCCGAACGCGTACGCCCTGGACCGCTACGAGTCCCTGGAGGGCATGCGGGTCTCGCTCGCCGACGCCTCCGTCATCGGCCCCACCAGCACCCACAACGAGCTGTGGGCGACCGCCGAGCCCCGCCACGGCCGCACCGTGCGCGGCGGCGCGCTGTACGGCTCGTACCAGGACCCCAACCCCGGCCGCATCAAGATCACATCGCTCATCCCCTTCGCCCAGCGGCCCTTCCCGGTCGCCGACACCGGCGACCGGCTGACCGGCACCACCGCCGGCCCGCTGGACTACGACAACTTCGGCGGGTACGGGATCGCCGCCACCGAACTGGGCACGCTCGACGACCGCGGCCCGGCCCGCGAGACCACCCGCGAGCAGCGCGCCGACGAGCTGGCCGTGGCCACGTACAACGTCGAGAACCTCTCCCCGAAGACACCGCCCGCCAAGTTCGCTCGGCTCGCCGAGGCGCTGGTGAAGAACCTGGCGGCACCGGACATCGTGGCGCTGGAGGAGGTGCAGGACGACAACGGCCCGACGAACGACGGAACCGTCTCGGCGGACGCGACCCTCAAGCAGCTCACCGACGCCGTCAAGGCCGCCGGCGGCCCCTCTTACGCGTGGCGGCAGATCGACCCGGTGAACAACCAGGACGGCGGCCAGCCCGGCGGCAACATCCGTACCGCGTTCCTCTTCAACCCCGCCCGCGTCTCGTTCACGGATGTCGCCGGGGGCGACGCCACCACCCCCGTCCAGGTGACCGGGACGCACGGCAGGCCCCGCCTCACCGCCTCGCCCGGCCGCATCGACCCCGGCAACACGGCCTGGGCCAACAGCCGCAAGCCGCTCGTGGGCCAGTTCTGCTTCCGGGGCCGCCCGGTCTTCGTCGTCGCCAACCACTTCAACTCCAAGGGCGGCGACCAGGGCCTCGACAGCCGCTTCCAGCCGCCGGCCCGTACGTCGGAGACCCAGCGCGTCCAGCAGGCCGAGGCGGTGCACGGCTTCGTCGAGGACGTCCTGGCCGTGGACCCGGGGGCCGATGTCGTGGTGGCCGGCGACCTCAACGACTTCCCGTTCTCCCCCGCCCTCAAGGCCCTGACCGCCGGCGGCGTCCTCACCGACCTCGTCGACCGCCTGCCGCGCGGCGAGCGCTACGGCTACGTCTATCAGGGCAACTCACAGGTACTGGACCACATGCTCACCAGCCGCCACCTGCGCCGCGTGGACTACGACATCGTGCACATCAACGCGGAGTACGCGGACCAGTCGAGCGACCACGACCCGCAGGTGCTGCGCCTGAAGCCGTAGCACCCCGCTCGCCGTAGCACTGCTTACCTTTTACGGGAGCACATCTAAGTAGACCTGAAGACTACGGTGGGGTCAGACTCCGCTCCATGATCTCGACGAGCAGCGTCCCGTCCCCACCGCCCTTCGGCCGCACCACCGCCGCCATGATCACCCCGTTCCGCGCCGACGGCGGCCTGGACCTCGACGGTGCCCAGCGCCTCGCCGTCCACCTCGTCGGCGAGGGCTGCGACGGCCTCGTCCTCAGCGGCACCACCGGCGAGTCCCCCACCACCACCGACGCCGAGAAGGAGGCCTTGATCAGGGCCGTCGCCGAGGCGGTCGGCGACCGGGCGCGGATCACCGCCGGGGTCGGCACCAGCGACACCCGGCACACCGTCGAACTGGCCCGCGCCGCGGTACGGGCCGGCGCCCACGGCCTGCTCGTCGCCGCCCCTGCCTACTCACGCCCCGGCCGGGAAGCCGTCGCCCACCACTTGCGTACGGTCGCGGACGCCACCGACCTCCCCGTGATGCTCTACGACATCCCCGGCCGCACCGGCACCGGTACCGCACTCACCGCCGACACCCTCCAACGGCTCGCGGAGCATCCACGCATCGAGGGTGTCAAGGACTGCGCGTACGACCTCATGAAGACCGCGAAGATACTGGCCTCGACCGGCCTGGCCTACTACGCGGGCTGCGACGAGCAGACCCTCCCCCTGCGCGCGATGGGCGCCGTCGGCTGCGTCAGCACGGTGGCCAACGCCGCGCCGCGGGAGGTACGGGCCGTCCTCGACGCGTACGACGCGGGCGACCCGGCCGAGGCCACGCGCCGCTACCTCCGCCTCGTACCGCTCGTCGAAGCGATGACGGGGACGGAACACCCCGGCGCGGTCACCGCCAAGGCCCTGCTGAACGTGCTCGGACTACCCTCCGGACCGGTCCGCGCACCCCTTCTGGCAGCAGGCCCCGCAATCACCAGCGAGCTGGCGACGGCCCTGAAGACGGCGCAGCAGTAGCCTCCTCCGCTTCCCCCTCGTCCCCATCCTCACCTGAGAGATCACGGACCAGAAGCGTCGCCCCCGCCACCGCCCCCGGCATCAGGAACACGGCCACGAACGGCACCAGGAACAGCAGCACCAGCGGAGTGCCGAACCCGACGGCGAGCCCCTTACGGCCGCGCAGCATCCGCAGGCGCTCCCGCACCGGGATACCGCGCCGCTGCATCGCCACCGAGGTCAGCTCCACCGTCAGGAAGAACCCCGACACACAGAAACCGATCGCCGGCACCACGGTCTGCCCAACGACCGGCACGAACCCCAGCACAAAGAAAAGCAGCCCGAACCCGGCAGCCCGCACCAACACATGCACACTGTCCCTGAGCGAGATCCACAGCTCCCGCCACAACGACAGTCCGGTACCCGGCGGGCAGCCGCCCTCGCTCTCCTCCACCTTCTCCGACAGCGACTCGTAGAACGGGTCGCCGATCAGCAGCGTGACGGCGGTGAAGGTCAGTACGGACAGCAGCAGACCGCCCGCGAACAGCAGCGCGACGAACAGCCCGCGCAGCAGCCCCTGCCAGGGCGATCCCCAGCCGTCGGCGAAGGGCGTCGCCCAGGCCGCGAGGTCACCCGCGAAGAAGGCCAGCGCGACCAGCGCCCCCGCGTACAGCACGAGGGCGATGAGCGCGGGAATCATCCCGAACCCCCACCACCGGCCGTGCCGGGCAACCCAGCGCTGCCCTTTCCCCAGGTACCCCGTTCCCGCCACAAGATCGCGCATACGCGTCAGCCTAGACGGCGCCCGACCGGCCTCCGTCTCCGTACGGTACGGATACGGTCACGAAACCCTGCCGCCGCCGGTGAACCGCGCCAGCTCCCGCTGCAACCAGTCGAGCCGGGCCTGCATGAGCGAAGCCTCAGCAGCCAGCTCGGGCACCGACCGCACCTCGGACACCGCCTCCTCCTTACCCTCCGGCTCCCCCGGCTCCCCACCCGCAACGATCCGCAGCGGCCCGCCCCCGCACCGTACGAACTCCGCGAAGCTCACCGCCGTCCACGACGCGAACGCCGTACGCCCACGCCGGGCGGCGCACTCCGCGCAGACGGCCGTCAGCACCCGCCAGCCCGTACGCCCCCACCCGGCATCCGCGAACGCGCACGGCATCCGGCCGCACGCACACGCGCCGACCCGCGCCACCCGCACCCGCTGCCGCTCGTACCGCATCCCGCGCTCGAAACGGATGTACGCCCCGAGCACGGTGACCTCCAGCAGCACCGCTCTCCGGTGCTCACCGGCACACGCCAAGGCCAGCGCCTGATCGAACGTATGCAAGCAGTAGAACCCACAATCACAGCGCAGGGCCGGGCAGCGATGACGCCGCCCGTACACACAGCGAGCCTCGTCCACGAACCCGTACGGCAACGCACCACCGAGCGAAACCCCGGCGAACCCGGCCCGCGTCCCGTCGTGCGAGATCACCGGATGCGCGAGCTTGAACCCCGCGGGCGGCGTCGCAGGCCGCTCCTCCGGCAGCCGCAGCCTCATCGCCCGGCCGGCACCGGGTCCCGCTCCGGCACGCCGTCGGCCACCACCTCGTCAGGAAGCGCGGTCGCCCCGGCCGTCTCCTCCGCGCACGGCACGCCCTCCGCGCACTCCTCGCTCTCCTCCGCGAAACCGACAGCAAGCGCTTTACCCAGCCTCATGACGCCTCCAAGGACGGTACGTACGGCCGGTCCGTCGAACACCGTCCCGCCATGGTGACCCAGGGACGCCCCGCTTGGCACCGTCCGATACCGGCCACAGCACCCACCGCACACGACCGCGGCCCGGCGGGGATTCCCACCGGGCCGCGGTCTGTGCCGTGTGCGGCGCGCGTGCTCAGTTGTGACTGTGCAGCACGTCGTTCAGGCCGCCCCAGTTGGCCTTGTTGGGGCGGGCCTCGACGGTGCCGGTGGTGGAGTTGCGGCGGAAGAGGATGTTGTCGGCGCCGGAGAGTTCGGCGGCCTTGACGATCTGGCCGTCGGGCATGGTGACACGGGTGCCCGCGGTCACGTACAGGCCGGCCTCGACCACGCACTCGTCGCCCAGCGCGATGCCGATGCCGGACTCGGCGCCGAGCAGGCAGCGCTCGCCGATCGAGATGATCTGCTTGCCGCCGCCGGACAGGGTGCCCATGGTGGAGGCGCCGCCGCCGATGTCCGAGCCGTCGCCGATGAGGACGCCCGCGGAGATACGGCCCTCGACCATCGAGGTGCCGAGGGTGCCCGCGTTGAAGTTGACGAAACCCTCGTGCATGACGGTGGTGCCGGCGGCGAGGTGCGCGCCCAGCCGCACGCGGTCCGCGTCGGCGATCCGTACGCCCGCCGGCATGACGTAGTCCGTCATCCGCGGGAACTTGTCCACGCTGGTGACCTGGAGGTGCAGGCCCTCGGCGCGGGCGTTCAGGCGCGCGGTCTCCAGCTTGTCGACGGGCACCGGGCCGATCGAGGTCCAGGCGACGTTGGCCAGCAGGCCGAACATGCCCTCCAGGCTCTGGCCGTGCGGCTTGACCAGCCGGTGGCTGAGCAGGTGCAGGCGCAGGTACACGTCGTGCGCGTCCAGCGGCTTGTCGTCCAGCGAGGAGATGACCGTACGGACGGCCACGACCTCGACACCACGGCGCGGGTCCGGGCCGACCGCCTTCGGCGCGGCCTCGCCGAGCAGCTCGACGGCGCGCTCGTCGGTCAGCCGCTCGGTCCCGGCGGGGCCGGGGTCGGCGACCAGCTCGGGAGCGGGGAACCAGGTGTCGAGGACGGTGCCGTCGGTGGTGACGGTGGCGAGCCCGGCGGCGACGGCGCCGGTGGCGGGGGTGGAGGTAGCAGCATCGGTCATGTCGAAAACCTAACCGGAGGGGGGCGGTGGAGGCGAACCGGTCCCGGGGGGCGCGACGCGGGATCAGGCCAGGCCCCGGCCCCACACCCGGAACCGCCCCCGGCGCCAGCCCCGCCCCGGGCCAGGCCGACACCAGCCCCACCCCCCGACTCGGCACCAGCCCTGCCCCTGGCCCGGCACCTAGATCCGGCTCACCGTGCCGCAGTGGCCCGCCTCGTCCTCGCTCAGCTCCTTGCTGCGGTCGTACGGATCGACCTCCGGCCCCGACGTCATGGGCCCTGATCGGCCGTCCGCGAACCGGGGGTGCAGGAATCCGTCGTACACCTCGCAGGCGGTATTGCCGAAGTCGGAGTTGTACCTGGTCAGGGCCAGTTTGCCCAGCGTCGCCCGGAAACGTTCCGGGTCGTTGACCTCGACGTCCACCACCCGGCGGACCACCGTACGGGTCACCTCGGAGGCGCCCTGGGCGGCCCGTACGACCGGGTAGACGAAGGTGTAGTCGGAGTGGATCACCAGTGCGCCGTCCTGCCCCTCCTTGAACGTCATCCGCCCCCGCGTCTTGACGACGTCGCCGGCGGGCCGCGCCTCGCGCGGGTCGAAGCGGGTGAACAGTTGCAACGGGTCGTGCTCGCGGCCCGGCTTCGCCAGCCAGGCTTCCAGGTCCTGTCGCGTTCCCGGCTGGAGCGGGTCGACAAGGTCCAGCGCCGCCGCGGGCCGCTCGCCGCGGAGCGTGCGCGGGTTCAGGTTGGCGTCGACGAGCAGGTCCCTGGCCTTGCGCAGGACGTCCGCCACCTCGTCCTGCGACAGTCGCCCCACGGCCTTGGCCTCCGGCGGGACGAGGCCGGCGGCGCCGTCCGCGTAGCGCAGGGCGGGCGAGCCGGCGAAGGGTTCTTTCAGGGTGGGGGTGGCGGGGAACGTCTCGTCGGCGGGTGCGGAGCCGGGTGCAGCGGTCTCGGCCGGCAAGGGTTGGGCCACGGCGTCACCACCGGCCAGGCCGGGCAGCTTCGACCGCATGTCACCGGGGTTCACGGCGAGCGTCACCACCCCAGCGGCGACGATCACCACCGCCACGCCGGTACGTATCCGCTTCCGCCGCCGCGCGGCCCGCCCGGCCCGGTCCCGCCAGGCCGGCCCGGTGTACCAGTTCTCGGTACCGTCCGCCTGCGCGCCCGCGCCCCGGGTCTTTCTCTTCACGTGTGTTCGCTCGCCTCGTACCGCCGGGTGGCTACGGGCGCGGAACGCCGCACGAACCCCCCAGGTGATCATTAACGAACAAGATCTACACGGGAACGGACACACGCCACAAGTTGGCTGGTGATCGAACGGCGCCCCGCGCGCGACCACCGGAAGCCACCGCAAGCCACCGCAAGCCACGGCACGCCACCGGCACCTCACCTCACCCGATCACCCTCGCCACCGCATCCCGCACCTCCGCCCGGTCGAACGTCCGCCCCGTCAGCAGATGTTGCAACATCAGCCCGTCGATCAGCCCGACCAGCGCCCGCGCCGTCCCCTTGTCGCCGGTCCGCCGCTCCAGCAGCTCGACCATGGCATCGAGACACTCGGCCGCGAGCGGACGCACCGCCTCGTGCCGCAGCGCCGCGAGATACAGCTCGTATTCCAGCTCCACCCGCGCCCGGTCGCCGCTTCCGCCTTCACCCCCGCCCAGCCACTCCTCGACCAGCCGCGTCACCTCGTCCGCGAGCGGGGCCGCGGGATCCACACCCCGCACCCACACCTCGATCCCGGTCAGCCACTCCCCGTTGACCTGCCGCAACGCCGCCGTCAACAGGTCGTCCAGCGAGGCGAAGTGGTACGTCGTGGACCCCAGCGGTACGTCCGCCTCGGCCGCCACCGCACGGTGACTGAGCCCGGCGATGCCCCGCTCGCCCACCACACGGATCGCCGCGTCGATGATCCGCTGCGGCCGGTCCGGGTCGTAACGGCGCGGCATCAGTGCGTCCCGCCCAGATTCAGCACGACGACCCCCGCGATCACCAGCACCACCCCGATGATCCGCGCCGCCGTCGCCGCCTCCCCCAGAAACACCATCCCGATCGCCGCGACGACAGCCGTCCCGGCCCCGGACCAGATCGCGTACGCCGTCCCGACGTCCATCGTCTTCAGCGTCTTCGCGAGCAGCACGAAGGCGATGACGTATCCCAGCACCGTGCCGAGCGAGGGCCACAGCTTGCTGAAGCCGTCGCTGTACTTCATCGAGGTCGTCGCCAGGATCTCGGAGATGATCGCCGCGGCAAGCGTCACATACACCATATGTACGAGCGTACACAAGGATGCGTACGGTCGTACACAACCGGATCGCGCCCCTCCGCGCCGGCGTCTCCGGCACGGCTTGGCGAAACTCGGGTGCGGAGCGCCCCGCTCCCGCCCATGATGTTGATCATGTCTACGTATGTCGATGCACCTGACCGGCTGGGCGAGAGCGCTCTGCCTGACGGGCGGCTACTCGGCTGGGCCGAGTGGGGGCCGCCGGACGGAGTGCCCGTCCTGCTGTGCCCGGGGGCGGCCACGAGCCGGTGGCTCGGCTTCGGCGCAGACGTTGTCGAGTCGCTCGGCGTGCGCCTCGTCTCCGTGGACCGTCCGGGGCTCGGCGTCTCGACGCCCGCCCCCGGGCGGACCTTCTCCGCGTTCGCCGAAGACCTGCGGCACCTCTGTCTGCTGCGAGGGCTGGGGCGCCCCGCCATGGTCGGGAACTCCCAAGGCGCACCCTTCGCTCTCGCCTGCGCCGCGGCGGGGGTCGCCTCGGCACTGGCGGTCGTCTCCGGCGCGGACGAGGTTGCCGCGCCGCAATTCGCTTCCGTTCTGAAACCGGACCTGCGCGGTCTCGTCGAGCGGACCGCGCACGATCCGGCCGGTGCCGAAGAGCTGTTCGCGACCTTCACCGCGGATGCGATGTGGGACATGGTCATGGCCGGAAGCCCGGAGTCCGACCTTGCCGTGTACCAGGACCCCGGTTTCGCGGCCGGCTACCGCAGGGCCTTGGACGAGGCATTCGCTCAAGGCCCTGCCGGTTACGCCCGCGACACGGTCCTGGCGATGGGGCGGTGGCCCTTCGCCCTCGACAAGATCCGTGTCCCGGTCGACATCTGGTACGGCGAGCAGGACACCAGCCACTCACCCGACAACGGAGCGCTGCTCGCTGCCCGTGTCCCTGGTGCGCATCGTCATGTCGTGCCGGGAATCGGCGGGGCACTGCTGTGGACACATGCCCGGTCGGTCCTCGCGCCGCTCGTCGGGGCAGCCGGCTCCGGCGGGTAGGTGACATCGGTCAGTCCAGCAACGACTTCTTCGGCCGCAGCACGCAGAATTCGTTCCCCTCAGGATCTGCCAGCACCACCCACGACACATCCTCCCCCTGCCCCACGTCCACCCGGCGCGCCCCGAGCCCGATGATCCGTTCGACCTCGGCGGCCTGGTCGTCCGGCGACAGCTCGATGTGCAGCCGGTTCTTTCCCGCCTTCGCCTCCGGTACGGCGAGGAAGCCGATGCCCGGCAGCGCGTGCTCGTCCACCGCGATGATCACTTCTTCCTCGTCCTCGTGGATGATGCGCCAGTCCAGCACCTGGGCCCAGAAGGTGGCGAGCCCCTTCAGATCGTGCGCGTCGATGGAGAGCTGATACAGAGAAACGGCCATGCCCGCCAGTGTGCCGGGCGGACATGGCCGTGTCAGGGGGTCGGCGCAATCACCGCGGCGCGCTTCGCCAACCGCAGATGCCGGTGCGGGGGCGCTGTGGCACTGATGGGCGCGCCCGGTAGGGCAGGCTCACCACCAGGGGGGCAGATGGCCGCCGTTGCCGTCGCTGCCATAGGTTCCGTGACCGAGGGTGAGTTCGGTGAAGTCGCCGACCTCCACGACTTCCGGGGATTCGTACTCGGCGGCTTCCTGGACGTCCTGCATGGTTCCTCCCTGATGCCGGCGTACGCACGGCTTGTTCGCCTTGATCCCATGGTGTCCGTCAGGGGCGGGGGCCGCCGATCCCTCACAGGAGCGGGCGGATGGCGCGCGGGCGTAACCGGCCTTGCCCACATGACCGACGCCTGCCCCCGTCGCCTCCGGCGCACGAACCACAGCCGACCATCGAGCACATCACTTCTTCCTCGTCCTCAGAGAGGGCCACGTCCGCAAGGTCGCCGGGCGGACGTGGCCGTGTCAGGAGGTCGGACGATCAGGTGGGGAACTCCCGCACATCCCAACCAGACCGGCTGCATCAACATCGTCACGGCTGTACAGGTGACCGAGGTCTTCCGGGCGGCGCGCAAGTAGACGTGCAAACGGCTGTGCCCGCCGGAAGTACTCCGGCGGGCACAGCCGCGAAAACAGATCGCGTTCCGATCAGACGTTGAACCCCAGTGCCCTGAGCTGCTCACGTCCGTCATCGGTGATCTTGTCCGGGCCCCACGGCGGCATCCAGACCCAGTTGATCTTCAGTTCGTTGACGATGCCGTCCGTGGCGGACTTCGCCTGGTCCTCGATGACGTCGGTCAGCGGGCAGGCCGCCGAGGTGAGCGTCATGTCGATGGTGGCGATGTTGGCGTCGTCCACGTGGATGCCGTAGATCAGGCCCAGGTTGACGACGTCGATGCCCAGCTCGGGGTCGACGACGTCGTAGAGGGCCTCGCGGACCTCTTCCTCCGAGGCCGGCTTGGTGGTCACTGCGTTGTCGGTCATGCGGTTTTCGCCTCCTCGGAGAGGGCCTTGGCGGTGGCGTCCTTCCAAGCCATCCAGCTCAGCAGGGCGCACTTGACGCGGGCCGGGTACTTCGAGACGCCGGCGAACGCGACGGCGTCCTCCAGCACCTCCTCCATCGCGTCGTCCGGCTCCAGCTGGCCGCGGGACTGCATCAGTTCCAGGAAGGTCTCCTGGATCTTCTGCGCCTCGCCCAGCTCCTTGCCGACCAGCAGGTCGTTGAGCACGGACGCGCTGGCCTGGCTGATGGAGCAGCCCTGGCCCTCGTACGACACGTCTTCCACGGTCGCACCGTCGAGCCGTACGCGCAGGGTGATCTCGTCACCGCAAGTCGGGTTGACGTGGTGCACCTCGGCGTCGCCGTCCCGAAGACCGCGCCCGTGCGGGTGCTTGTAGTGGTCCAGGATGACGTCCTGGTACATGGAATCCAGCTTCACGGCTCAGTCAGTCCTCGTCCTCATCCGAAGAAGTTGCGGACGTGCTCCAGCCCCTCGACGAGGGCGTCGACCTCGGCCGGAGTGGAGTACAGGTAGAAAGACGCTCGCGTGGTCGCGGGAATTCCGTACCGCAGGCAGACCGGCCGCGCGCAGTGGTGGCCGACCCGGACCGCGATGCCCTGCTCGTCGAGAACCTGGCCCACGTCGTGCGGGTGGATGTCACCGAGCGTGAAGGAGATCGTCGCGCCGCGGTCCTCGGCCGTGGCGGGGCCGATGATGCGCAGGTCCGGGACCTCCAGCAGCCGCCGGACGGCGTACTCGGTGATCGCGTGCTCGTGCGCGGCGATGTTCTCCATGCCGATCGAGGAGAGGTAGTCCACGGCCGCGCCGAGGCCGACGGCCTGCGCGATCGGGGGCGTGCCCGCCTCGAACTTGTGGGGCGCGGGGGCGTAGGTCGAGGAGTGCATGGACACCGTCTCGATCATTTCGCCGCCGCCGAGGAACGGGGGCAGGTCCTCCAGGAGTTCCTGACGGCCCCACAGGACGCCGATGCCGGTCGGGCCGCACATCTTGTGGCCGGTGAAGGCCACGAAGTCGGCCTGGAGGGCCTGGACGTCCAGCACCATGTGCGGGGCGGCCTGCGAGGCGTCGATGCAGACCAGCGCGCCGACCTCCTGGGCGCGGCGGATGATCGCCTCGACCGGGTTGACGGTGCCCAGCAGGTTGGAGACGAGCGTGAAGGAGACGATCTTCGTACGGTCGGTGATGACCTCGTCGATCGTGTCCAGGTCGAGCCGGCCGTCGTCGGTCAGCCCGAACCACTTCAGCTTCGCGCCGGTGCGCTGCGAGAGCAGTTGCCACGGCACGATGTTGGAGTGGTGCTCCATCTCGGTGATGACGATCTCGGTGTCGTGATCGACCCGGTACGGCTCGTCCGCCCAGCCGAGCATGTTGGCCACGAGGTTGAGCGACTCCGAAGCGTTCTTGGTGAAGATCACCTCGTCGCGGCTGGGCGCGTTGACGAAGGCGGCGACCTTGTCGCGCGCGCCCTCGTACAGCGCCGTGGCCTCCTCGGCGAGCACGTGCACGCCGCGGTGGACGTTGGCGTTGTAGCGCTCGTAGTACCCGTTCAGCGCGTCGAGCACCTGACGGGGCTTCTGGGAGGTGGCCGCGTTGTCCAGGTACACGACCTTCTTCCCGTCATGGATCTGTCGGTCCAGGATGGGGAAGTCCTTGCGGATCGCCTCTGTGTCGAGGAGGCCCGGCAGCTTTGTCACGCGGTTGCGCCACCCTTCACGTACTCCTCGTAGCCCTCGGCCTCCAGCTTGTCCGCCAGCTCCGGGCCGCCGGACTCGGCGATCCGGCCGTTGGCGAAGACGTGGACGTGGTCGGGCTTGATGTACCGGAGAATCCGGGTGTAGTGGGTGATCAGCAGGGTGCCCACGTCACCGGACTCGCGGACGCGGTTGACGCCCTCGGAGACGACGCGCAGCGCGTCGACGTCCAGGCCGGAGTCGGTCTCGTCGAGGATCGCGATCTTCGGCTTGAGCAGCTCCAGCTGGAGGATCTCGTGGCGCTTCTTCTCACCGCCGGAGAAGCCCTCGTTGACGTTGCGCTCGGCGAAGGCCGGGTCCATGGACAGCCGCTCCATGGCCTCCTTGACCTCCTTGACCCACGTACGCAGCTTCGGGGCCTCGCCGCGGATGGCGGTGGCCGACGTACGCAGGAAGTTGGAGACCGAGACGCCGGGGACCTCGACCGGGTACTGCATGGCGAGGAAGACGCCGGCGCGGGCGCGCTCGTCGACGGACATCTCCAGGACGTCCTCGCCGTCGAGGGTGACGGTGCCGCCGGTGATCGTGTACTTGGGGTGACCCGCCAGCGAGTAGGCGAGGGTGGACTTGCCGGAGCCGTTGGGGCCCATGATGGCGTGCGTCTCGCCCTGCTTCACGGTCAGGTCGACGCCCTTCAGGATCTCGCGCGGGCCGCCTTCGGCCTCGACGGAGACGTGCAGGTCGTGGATCTCAAGCGTTGCCATGGGGACTCAGGACTCCTGGGTGACGGAGACGAGCACGGAAGCGTCCGCGCCTTCTCCTTCGATCTTTACGGGGTATACGGGGACGGGCTGCGTGGCGGGGAGCCCGGACGGCTTGCCGGTGCGCAGGTCGAAGCTGGAGCCGTGCAGCCAGCACTCGATCGCGCAGTCGTCCACCTCGCCCTCGGACAGGGAGACGTTCGCGTGCGAGCAGATGTCGTTGATCGCGAACACCTCCCCCTCGGTACGGACGAGGGAGACCGGCACGCCGTCGATCTCGACGCGCTTGGGGCTGTCCTCCTCCAGCTCGGCCAGCCCGCAGGCGCGTACGTAGGCCGGGCTCATGCCACGGACGCTTCCAGCTCGGCCTCGATCTTGGCGATCAGGCGCTCCTCGACGTCCGGCAGGCCGATCTGCTGGACGAGTTCGGTGAAGAAGCCGCGGACGACCAGCCGGCGGGCCTCGTCGGCCGGGATGCCGCGGGCCATCAGGTAGAACAGCTGCTCGTCGTCGAAACGGCCGGTCGCCGAGGCGTGGCCGGCGCCGACGATCTCGCCGGTCTCGATCTCCAGGTTGGGCACCGAGTCGACCCGCGCGCCGTCGGTGAGCACGAGGTTGCGGTTGAGCTCGTAGGTGTCCGTGCCGGTGGCGGCGGCCCGGATGAGTACGTCGCCGATCCAGACGGCGTGCGCGTCCTGGCCCTGGAGGGCGCCCTTGTAGACGACGTTGGAGCGGCAGTTCTGCGCCTCGTGGTCGACGAAGAGGCGGTGCTCCTGGTGCTGGCCGTTGTCGGTGAAGTACAGGCCGTAGAACTCGGCCTCACCGCCGGGGGCCGCGTAGGTGACGCGCGGGTGCAGCCGGACCACGTCGCCGCCGAAGGTGACGACCACGGACTTGAAGCCGGCGTCCCGGCCGACCAGCGCGTTGTGCTGGCCGACGTGGACGGCGGTGTCGTCCCAGTCCTGCACGGAGACGACGGTCAGCTTGGCGCCGTCGCCGATGAGGTAGTCGACGTTGGCGGCGAGCGTCGCGTCGCCGGTGTGGTCGATGACGACGACGGCCTCGGCGAACGCGCCCAGCTCGATCACCTGGTGGCCGAAGGCCGTACCGCCCTCGCCGTGCACCGCGATGCGGATCGGCTCGGTGAGCACCGTCTCCTTGGGCACCGTGATGACGGACGCCTTCTCGAAGGAGCTGTACGCCTGGGCGGCGACCCGGTCGACGGGCTTGCCGGCCTTGCCGACCCGCGGGTCGTCGCGCTCGACGAGCTCGTGGGTGACGCCCTCGGGCGCCGTGATGTCGATCTTCAGGTCGGCGCCGGACGCGACGGCGGTGCCGTCGTGCAGGCCCTTCAGGCGCGCGAGGGGGGTGAAGCGCCACTCCTCCTCGCGGCCGTGCGGCACCGGGAAGTCCGCCACGTCGTAGGACGGCGGCGCGCTCATCCGGGTGGCGACGGTGGACTCGGCGGCCACCGCGATCGAACCGGTGGTCGTGGACCCCGCCGGGATTGTCTGAGCCTCAGCCATGGCTGTCGTCGTGCTCTCTTCCTCGTGAGAATTCAGTCGCTGCGTGCGCGGGGGGCGTCAGCCGACCGCGCCTTCCATCTGCAGCTCGATCAGCCGGTTCAGCTCCAGCGCGTACTCCATCGGCAGCTCGCGGGCGATCGGCTCGACGAAGCCGCGCACGATCATCGCCATCGCCTCGTCCTCGGACAGGCCGCGCGCCATCAGGTAGAAGAGCTGGTCGTCGCTGACCTTGGAGACGGTCGCCTCGTGGCCCATCGTGACGTCGTCCTCGCGGACGTCCACGTACGGGTAGGTGTCCGAGCGGGAGATCGTGTCGACGAGCAGGGCGTCGCACAGCACGTTGGACTTGGAGCCCTCGGCGCCCTCGCCGATCTCGATCAGGCCGCGGTAGGACGTACGGCCACCGGCCCGCGCCACCGACTTGGAGACGATGTTGGAGGACGTGCGGGGAGCCATGTGGACCATCTTGGCGCCCGCGTCCTGGTGCTGGCCCTCGCCCGCGAAGGCGATGGACAGGGTCTCGCCCTTGGCGTGCTCGCCCATCAGGTAGACGGCCGGGTACTTCATCGTCACCTTGGAGCCGATGTTGCCGTCGACCCACTCCATGGTCGCGCCCTCGTAGGCGACGGCGCGCTTGGTGACCAGGTTGTAGACGTTGTTCGACCAGTTCTGGATCGTCGTGTAGCGGCAGCGGCCGCCCTTCTTCACGATGATCTCGACGACCGCGGAGTGCAGCGAGTCGGACTTGTAGATCGGGGCCGTGCAGCCCTCGACGTAGTGGACGTAGGCGTCCTCGTCGACGATGATCAGCGTCCGCTCGAACTGACCCATGTTCTCGGTGTTGATGCGGAAGTACGCCTGGAGCGGGATGTCCACGTGCACGCCCTTGGGGACGTAGATGAACGAGCCGCCCGACCAGACCGCGGTGTTCAGCGAGGCGAACTTGTTGTCGCCGGCCGGGATCACCGTGCCGAAGTACTCCTTGAAGAGCTCCGGGTGCTCCTTGAGCGCGGTGTCGGTGTCCAGGAACAGGACGCCCTGCTGCTCCAGGTCCTCGCGGATCTGGTGGTAGACCACCTCGGACTCGTACTGCGCGGCCACACCCGCGACCAGCCGCTGCTTCTCCGCCTCGGGGATGCCCAGCTTGTCGTAGGTGTTCTTGATGTCCTCGGGCAGGTCCTCCCAGGAGGCGGCCTGCTGCTCCGTGGAGCGCACGAAGTACTTGATGTTGTCGAAGTCGATGCCCGACAGGTCCGAGCCCCAGTTCGGCATGGGCTTCTTGTCGAAGAGCTTCAGGCCCTTGAGGCGGAGCTTGAGCATCCACTCGGGCTCGTTCTTCTTGCCCGAGATGTCGCGGACGACCTCCTCGGACAGGCCGCGCTTGGCGGAAGCGCCGGCCACGTCGGAGTCGGCCCAGCCGTATTCGTACGTGCCCAGGCCCTCAAGCTCAGGGTGAGCAGTCTCCGTGGGGAGAGTCATGCGGGGTTCCTCCCGGCCGTGCTTGCAGAAGCATTGGTGGTCTTGGTGGTGCGGTGGGCGGTCTTGCCGGCGGCCTCGCGGCCCTTCGGGACGAAGGTCGTGCAGACACCGTCGCCGTGGGCGATGGTGGCAAGACGTTGCACGTGGGTCCCCAGCAGGCGGGAGAAGACCTCGGTCTCCGCCTCGCACAGCTGCGGGAACTGCTCGGCGACGTGGGCGACCGGGCAGTGGTGCTGGCAGAGCTGCTCACCTAGCTGATGACTGGGCGCGCTGCGTGCCGTAGCAGCGTACCCGTCCGCGGTCAACGCCTCGGCAAGTGCCTGCGTACGTCCTTCGGGGGACGCGGACTCCACGCTCGCGCGGTAGCCCTCGGCCAGCGCGGCGAAGCGGGCGCGGGCGAACGCCGCGATCGCGGCCTCGCCCAGCTCGCCGCCGCCCGCGCTCTCCGCGATCCAGCGCAGCGCGTCGGCCGCGAGCTGGTCGTAGGACTGGTCGAAGGCGTCCCGGCCGCAGTCGGTGAGCGCGAAGACCTTGGCCGGGCGGCCGCGGGTGCGCGCGCCGTAGACGCGCTTCTCGCGGGGCTCGACCACGTTCTCCGCGACGAGGGTGTCGAGGTGGCGGCGGACGGCCGCCTGGGTCAGCTCCAGCCTGAGGGCCAGCTCGGCCGCGGTGGACGGACCGTGGTCGAGGATGGAACGCGCGACGCGGTTGCGCGTGCCCTGCTGTTCGTCGTGGTGCGGCGCGGCGCCGGAGGCGGACCGCGCCGTCCGTGCGGGCGCGGGGCGGTCCGGCCCGCCGGCCGGGCGGGCCGCGGTGCCTTCCTGTTCCTCGCTCGCATATTTCACAACGCCATTGTTGCGTAATTCCTCAGGCCGAGACAACCCTCTGCCGGATCACGGACCGGTGGCCTCGATCACTTAGGGTCACCTAATTGCCGCACCGGTCCGAGCTTCGTACGTGTGCACCGACACCCGTGGTGACCTGCGAGTTCGCCGGTTCCGGCAGCAGCCGGGGGTCCGCCTCGCGGCCCGGCCCGGGACCCGGACGATCTACGCCCCGCACAGGACCGCCCCGCTCCCCCACCCGAAGGACTCTGTTCTTTTTGTCGCGTGAGTCCGCCTTCTCCGGTTCCTCATCCGGTTCCTTTCCGGCGGGAGTCGGCACCTTTTCGCCCCCGCTCCTGCCGGCACCCCCGCGCTTCGTAGACTTCCGGTCATGCGCAGCGCCTCCTCCGGGGACACCCCCCGGACCCCCGGCCGTCCGCCTGCCGTCGAGGTCACCGGCCTGGTCAAGCGGTACGGGACCAAGACCGCGGTGGACGGCCTCGACCTCAGGGTCGAGGCGGGCTCGGTCACCGCCGTCCTCGGGCCCAACGGTGCCGGGAAGACCACCACCGTCGAGATCTGCGAGGGCTACCGCCGCCCCGACGCGGGCACCGTCCGCGTCCTGGGCCTGGACCCGGTCGCCGACGCCGCGGCGCTACGCCCCCGTATCGGCGTGATGCTCCAGTCCGGCGGCGTCTACGCGGGCGCCAGGGCGGAAGAGATGCTGCGGCACACCGCCAGCCTGCACGCGCACCCTGTCGACGTGGACCTGCTGATGGACCGGCTCGGCCTGGGCAGTTGCGGCCGTACGAACTACCGGCGGCTGTCCGGCGGACAGCAGCAGCGGCTCGCGCTGGCCATGGCCGTCGTGGGCCGCCCCGAGCTGGTCTTCCTGGACGAGCCGACGGCCGGGCTGGACCCGCAGGCCCGGCACGCCACCTGGGACCTCGTACGGGAACTGCGCGCCGACGGCGTCAGCACCGTACTGACCACCCACTTCATGGACGAGGCCGAGCAGCTCGCCGACGATGTCGCGATCATCGACGGCGGCCGGGTGATCGCCCAGGGCAGCCCGGAGGAGCTGTGCAAGGGCGGCGCCGAGAACACCCTGCGCTTCACCGGACGGCCCGGCCTCGACCTGGGCGCGCTGCTCAAGGCGCTGCCCGCGGACAGCGCGGCGGCCGAGCTGACGCCCGGCACATACCGGGTGACCGGCACGATCGATCCGCAACTGCTGGCGACGGTCGCCTCCTGGTGCGCGCAGCACGGCGTGCTGCCGGACGCCATAGCGGTCGAGCGGCACACCCTGGAGGACGTCTTCCTCGAACTGACCGGCAAGGAGCTGCGTTCATGACCGCCACCGGCACGACGGACGGGGGCGGCGCGGCCGTCGCCGGCACCTTCGCCCCCCGGCCCGGCGCGGCCCCGCTGCCCCGGATGATCCGCGCGCAGGCCCTCCTCGAAACGAGGATGCTGCTGCGCAACGGCGAGCAGCTGCTGCTGACCGTCGTCATTCCGACGCTGCTGCTGGTGCTGTTCTCCGCCGTCGACATCGTCGACACGGGCGCCGGCAAGGCGGTCGACTTCCTGGCGCCGGGCATCCTGGCGCTGGCCGTGCTGTCCACCGCCTTCACCGGGCAGGCCATCGCGACCGGCTTCGAGCGCCGGTACGGGGTCCTGAAGCGACTGGCCGCGTCGCCGCTGCCGCGCTGGGCGCTGATGACGGCGAAGACCTGCTCGGTGCTGGTGACCGAGATCCTCCAGATCGTGCTGCTGACGGTGATCGCGTTCGTGCTGGGCTGGTCCCCGCACGGCAACCCGCTGTCCGTGGTGCTGCTGCTCGTCCTCGGTACGGCGGCGTTCTCCGGCCTCGGCCTGCTGATGGCGGGCACCCTCAAGGCGGAGGCGACGCTGGCGGCGGCCAACCTCGTCTTCCTGCTGCTGCTGGTGGGCGGCGGCGTGATCGTGCCGCTGGACAAGTTCCCGGACGCGGCGCAGTCGGTGCTCGGGCTGCTGCCGATCTCCGCGCTGTCGGACGGCCTGCGGGACGTCCTCCAGCACGGCGCGGGCATGCCGTGGGGTGACCTCGGCATCCTCGCGGTGTGGGCGGTGCTCGGGCTGGGCGCGGCGGCCAGGTTCTTCCGCTGGGAGTAGCGGCTCTGCCCGGTTCCGGCCCCTGGACCTGGAGCGGTTCTGCCCGGTACCGGCCCCTGGGCCAGCCCGGTCCGGCGCTGGGACCGGGCGTGACCTGCGGGTACGTAAGAGACCCGCGCGTTGCCCACCCCCTCGTGAAACTTTGCACAAGCCGCCGCCTACGATGGCTGCGTGCCGAACACGTGGAACCCCTTTGAGCTGATCGCGCGCCGCTGGCAGCCCAGCGCCGCCTTCGTACGGCGGGCCGCGCTGGCCACCGTCGTGATGTCCGTCGTCATCGTGGTGACCGGCGGCGCCGTCCGGCTCACCCAGTCCGGGCTGGGCTGCTCGACCTGGCCCAAGTGCACCCCGGACAGCCTGACGCCGACCTCCGCGATGGGCATCAACGGCCTCATCGAGTTCGGCAACCGCCTGCTGACGTACGTGCTGTGCGCGTTCATCGGCGTGTTCATCATCGCGGCGCGGGCGCGCGCGCCGCGGCGCCGCTCGCTCACCCGGCTCGGCTGGGCGATGTTCTGGATCGTCATGGGCAACGCCGTCTGGGGCGGCATCGTCGTCCTGACCGGCCTGAACCCGTACCTGGTCGCCGCGCACTTCCTCCTCACCACCGCCCTGCTCACGGTCTCCGTACTGGCCTGGCGGCGCGCCGCCGAGGGCGACGAGGAGCCGCGCGACCTGGTCGCCCGCCCGGTGCGCCAGCTCGCCGGGCTGCTGGTCCTGGCGACCGGCGTGCTCACCGTCGTCGGTACGGTAGTCACCGGCGCCGGGCCGCACGCGGGCGACGCCAAGAAGGTCCACCGCATCCCGGTGGACTGGCACGAGATCACCCAGTTGCACGTCGACTTCGTCTACATCGTCGTCGGCCTGTCCGTGGCCCTGTGGTTCACGCTGCGCGCCGTCAAGGCACCGGCCGCGCCGCGCCGCATGATGCTGGAGCTGTTCGGCTGCATCCTGCTCCAGGGCGTCATCGGCTACATCCAGTACTTCGCGGGCCTGCCGGAGATCGTCGTCGGCCTGCACATGCTGGTCTCGACGCTGGTGTGGATCTGCGTCCTGCGGATCCACCTGGCGCTGCGCGACCGGGGGCCCGTACCGGCCGGTGAAGGGGAGACGGCCGCGCCCGGCACCGAGGTCCCCGCCCCCGCCGCCGAGCCCGCGGAGGCCACCGGAACCGCCGGTGCCGCCGCGCCTCAGCCGGCCGCCGGCGCCTCCGCCTCCAGCCGGTAGACGCGGCGCGCGGTCCCGGACGCGACCATGGCGGTGATCCGCCCCGCGTCCGCCCGCGCGCACATGCCTTCCTCGGCCCACTCCCGTACGACCCGTTCGACGGCCCGTACGAAGAAGCGCGCGCCCGTCACGTACAGCTCGGGCAGCGCCCGCGCCCCCGTGGAGAACATCAGCTTGCCGAACGGGGCCTGCCTGAGCGTTTCCGCGGGGTCCGGCCCGGCGTCCGCGTAGACGTGCGGATGGACGGCGGCCAACTGCGCCGCACGGCGGTGGTGCGGCGGCCGGGGCAGCAGCACCAGGTCCGTGCCGATACCGGTGGTGGCCTGCATGAACCCCGCCAGCGGCAGTGGATCGGGGCAGTGCAGCTGTACGGGTACGCCGGTGGCGACCGCGCTCCACAGCAGGTGCCGCAGCAGCGCCGGCTCGGTCAGCCGCTCCCCCGGCCTGCGGTCCCGCAGCCACCGTTCGGCCGCGCGCCGCACCTCGGCCGCCTCGGGGGCGCGGCCCTCGCAGAAGGTGGTGCCGGAGGCGAAGGCGGTGGCGTCCTGGGCGGCCGCGTAGATCGCTTCGGCCGTGTAGCCGACGAAGGAGTCGACGCTGCCGGAGGTGTCCGCGATCTGCTCGGCGAGCGGTTCGAGCCGTACGACCTCGTGGGCGCGGGCCTCGGCGGCGGCGGCCAGCTCACCGGCCGTGGTCAGCTCGCTGGGGGCACCGGTCTCCAGCAGGAACGTACCGATACCGGTGCCGCGCAGCAGCAGACGGCTCGCGTGGAAGGCGCCCAGCTCCCGCCTGCGGGCGAGGTAGCGGGCGGGCGGGCAGTGCGCCTCCAGGCCCAGCAGGGGCGGGCACCAGCGGCGTACGCCGAGGCCGGTCCAGCTGTCGAAGAAGGTGGTGCCGGCCGGCGCCGGGCCGTGGCCGCCGGAGGCGGCGGCCAGATGCGCCTCGAAGGCGCCGAGCCCGAGGTCTCCGTGGAGCGCGCCGTGGCTGTGCTGGTCCACGAGCCGTGGCAGTCGGTCCATCCGCCCCTCCTCGCCGAAGCCTAAGGCGCCCGCGGCGCCGAAAGCCCACCCGGCGCGGCACGGACGCCGCCCCTGGTGGGCTCAACGGACGACGCGGTCGTCAGGTAGCGGGCCCGGCCCGGCCCCGGCTTCAGGGGTTGGCCGGGCCACCCACCTGGATGCCCGCCATCCGCGACCATTCGTACGGACCGGTGCGCACCTTGGCCGCGAGGTCGCCGTCGAATTCCTCGTGCAAAGTGACTCCGGCCCGCTCGGCCGCGGCCCGCGCGACGTCCTGCGTCCCTGCGACGAGGTTGCCCCACTGGCCGTCCGCGCCGACCAGCGCGATCCGGACGCTGCCGCGGGCGATGTGGGCGAGCTGGCCGTCGGCGCTGCCGCCGTGGGAGGCGGCGAAGGCCGCGATCTCCTTGGCCAGCCGGGCGGCCCGCCGCTCGGCCCGCTTGTCCGCCCGACCCGGCGCGGGCTGCCCGCCGGTCTGCTCGTCCGCCGCGTCCGCCTGCTGTGTGTCTGCCATGGACAGGATGCTACCCGTCGGTAATCAGCGGGGGAAGAGCCGTCCGGGGCACCGCGCACACGCCGCGGGCCCGCCACGAACGGATCGTGACGGGCCCGGCGATACGTCTGCGCGGAAGCGCCCTACCGCAGGAACGGGTCCACGGCGATGGCGACGAACAGCAGCGACACATAAGTGATCGACCAGTGGAACAGCCGCATCTCCTTCAGCTTGGCCCCGGTGATCCCGGCCTTGGCGCGGGCCTGGAGACCGTGCGCCTCCTTCAGCCAGAAGGCGCCGCACAGCACCGCCACCACCGTGTAGAACCAGCCGGTGTAGCCGAGCGGCTGGAGCAGCAGCGACACCAGGACCATCACCCAGCTGTACGCCACGATCTGCCGCGCCACGGCCTTGTTGCCCGCGATGACCGGCAGCATCGGCACGCCGACCCGCTCGTAGTCGTCCTTGGCCTTCATCGACAGCGGCCAGTAGTGCGGCGGCGTCCAGAAGAAGATGACGAGGAAGAGGACGGCCGAGGCCCAGGAGACGGTGTTGGTCACCGCGGACCAGCCGATGAAGACCGGCATGCAGCCCGCGATGCCGCCCCAGACGATGTTCTGCGCGGTACGCCGCTTGAGGATCATCGTGTAGACGACGACGTAGAAGAGCAGGGCCCCGAGCGAGAGCATCGCCGACAGCGGGTTGACCAGGAACCAGAACCAGGCGGTCGAGCCGACCGCCAGTGCGGTCGCGAAGACCAGGCACTCGCGGGGGGAGACCATTCCGGTGACCAGCGGCCGCTGCGAGGTGCGGTCCATCAGGGCGTCGATGTCGCGGTCGATGTACATGTTGTACGCGGCCGCGCCGCCGGCGGAGAGATAGCCGCCCACGCAGGTGGCCAGCACCAGCCAGAGGTCGGGGACGCCACCGGCCGCCAGGAACATCACCGGCACCGTCGTCATGAGCAGCAGCTCGATGACGCGCGGCTTGGTCAGCGCCACGAACGCCTTGACTCGGGCCCCGAACGGACGGTGACCTGAACCCTGCGGGCTCGTTGTGAGCACCCCCGCAGGACGGGATTCGACGGCCGTCACGCACACCCCTGGAAGTAACATCAGCGGCTTGCGCCGCGAAGATAAGGCCAGCAAGCGTTCCCGGCCGTGAAGACCCGGTTAAGGCTTGCGCGTACCACGCCACTTTAGACGTTGGCCATACGACGGCCTTCGCGGGGGTGGGGTCGTGTTGAGGGGGTACCGGGGCGATTGGGGCCGTACCCCCCGATGGCTCCCTGGGCGCGCCGCGCCCCGGTCCCGGCACCCGCCCGCACCCCGCCACCACTCCGCACGGGCGCGCCTCCGCAGGCGCTTCGCCCGCCGTTCACGCCGTTCAGGAGGCGAAGGCGGGCACCGCCCGGCAGTCTGGAGTGGTGGCCGTCTCGTCCGGGGCGGGAATGTCCGGAGTCCGGATTTGGTTGCCTAAGGCGTCGAGTTTTCTCATGGTGAGCCGTCGACGCTCCGTCGAAAAGACGGCCGTAGATGCAGGGGTAGGCTCGACAACGCCCGGCGGACAAACCGTCCCCGGCATTCGACATGTGGAGAGGAGCCCTGACTCAGGGTGAGCACCAAGCCGACCACCACAGATTTCGAGTGGACCGACCTGGACCAGCGGGCCGTCGATACCGTCCGCGTCCTGGCCATGGATTCCGTGCAGAAGGTCGGTAACGGCCATCCGGGTACCGCCATGAGCCTCGCGCCGGCCGCTTACGTTCTCTTCCAGAAGCTGATGCGGCACGACCCGGCGGACGCGAAGTGGACCGGCCGCGACCGGTTCGTCCTCTCCGCGGGCCACTCCAGCCTGACCCTCTACATCCAGCTCTACCTGGCCGGCTACGGCCTGGAGCTGGACGACCTGAAGTCCTTCCGCACCTGGGGCTCCAAGACCCCCGGCCACCCGGAGTACGGCCACACGGTCGGCGTGGAGACCACGACCGGCCCGCTCGGCCAGGGTGTCGCCAACGCGGTGGGCATGGCCATGGCCGCCCGCTACGAGCGCGGTCTGTTCGACCCGGAGGCCGCCCCCGGCACCTCGCCGTTCGACCACACCGTCTGGTGCATCGCCGGTGACGGCTGCCTCCAGGAGGGCGTGTCGGCCGAGGCCTCGTCGCTCGCCGGCCACCAGAAGCTCGGCAACCTCGTACTGCTGTGGGACGACAACCACATCTCCATCGAGGGCGACACCGAGACCGCGATCTCCGAGGACACTCTCAAGCGCTACGAGTCGTACGGCTGGCACGTCCAGCGCGTCGACCAGCTCCCCAGCGGCGACCTCGACCCGGTCGGCCTGGCGCAGGCGCTGAAGGCGGCCCAGGAGGAGACCGAGCGTCCCTCCTTCATCGCGGCCCGCTCGATCATCGCCTGGCCCGCCCCGAACGCCCAGAACACCGAGGCCGCGCACGGCTCCGCGCTGGGTGACGAAGAGGTCGCGGCCACCAAGAAGGTGCTCGGCTTCGACCCGGAGAAGTCCTTCGAGGTCTCCGACGAGGTCATCGAGCACACCCGCGCCGCCTGGAAGCGCGGCAGCGAGGCGCACGCCGAGTGGGACCGCAAGCTCGCCGCCTGGCGCGAGGCCAACCCGGAGCGCGCCGCCCAGTTCGACCGCATCCAGGCGGGCGAGCTGCCGGACGGCTGGGAGAAGGCGCTGCCCGCCTTCGAGACCGGCAAGGGCGTCGCCACCCGCGCCGCCTCCGGCAAGATCCTCCAGGCGCTGGGCGCGGTCGTGCCCGAGCTGTGGGGCGGCTCCGCCGACCTCGCCGGCTCGAACAACACCACGATCGACAAGAACTCGTCGTTCCTGCCCGAGGGCAACCCGCTGCCCGAGGCCAGCCCGTACGGCCGCACGGTCCACTACGGCATCCGCGAGCACGCCATGGGCTCGACCATGAACGGCATCGCGCTGCACGGCAACACCCGCATCTACGGCGGCACCTTCCTGGTGTTCTCCGACTACATGCGCCCCGCCGTCCGGCTCGCCGCGCTCATGCAGCTGCCGGTGACCTACGTGTGGACGCACGACTCCATCGGCCTCGGCGAGGACGGCCCGACCCACCAGCCGGTCGAGCACCTGTCCGCGCTGCGCGCCATCCCGGGCCTGAACATCGTCCGCCCGGCCGACGCCAACGAGACCGCCACCGCCTGGGCCGAGATCCTGCGCCGCCACCAGAGCAAGCCGGCGCCGCACGGCCTCGCGCTCACCCGCCAGGGCGTACCGACGTACGAGGCGAACCCGGCCGCGGCCAAGGGCGGCTACGTGCTGTTCGAGGCCGAGGGCGGCGAGCCGCAGGTCATCCTGATCGGTACCGGCTCCGAGGTGCAGCTCGCCGTCGAGGCGCGCGAGGCGCTGCAGGCCGAGGGCATTCCGACGCGCGTCGTCTCGATGCCGTCCGTCGAGTGGTTCGAGGAGCAGGACCAGGGGTACCGCGACAGCGTGCTGCTGCCGACGGTCAAGGCCCGGGTCGCGGTCGAGGCCGGCATCGGCCTGACCTGGCACCGCTACGTGGGCACCCAGGGCCGCATCGTCTCGCTGGAGCACTTCGGTGCCTCGGCGGACGCCAAGGTCCTCTTCCACGAGTTCGGCTTCACCGCCGACGCGGTCGCCACGGCGGCCCGGGAATCGCTCGCAGCGGCCCAGCGCTGACGCCCGTACACGAACAAGTAGGAGATGCAAACCCCATGACAGACGCACTCAAGCGCCTCTCCGACGAAGGCGTCGCGATCTGGCTGGACGACCTGTCCCGCAAGCGGATCACGTCCGGCAACCTGGCCGAGCTGATCGACCAGCAGCACGTCGTCGGTGTCACCACCAACCCGTCGATCTTCCAGAAGGCCATCTCGCAGGGCGACGGGTACGACACCCAGCTCACCGACCTCGCGGCCCGCAAGGTGACCGTCGAGGAAGCCATCCGGATGATCACCACGGCGGACGTCCGGGACGCGGCCGACATCCTGCGCCCGGTCTTCGACGCCACCGACGGCCAGGACGGCCGGGTCTCCATCGAGGTCGACCCGCGCCTGGCGCACGACACCCGCGCCACCGTCGCCGAGGCCAAGCAGCTCGCCTGGCTGGTGGACCGCCCCAACGCGCTGATCAAGATCCCGGCCACCAAGGCGGGCCTGCCGGCGATCACCGAGACGATCGCCCGGGGCATCAGCGTCAACGTCACGCTGATCTTCTCGCTGGAGCGCTACCGCGAGGTGATGGCCGCGTACCTGGAGGGTCTGGAGAAGGCCAAGGCCGCCGGCCTGGACCTGTCCAAGATCCACTCGGTGGCGTCCTTCTTCGTGTCCCGCGTGGACACCGAGACCGACAAGCGCCTGGACGCGATCGGCACCGACGAGGCCAAGGCGCTGAAGAGCAAGGCCGCCGTCGCCAACGCCCGGCTGGCCTACCAGGCGTACGAAGAGGTCTTCTCCTCGGACCGCTGGAACGCGCTGGAGAAGGCGCACGCCAACAAGCAGCGTCCGCTGTGGGCCTCGACCGGCGTCAAGGACCCGTCGCTCAAGGACACCATGTACGTCGAGGAGCTGGTGGCGCCGAACACGGTCAACACCATGCCCGAGGCCACCCTGGAGGCCACCGCCGACCACGGCGAGATCTCCGGTGACAAGGTGCGCGGCAGCTACGAGCAGGCGCAGGCCGACCTCGACGCGCTGGCGAAGCTCGGCATCTCGTACGACGACGTCGTGCAGGTGCTGGAGGACGAGGGCGTCGAGAAGTTCGAGGCGTCCTGGAACGACCTGCTCAAGTCCACTGAGGCGGAGCTCAAGCGCCTCGCTCCTTCGGAGGGCTGACCCACCTTGTCCAGCAGCAATCCGCTGCGTGACGCCGCGGACCGACGGCTCCCGCGTATCGCGGGGCCGTCGGGCCTGGTCATCTTCGGCGTCACGGGCGATTTGTCCCGTAAAAAGCTGATGCCTGCTGTCTACGACCTGGCCAACCGCGGGCTGCTGCCGCCGGGCTTCTCCCTCATCGGCTTCGCCCGCCGCGAGTGGGAGCACCAGGACTTCGCGCAGGAGGTGTACGAGGCCGTCAAACAGCACTCCCGTACGCCGTTCCGCGAAGAGGTCTGGCAGCAGCTCGTCCAGGGCTGCCGGTTCGTCCAGGGCAACTTCGACGACGACGAGGCCTTCGAGACCCTCAAGGACACCATCGAGGAACTCGACAAGGCCCAGGGCACCGGCGGCAACTTCGCCTTCTACCTGTCCGTTCCCCCCAAGTTCTTCCCCACCGTCGTCCAGCAGCTCAAGAAGCACGGCCTGGCCGACCAGCAGGGCGACTGCTGGCGCCGCGCCGTCATCGAGAAGCCCTTCGGGCACGACCTGGCCAGCGCCAAGGAGCTGAACCGGATCGTCCACGAGGTCTTCCCGCCCGAGTCGGTCTTCCGCATCGACCACTACCTGGGCAAGGAGACGGTCCAGAACATCCTGGCGCTGCGCTTCGCCAACACCCTCTTCGAGCCGCTCTGGAACCGGTCCTACGTCGACCACGTCCAGATCACCATGGCCGAGGACATCGGCATCGGCGGCCGCGCCGGCTACTACGACGGCATCGGCGCCGCGCGCGACGTGATCCAGAACCACCTCCTCCAGTTGCTCGCGCTGACCGCCATGGAGGAGCCCGCCTCCTTCGACGCGGACGCGCTGGTCGCCGAGAAGACCAAGGTGCTCGGCGCCGTACGGCTCCCCGCCGACCTGGGCAAGGAGACCGTGCGCGCCCAGTACGCGGCCGGCTGGCAGGGCGGCGAGAAGGTCGTCGGCTATCTGGAGGAGGACGGCATCGACCCGAACTCCCGGACCGACACCTACGCCGCGATCAAGCTGGAGGTGGACAACCGCCGCTGGGCGGGCGTCCCCTTCTACCTGCGCACCGGCAAGCGCCTGGGCCGCCGCGTCACGGAGATCGCGGTCGTCTTCCAGCGCGCGCCGCACTCCCCCTTCGACCACACCGCCACCGAAGAACTGGGCGCGAACGCCCTGGTCATCCGCGTCCAGCCGGACGAGGGCGTGACCATGCGCTTCGGGTCGAAGGTGCCCGGTACCTCCATGGAGGTACGGGACGTCTCGATGGACTTCGCCTACGGCGAGTCCTTCACCGAGTCCAGCCCGGAGGCGTACGAGCGCCTGATCCTGGACGTCCTGCTCGGTGACGCCAACCTCTTCCCGCGCGTCGAGGAGGTCGAGCAGTCCTGGCGGATTCTCGACCCGATCGAGGAGTACTGGGACCAGCACGGCAAGCCCGCGCAGTACACGGCCGGAACCTGGGGACCGGACGAGGCGGACGAAATGCTCGCACGAGACGGACGGAGCTGGCGTCGGCCATGAAGATCGACCTGACGGAAACCACGGCCAGCAAAATCAACAAGGCGCTGGTCCAGGGCCGTCGTACCATCGGCACCCCCGCCATCGGCATGGTGCTCACCCTCGTCATCGTCACCGACGAGGAGAACGCCTACGACGCCCTGAAGGCCGCGAACGAGGCGTCCCGCGAGCACCCCTCGCGCACCCTCGTCGTCATCAAGCGCGTCAGCCGGTCGCCCCGCGACCGCGCCAAGGCCCGCCTGGACGCCGAGGTCCGCGTCGGCGCGGACGCCGGTACAGGTGAGACGGTCGTCCTGCGGCTCTACGGCGAGGCCATCAACCACGCCCAGTCCGTGGTCCTGCCGCTGCTGCTGCCGGATGCTCCGGTCGTCGTGTGGTGGCCGGTCAACGCCCCGGTGGACGCGGCACGCGACCCGCTCGGCGCGCTCGCCCAGCGGCGCGTCACCGACATGTACACCGCCGAGAACCCGATCCGGGAGCTGGCCGAGCGCGCTGACGCGTACTCGCCCGGCGACACGGACCTGTCGTGGACCCGCATCACGCCCTGGCGCTCGATGCTGGCCGCGGCGCTCGACCAGCTGCCCTGCAAGGTCGCCGAGGTCGAGGTCGAGGGCGAGGAGTTCAACCCCAGCGTCGAACTCCTCGGCATGTGGCTCGCCGACCGGCTGGGCGTACCCGTACGGCGGCTGCTCTCGGCCGGTCCCGGCCTGACGGCCGTCCGGATGGAGACCGACTGCGGCCCGGTCGCGCTGGACCGCGCGGACGGCTCGCTGGCCACCCTCGCCATGCAGGGCCAGCCGGACCGCAACGTCGCGCTCAAGCGGCGCGAGACCGCCGAACTGCTGGCGGAGGAGCTGCGTCGGCTCGACCCGGACGACACGTACGCCTCGACGCTGAAGTACGGCGTCGACCGGCTCGGTGAGCCGCAGCGGGCCCAGACCCCGCTGGCGGCGAAGGCGGCCGAGTCCTCCGACGAGCCGGCGGCCGCGGCGGATCAGCCGAAGACGGCGGACGCCAAGTCCGAGGCGCCGGAAGGCTCCGAGCCCTCCGACACCAAGGTCAAGGCCCCCGCCAAGAAGTCCGCTTCCAAGAAGGCGGCCTCCAAGGCGGCCTCCGAGTGAGCGCGCCGCAGGTCGTCGTCCACCGCGACAAGGAGCTGATGGCCAAGGCCGCGGCGGCCCGGCTGATCACGAAGATCGTGGACGCCCAGGCCGCCCGCGGCTCCGCCTCCGTCGTCCTGACGGGCGGCCGCAACGGCAACGGGCTGCTCGCGGCTCTCGCCGAGGCGCCCGCCCGGGACGCGGTCGACTGGTCCCGCCTCGACCTGTGGTGGGGCGACGAGCGGTTCCTCCCGGACGGCGACCCGGAGCGCAACTACACGCAGGCCCGCGAGGCCCTGCTGGACAGCGTTCCGGTGGACCCGGCGCGGGTGCACGTGATGGCCCCGTCCAACGGCCCGTACGGCAACGACGCGGACGCCGCGGCGGAGGCGTACGCGGTCGAGCTGAGCGCCGCGGCGGGCCCCGAGGACCACGGTCCCGTCCCGTCCTTCGACGTCCTCCTGCTGGGCGTCGGCCCGGACACCCACGTCGCGTCGCTCTTCCCCGAGCTGCCCGCCGTACGGGAGACGGAACGCCCGGTCGTCGCCGTGCACGGCGCCCCCAAGCCCCCGCCCACCCGCCTCTCCCTCACCCTGCCCGCGATCCGCGCGGCACGGGAGGTCTGGCTGCTCGCGGCGGGCGAGGACAAGGCGAAGGCCGCGGCGATGGCGCTCTCCGGCGCCGGGGAGATCCAGGCCCCGGCCGCGGGCGCGTACGGCCGCAGCCGCACCCTGTGGCTCCTCGACGAGGCAGCCGCCTCGCAACTGCCGCGCGGGCTGTATCCGCCGGCTTCGGCCTGACACCGCTGTACGGCGGACGGCCCCGTTCCCGGGTGGGAGCGGGGCCGTCCGCCGTGGTGTCCAACTGCCCAAGAGACTTTCGCCGCCCGACGGCGGGCCGGACTCCGTAGCCGACCGGCAGACCGTACCGGGTGGCGCCGCCGCAGCCCGGACACGGGCCCGGCCCTCCAGACTCCGTCCTACGGCCCGCCCCCTCCCGCCGCACAGCGACCAACGGCCAGCGGGGGCAGACGTCCCCCCACCCACACCGCGAAAGCCGAACACGTACAGGAGGGCGCGGGACCGGAGGACGAAGTCTGGAGGGCCCGGGCCCGCACCACCATCGAGCTGCCCGCAGTCGGGACAGGGTTTCGGCGCCCGACGGCGGGCCAGACTCCGGGGCCGACTGGCAGGCCGTGCCGGGTGGCGCCCCCGCAGCCCGGACACGGGACCGGCCCTCCAGACTCCGTCCTACGGCCCGCCCCCTCCCGCCGTACCGCGACCAACGGCCGGTGGGGGGCAGGCGTCCCCCCACCCCCGTACGTGTCAGCGTGGCGCGTACGGGAGGGCGCGGGACCGGAGGACGAAGTCTGGAGGGCCCGGGCCCGCACCACCGTGAATCGGGAAGCCGGCCCGCGAGCGGGCCCCCGACCTCAGCTCGTCACGACCGTCGTTCCTGCTCCTGGCGGACCATCGCGTTGGCGAGGTGGCCGGGGTCCTGGAGGTCACCCACCGCGACCCCCGACACGTCAGTGTCATGCGTGTCGTACCGGCCCAGGCCGTGCTCCTTGTCGCCCTGGACGGCTTCGAGGTGACGGGTCGCCACGTCGCGCTGTTCGGCCTCCGGGAGGCTCCGGAGCCATTCCCGGTTCTCCGGGGTCAGCAGGTCCAGGAACCCGGGGAGCACCTCGTCGTCGGCCGCCATCAGCGGCCTCGCATCGCGCGGTACGTGGCGACCAGGGACTTCGTCGAAGCGTCCAGGCCCTCGACCTCCGCGCCTTCGGTAAGCGCGGGCTCGACCCGCTTCGCGAGGACCTTGCCGAGTTCGACGCCCCACTGGTCGAAGGAGTCGATGTTCCAGATCGCGCCCTGGACGAAGACCTTGTGCTCGTACAGGGCGATGAGCTGGCCGAGGACGGAGGGGGTCAGCTCCTCGGCCAGGATGGTGGTGGTGGGACGGTTGCCGTGGAAGGTCTTGTGCGGGACCAGTTCCTCGGGTACGCCCTCGGCCCGTACCTCGTCCGGGGTCTTTCCGAAGGCCAGCGCCTGGCCCTGGGCGAAGAGGTTGGCCATCAGCAGGTCGTGCTGGGCCACCAGGCCGGGGTGGAGGTCCTCGACGGGCTTGGCGAAGCCGATGAGGTCGGCGGGGATGAGCTTCGTGCCCTGGTGGAGGAGCTGGTAGTACGCGTGCTGCCCGTTGGTGCCGGGCGTGCCCCACACGACCGGGCCGGTCTGCCAGTGCACCGGGTTGCCCTCGCGGTCCACGGACTTGCCGTTGGACTCCATGTCGAGCTGCTGGAGGTACGCGGTGAACTTGGAGAGGTAGTGGCTGTACGGCAGGACCGCGTGCGACTGGGCGTCCCAGAAGTTGCCGTACCAGACGCCCAGGAGACCGAGCAGGAGCGGGACGTTCTCCTCGGCGGGAGCGCAGCGGAAGTGCTCGTCGACGAGGTGGAAGCCGGCCAGCATCTCGCGGAACCGCTCCGGGCCGATCGCGATCATGAGCGAGAGGCCGATGGCGGAGTCGTAGGAGTAGCGGCCGCCGACCCAGTCCCAGAACTCGAACATGTTGTCGGTGTCGATGCCGAAGTCGGCGACCTTCTCGGCGTTGGTCGACAGCGCGACGAAGTGCTTGGCCACCGCGTCCTCACCGGCCCGCAGGCCGGTCAGCAGCCAGTCGCGGGCGGAGGTGGCGTTGGTGATCGTCTCGATGGTGGTGAAGGTCTTCGAGGCGACGATGAAGAGCGTCTCCGCGGGGTCGAGGTCGCGGACGGCCTCGTGCAGGTCCGCGCCGTCCACGTTGGAGACGAAGCGGAACTGCATGTCGCGGTGGGTGTAGGCGCGCAGCGCCTCGTACGCCATCGCCGGGCCCAGGTCGGAGCCGCCGATGCCGATGTTGACGACCGTCTTGATGCGCTTGCCGGTGTGGCCCTTCCACTCGCCCGAGCGCACCCGGTCGGTGAAGATCTGCATCTTGCGCAGCACGGCGTGCACGGCGGGGGCGACGTTCTCGCCGTCGACCTCGACGGTGGCGGACTCGGGGGCGCGCAGCGCGGTGTGCAGCACGGCCCGGTTCTCGGTGACGTTGATCCTGTCGCCGCGGAACATCGCGTCCCGGAGTTCGGCGACGCCCCGGGCCGCGGCGAGCTCGCGCAGCAGACGCAGCGTCTCGTCGGTGACCAGGTGCTTGGAGTAGTCCAGGTGCAGGTCGCCGACCTTGAGGGTGTAGCGTCCGGCGCGCTCCGGGTCCTGGTCGAACAGCTCGCGCAGTCGCACCTCCCCGAGCTGCTCCCGGTGCTTGTTCAGCGCGGTCCACTCAGGCGTCTGGTCGAGCCTGTTGCGGCCTTCTGCGTTCATCTCGGACATCAGCCTTCTTCTTCTCGTACCGGCCCCGCCGTCTCCCAACCTAATTGATCAGGGAGCGGGATGAGGTGTCCCCCCGCTGTCGGCCGCCCCGGCGAACCGTTTCAGCACCTCCGCCGGTACCCCGCCGACCGGCCCGGTACGCGGACGGCCCGGCCAGGAGGGGGGGCGTCCCCTCCGGCCGGGCCGGTCGTGGTGTGTGCTGGTCCGTCAGATCTCTCCGCGAAGCTTGGCGAGGGCCTCGGCGAGGATCGCCTCACCGTCGGCGTCGCTCCGGCGCTCCCGG
This sequence comes from Streptomyces sp. NPDC026394, assembly GCF_055567735.1. Lineage (NCBI taxonomy): Bacteria > Bacillati > Actinomycetota > Actinomycetes > Kitasatosporales > Streptomycetaceae > Streptomyces > Streptomyces sp. NPDC026394. Next base: position 146,850 of record NZ_JBVHPX010000014.1, read on the forward strand.
ACGTACGCGAGGTGCGTCTTGTACGGTTCGGTGCGCGGCGGGTCCGGCGGGTTGTCCCGGTCCTTGCCTGCCGGGAAGCCGCAGCGCGGGCAGTCCCAGGTGTCAGGAATCTGCGCGTCGCCGGCGAAGCTGGGCTGAGTCTCGTGCCCGTTCGAGCACCAGAAGGAGATGCGGATGCGCGGCGCGGACTCGCCTCGCTCGGCCTCCCCCATCGGCCCCGCCCCGACCCGACTTCCTCGGATCGCGTTGCCACTTGCCACGGTTGTAACTCCCTGCGTAATGGTGCTGCGAAGCATCGAACAGCAGTCGCGCTGCGAGCGCCCCAGTCTACGTAAGGCCCAACGCGCGTCCAGTGACAGGAGTTACACCCCCACCGAGGACGCCGCCTTCATGATAGGCCGCGTCCTCGACAGTTCGTCAGCTGTCCAGCTTCATCAGGACGCCGAGTACGACGATGCAGGCGAACCAGAGCAGGGCGATCACGATGGTGATGCGGTCCAGGTTGCGCTCCGCGACGGAGGAGCCGCCGACCGAGGACTGCATGCCGCCGCCGAACATGTCGGACAGGCCGCCGCCCTTCCCCTTGTGCATGAGCACCAGCATCATCAGCAGCAGGCTGAAGACGATGAGGGCTACCGAGAACCCGATGACCACGGCTGGACCAACTCTCTAGGACTGACGGACGGGACGTACCGAAGAAGATCGAATGGTACGGGGCCGGGCGGCGCACATGGCACCGGGCCCGGCCCCGACAGGGTACGACGGGCCTGGCCCGTCGTCATAGCTGCTACTGGTCGCGGAACCGGACGATCTTGACGAACTCGTCCACGTCCAGCGCCGCGCCGCCGATCAGGGCGCCGTCCACGTCCGGCTGCGCCATGATCGCGGCGACATTGCCGGACTTGACCGAGCCGCCGTACTGGATGCGGACCTTGTCGGCCAGCTCCTGGCTGTACAGCTCGGCGAGACGGCGGCGGATCGCGCCGCAGACCTCCTGCGCGTCCTCGGGCGTGGCGACCTCGCCGGTGCCGATGGCCCACACGGGCTCGTAGGCGATGACGATGGTCTCGGCCTGCTCGGCCGGTACGTCCTTCAGGCCGCCGTCGACCTGGGCGAGGGTGTGCGCGACCTGGTTGCCGGCCTTGCGGACGTCCAGGCCCTCGCCGACGCACAGGATCGGGGTGATGCCGTGCTTGAAGGCGGCCTTGACCTTGGCGTTGCAGATCTCTTCGTTCTCGCCGTGGTACTGGCGGCGCTCGCTGTGCCCGACGGCCACGTAGCTGCACTTGAGCTTGGCCAGCATGCCGCCGGAGATCTCCCCGGTGTACGCGCCGGAGTCCTGCGCCGAGAGGTCCTGGGCGCCGTACTTGATCTTGAGCTTGTCGCCGTCGACCAGCGTCTGCACCGAACGCAGGTCGGTGAAGGGCGGCAGGACCGCGACCTCGGTGGCCTCGTAGTCCTTGTCGGCGAGTGCGAAGGCGAGCTTCTGGACGTGCGCGATGGCCTCGAGGTGGTTGAGGTTCATCTTCCAGTTGCCCGCCATCAGCGGGGTACGGTCAGTCACGGTTCTTCAGTCCTCCAGAGCGGCGAGACCGGGAAGCGTCTTGCCTTCGAGGTATTCGAGGCTGGCGCCGCCGCCGGTCGAGATGTGGCCGAAAGCATTTTCGTCGAAGCCGAGCGAGCGCACGGCGGCGGCCGAGTCGCCGCCGCCGACGACGGTGAAGCCGTCGCAGTTCAGCAGGGCCTGCGCGATGGCGGTGGTGCCACCGGCGTAGTCGGGGTGCTCGGCGACGCCGACCGGGCCGTTCCAGAAGACGGTCTCGGCGTCGGCGATCTTCGAGGCGAACAGCTCCCGGGTCTTCGGGCCGATGTCCAGGCCCTCCTTGTCGGAGGGGATCTTGTCGGCGTCGACCGTGACGTAGTCGGCCGGGGCCTTCGTCTTCAGGTCGGGGAAGTCGGCCGAGGCCAGGATGTCGACCGGCAGCACCAGCTCGACGCCGTTCTTCTCGGCGCGCTCCATGTACTCGGTGACGGTCGGGATCTGGTCCTCCTGAAGGAGGGAGATGCCGACCTCGTAGCCCTTGGCCTTGAGGAAGGTGTACGCCATGCCGCCGCCGATCAGCAGCCGGTCGGCCTTGCCGAGCAGCTCGTCGATGACGGCGAGCTTGTCGGAGACCTTGGCGCCGCCGAGCACGACCACGTACGGGCGCTTGACGTCCTCGGTGAGCTTCTTCAGGACGGTGACCTCGGCGGCGATCAGGTCGCCCGCGGCGTGCGGCAGGCGGGCCGGCAGGTCGTAGACGGAGGCGTGCTTGCGGTGCACGGCGCCGAAGCCGTCGCCGACGTACACGTCCGCGAGGGCCGCGAGCTGGTCTGCGAAGGCGCCGCGCTCGGCGTCGTCCTTGCTGGTCTCGCCCGGGTTGAAGCGCAGGTTCTCCAGGACCGCGACCTCGCCCTCCCCGAGGCCCTCGACGACGGAGCGGGCGGAGTCGCCGACCGTGTCCGTGGCGAAGGCGACCTCGCGGCCGATCAGCTCACCCAGCCGCGCGGCGGCGGGGGCGAGGGAGAAGGCCGGGTCCGGGGCGCCCTTGGGACGGCCCAGGTGGGAGGCGACGATCACCTTGGCGCCGAGCTGGGCGAGCTTGGCGATCGTCGGCTGCACGGCGCGGATGCGGCCGTCGTCGGTGATGGTGGTGCCGTCCAGCGGCACATTGAGGTCCGCGCGGACGAAGACCCGCTTGCCGGACAGCCCTTCCTGGGCGAGATCGTCGATCGTCTTCATGCGAAGTGACTCCGTTGCGTAGGTCGGTCATGGGAGGGGGCCCGTACGGCGCTTCGGTGCGCCCTACGAGCCCCTTCCGCACATCTACGTGCCCTGGCCTTGAACAGGCAGGTGTCAGAGCTGGCCGCCGACGAAGGTGGTCAGGTCCACCAGGCGGTTGGAGTAGCCCCACTCGTTGTCGTACCAGCCGATGACCTTGACGCTCTTGCCCTGCGCCATCGTCAGGGAGGAGTCGAAGGTGCAGGAGGCCGGCCAGTTGACGATGTCCGAGGAGACGATCGGGTCCTCGGTGTACTCCAGGATGCCCTTGAGCTGGCCCTCGGACGCCTTCTGGAACGCGGCGTTGACCTCGTCCTTGGTGACCTCGCGCTCCAGCTCGATGACCAGGTCGGTCACGGAGCCGGTGGGGACCGGGACGCGCATGGCGATGCCGTCCAGCTTGCCCTCGAGCTGCGGGAGGACCAGCGCGGTGGCCTTGGCGGCACCGGTCGTGGTCGGGATGATGTTCTCCGCGGCGGCGCGGGCGCGGCGCAGGTCCGAGTGCGGGAAGTCCAGGATGCGCTGGTCGTTGGTGTACGCGTGGACCGTCGTCATCAGGCCCTTGACGATGCCGAAGTTCTCGTCGAGAACCTTGGCCATCGGCGCCACACAGTTGGTGGTGCAGGAGGCGTTGGAGATGACGTGGTGGTTGGCCGCGTCGTACTTGTCCTGGTTGACGCCCATCACGATCGTGATGTCCTCGCCCTTGGCGGGCGCGGAGATCAGGACCTTCTTGGCGCCGGCCTGGATGTGCTTCTCGGCGTCGGCCTTCTTGGTGAAGATGCCGGTCGACTCGATGACGATGTCGGCGCCCAGCTCGCCCCAGGGCAGGTTGGCGGGGTCGCGCTCGGCCATCGTCTTGAAGGTCTGCTTGCCGACCGTGATGGTGTCGTCGGTGTGGCTGACGTCGTGCTTCAGGCGACCCAGGATGGTGTCGTACTTCAGCAGGTGAACCAGGGTGGCGTTGTCGGTCAGGTCGTTGACACCGACGATCTCGATGTCCGCACCCTGCTCCAGGAGCGCGCGGAAGTAGTTGCGACCAATGCGGCCGAATCCGTTGATGCCTACGCGGATCGTCACGAACCGATCTCCTCGTTGGTGCGCCGGTGCAGTACCGGCGAGCTGTATGGGATGTCCCCGACCGCCTCCGACCCTACCCCCAATACGAGACGTACGTGACATTGACAGGGGCGGTCCGGGCCCACTCTGGGGCCACGGGCCGCCCTGTTCGCCGAGAGAGGACGGGTGCGGTCAGCCGTCGAGGGCCTTGAGGGCCGCGCCGGCCAGTTCCGCCCGATCCGTGGCGGTCTGTACGTGCTCCAGGCCGAAGCCCAGCAGAACGGTGTTCCGGGTGGTCACCGCCCCGGCGGCACGGAACAGCTCCCTGGAACGGGTCCAGTCGCCGGTGGCGGGCGGGCTGCCCGCGGGCGGGCCGGGGACGGCCCAGGGCCCGAGGGAGGTCTCGAAGCCCTCCAGCGGCTCGCCGCCGGTGCCGGTGGTGAGCCTGGTGTTGTCCACGAAGACACCGCGGCCGCCGGTGCTGGGGTCGGTGATGTAGGAGAGCGCCAGCTCGACGCGCTGCCCGGCGTAGGCCGACAGGTCGACGGCGACCGGCCGCCAGCCGTCCGAGGAGCCGGTGAAGCGGTGCCACGCTCCGGTGGTGCCGGTGTTGCGGCACTCGGTGCCGGTGCGGGTCAGGTAGTGCTGGAGGAAGGGGTGCGCGGCCAGGTAGTAGCCGGCCCCGCACTCGGCGGGTACGTCGGTGCGGGTGCCGCCGTTCGCGTCGGGCAGCGTCGTCCAGTCGCCCTTGCCCACGGTGTGCGCCTCGACGACGGCGTTGTCGTACCCGTCCTCGGTGTCGTGGCTGAGCATGAAGCGGAGGGTGGGCCGGTCGGCCGCGGTCACGCCCGTCAGGTCCACGGTCCGGGACAGCCGCATCCAGGAGGTGTCGCGGTGCTGCGCGGCGGCGAACCAGTCACCCTCGTACGGCTGGAAGGGGGTCCGTACTCCCGGGTAATCGCCGGCCGCGGCACTGGCGAACTGGGGGAACGTGGCCGGTGGCAGCTCGTCGGAGATCACCGAGTGGGCGCCGGCGGAATCCAGCGGGTTGCCCGGCGCGTCGCCGAGCTCCACCTCCGCGCCGGCCAGCTTGCCGGTGCCCCTGAAGGCGGGCGGGTTCTTTACGGGGACGCGGCTGCCGGTACCCAGGTAGTACTGGCTGAAGTCGTCGGTCACGGCCCGGCCGACCACGGCGGTGCCGCCCGCCTGCTCACCCGCGGCGAGCAGCTTGCCGCCCTCGTTGAGGTAGTCGCGTACGGCCAGCAGGGTGGCGCCGCCCGGACGGCCCGCTCCGGTGTACCAGACGACGTTGTCGAAGTGGCTCAGGACACCGAGCGCGTCCGGGGCGCCCTGCCGGGCGACGTCCCAGACCGCGGCGCGGTGGCCGTTGGCGGCGAGGGCCTTGGTGTACGCGGCGGTGTGCCGCGCGGGGGTGGTGCCGCCCTCCTCGGCGAGGACGAGGGTGTCGGCGCGCGGCCGCTCGGCGACGGTGTAGGTGAAAGGTTCACTCTTGGTGGTCTTGCCGCCGCGGGTACGGCCGGAGAACCAGACCTCGACCTGGTCCCCCGGGTCGGCCCCCTCGACGGACGCCCGGTACTGGTCGAAGTGGAGGTTGTCCTCGCCCCCGTAGGTCTCGCCGCCCTCCCACGCCTCCAGCTCTTCCGTGTGCCGGCGACCGCCGTTGACGCGGTAGTTCAGCTCCTTGTCACGTACGGACTTGCGGGCGGTGACGGCGACTTCCTGGTCCTCGCCGCGGGCGTAGGAGGTGGTGAAGGCGTGCGGGGTGAAGTCCGGCGCCTTCAATCCCACGGACGAGACGGGCTGGTCGGGGCGCCGGGCGCTCTCGGCGACGGAGAGCGCGAAGGGAATGTTCTTCTCGAACTCCGCCTGGATGAGCCTCTCGGAGTCGGGGAAGTTGAAGACGGACTGGCAGTCGGCGGCGTTCCACTCGTCGTTCGGGTCGGCGTTGGACACCGTCTGACAGGTCGACATCTCCGGGGTGAACATGGGAATGCCGTTGACGTTGGACGCGTGCCCGTCGGCCTCACCGTTCGTGATGTACAACTCGGAGGAGACCTGCGGACGGTAGCCGGGAATCGCCGGCTTCTCAGGCGTGCCGGCCAGCGCCCGGTAGAGGACGTCGTCCGGGGTGGGGGTGGCCACCTGCCAGCCGACGCCGTAGAGGATCAGCTCGGCGGCGGAGTGGTAGTTGATGGCGTACCGGAAACCGATGCGCTTCTCGAAGGCGTCCAGCGCCTTGGTCTCCGGCTCGGAGGCGGCGGCCGGACCGCGGTAGGTCTCGCCTGCCGGGTTCGGGGACGAACCCTCGTTGTCGTAGCCCCACTTGTACGAGAAGTTGCGGTTGAGGTCGACGCCGTCGCCGGGGGTGATCCTGCCGTCGCCGTTGTTGTCGCGCAGGTTCTTGCGCCACAGGCGGTTCTGCGGGCTCTCGAAGGTGTGCTCGTAACCGTCCGGGTTGGCGGAGAGCACGACCCACAGCTCGGTGGTGTCGAGGATCCGGGTCAGCCGCGGGTCCTTGCCGTACCCGGCCAGGTAGTACTGCATCAGCCGGCGGGTCATCTCGGGAGTGATCCACTCCCGGGCGTGCTGGTTGGACAGGTACAGCACCGCGGGCTTGGCGCCGTCCTCGGTCGTGTCGGCGTTCCTGGTGAGCTTCAGGGCCATGATGTCGCGGCCCTTGACGGTCTTGCCGATGCTGACGACCTTCGCGAGGTTCCGGTGGTACCGCGCGGTGTCGATCATCTCCTTCATCAGCCCGTTGGCACCCATGTACGGGCGGAAGACCCCGTCCCCCTGAGCCTTGAGCTTGCGCTGCGTCTCCGCCGGAACGATTTTGCGCGTCAGCTCCACACCTTGCCGGCGCAGCCCGGCGGCCTGCTCGGCGGAGAGGTACACCTCGACCTCCGCCTTACCGGTGCGCGGCACCTGCGCGCTCAGCTCGTGGCCGTCCACCCCCGCCGTGAGCAGCAGCGGCACCTGCGCCTTGGTGACCTCGGCCGTCCAGACCCCGACCGCGTCCTGCCCCGCCGCGTCCTCCACCCGCGCCTGTGCCTGCGCGGCGGGCACCGCCACCACCCCTCCCAGCAGCAACGCCGCTGCCGCGAGTAAGGATCTCGCCCTACGTCTCATGAGCCCCCCTTGCCGTCGTCCTTCTCGTGAATGGGCGTTCGACAGACTGGTGACGCTGCATGATCAAGTCAATACAGGGCGTGGCGAATGGCGAAGTGTGTGGCCGAGAAGCTCCCGGAGACGTCGCCCTACGGTGAACCACCGGCACCCACGCAGTTCACAGCACGTGGCCGCCCGCCAGAAAGTCCGCCGCCGCGCCCTCCCGAAGACCGACGACAACGGAAAGGGCGGACGCCTGCCCCAACCGGCCGACGGTCGCCATACGGCGGGGAGGGGGCGGACCGTAGGACGAAGTCTGGAGGCCCGGCCCCGTGTCCGGGCTGCGGCGGCGCCACCCGGCACGGCCTGCCAGTCGGCTACGGAGTCCGGCCCGCCGTCGGGCGCCGAAACCCTGCCCCGACTGCGGGCGGCTCGACGGTGGCGCGGGCCCGGGCCCTCCAGACTTCGTCCTCCGGTCCCGCGCCCTCCCGTACGCGTTCGGCTATCGCGGCGAGGGTGGGGGGGGACGTCTGCCCCCACCGGCCGTTGGTCGCTGTACGGCGGGGAGGGGGCGGGCCGTAGGACGGAGTCCGGAGGACCGCTCCCGTGACCGGACCGAAGAGAGCGCCACCCGGCACAGACAGCCAGTCGGCCACGACG
>NZ_JBVHPX010000014.1:154616-260811 GCF_055567735.1 Streptomyces sp. NPDC026394
GCCCTCCAGACTTCGTCCTCCGGCCCCGCACCCTCCCGTACACGTTCGGCTATCACGGCGCAGGTGGGAGGACGCCTGCCCCAACCGGCCGACAGTCGCCGTACAACAGGAGGGGGCGGGCCGTAGGACGGAGTCCGGAGGACCGCTCCCGTGACCGGACCGAAGAGAGCGCCACCCGGCACAGACAGCCAGTCGGCCACGACGCCCGACCCGCCATCGGGCACCGAAACCCCGTCCCGACTGCGGGCAGCTCGACCGTGACGCGGACCCGGGCCCTCCAGACTTCGTCCTCCGGCCCCGCACCCTCCCGTACACGTTCGGCTATCACGGCGCAGGTGGGAGGACGCCTGCCCCAACCGGCCGACAGTTGCCGTACGGCGGGAGGGGGCGGGCCGTAGGACGGAGTCTGGAGGGCCGGGCCCGTGGTCGGGCCGGGGAGAGCGTGGCCCGGTACGGGCGGGGAGTCGGCCATGGTGGACGGCCCGCCGCCGGACGGCGAAACCCCTACACGGCTTCCCGGCGCGAGACCCGCGCCATCTCAGCCGACCATGCCGTCCGCCATCTCCTCCGACAGGTTGGACTCCGTGCCGGGGATGCCCAGGTCCTGGGCGCGCTTGTCGGCCATCGCCAGGAGGCGGCGGATGCGGCCGGCGACGGCGTCCTTGGTCAGGGGCGGGTCGGCGAGGGCGCCCAGTTCTTCCAGGGACGCCTGCTTGTGGTCCATGCGCAGGCGGCCGGCCGCGGCGAGGTGTTCGGGGACCTCCTCGCCGAGAATTTCCAGGGCGCGCTGAACCCGGGCCCCCGCCGCAACCGCCGCACGCGCCGAACGGCGCAAATTCGCGTCGTCGAAGTTGGCGAGGCGGTTGGCCGTGGCGCGGACCTCGCGGCGCATCCGCCGCTCCTCCCAGGCCAGTACGGACTCATGGGCACCCAGGCGCGTCAACAGTGCGCCAATCGCATCACCGTCACGGACGACGACGCGGTCCACGCCGCGCACCTCGCGGGCCTTGGCGCCGATGCCGAGCCGGCGGGCGGCGCCGACCAGGGCGAGGGCGGCCTCGGGCCCGGGGCAGGTGACCTCCAGGGAGGAGGAGCGGCCCGGCTCGGTGAGCGAGCCGTGGGCGAGGAAGGCCCCGCGCCAGGCCGCCTCGGCGTCACAGGTGGCTCCGGAGACGACCTGCGGGGGCAGGCCGCGGATGGGCCTTCCGCGGCCGTCGACCAGGCCGGTCTGACGGGCGAGCTGGTCGCCGCCGGCGACGACCCGTACGACGTAGCGGCTGCCGCGCCGCAGGCCGCCGGGGGCCATCACCACCAGGTCGGAGGAGTGGCCGAAGATCTCCAGGATGTCCTTGCGCAGCCGCCGGGCGGCGATGCCCGTGTCCAGCTCCGCCTCGATCACGATCCGCCCGCTGACCAGGTGCAGACCACCCGCGAACCGCAGGATCGACGAGACCTCCGACTTCCGGCAGCAGGTCCGGGTGACGGGAAGCCGGGAGATTTCGTCCTTCACCGCTGCCGTCATCGCCATGGGCCGATCCTTCCATGCATCCGAAAAATACGGTCGTACGCGGCGGCCAGCAGCTCCGGGTCGTGCCGGGCGGCACCCTTGTGGGTCTCCGCCGTGCCGCAGGGGCTGCCGGGCGCGGCGACCTCCGCCAGCTCGACCTCGCTGCCCACGAGCTGTTTGGCAGCGACGGTCAGGCTCTCGGTGTCGGGCACGGCGGCCCGGTCGGCCAGCACCACGTCGAAGGCGAGTTTAGGGGCGTGTCGGGCCAAAACCTCCAAATGACGCTGCGGGGAAAAGCCATCGGTTTCGCCGGGCTGGGGTGCCAGGTTCAGCGAGAGGACCTTACGGGCCTTGGTCTCCTCCAGTGCCTCGCGCAGTTCGGGCACGAGCAGGTGCGGGATGACGGAGGAGAACCAGGAGCCGGGGCCGAGCACCACCCAGTCCGCGTCCCGGACCGCGGCGACGACCTCGGGTACCGCGGGCGGGTCCTCCGGGACGAGGTGCACGGACTGCACCTCGCCGGGGGTCAGCGCGACCGTGGCCTGGCCGCGGACCGTGGAGATCTCGTCCGGGCGGGTCTCGTCGTGGCCCTTGACCAGGGCCTGGAGCTCCAGGGGTACGGCGGACATGGGCAGCACCCGGCCGTGCGCGCCGAGCAGCTTGCCGACCAGGTCGAGGGCCTGGACGTGGTCGCCGAGCTGTTCCCACAGGGCGACGATGAGGAGGTTGCCGACGGCGTGGTCGTGCAGTTCGCCCTCGCTGGTGAAGCGGTGCTGGATCACCCGGGACCAGGTCTGGCCCCAGTCGTCGTCCCCGCACAGCGCGGCGAGTGCCTTGCGCAGGTCGCCGGGCGGCAGGACGCCCAGTTCGTCGCGCAGCCGCCCGCTGGAGCCGCCGTCGTCGGCGACGGTGACCACGGCGGTCAGGTCGCCGGTGATGCGGCGCAGCGCGGCGAGCGAGGCGGACAGACCCATGCCGCCGCCGAGCGCCACGACCTTGGGCGTGGCGCCCCTGCCGGAGCGGCTGCCCGGGACCAGCTTGCGGACCCGGCGCAGCCGCAGGGGACGGGCGGTCATTCGCGCCCCATGTCCCGGTGGACGACAACGGTCTCGACGCCTTCGGAGACCAGGCGGTGGGCGAGCTTCTCGGACATGGCGACGCTGCGGTGCTTGCCACCCGTACAGCCGACGGCGATGGTCACGTACCGCTTGCCCTCGCGGCGGTAACCTTCGGCGACGATGCGCAGCAGCTCCGCGTAGCCGTCCAGGAACTCCTTGGCGCCGGGCTGGCCGAAGACGTAGCCGGAGACCTCGTCGTTCAGGCCGGTGTACGGGCGCAGCTCGGGGACCCAGTGCGGGTTGGGGATGAAGCGGCAGTCGATGACCATGTCGGCGTCGACGGGCAGGCCGTACTTGAAGCCGAAGGACATGACCGTCGCGCGCAGCTCGGGCACCTCCTCGCCGGCGAACTGGGCGTCCATCTTGGCGCGCAGCTCGTGGACGTTCAGGCTGGAGGTGTCGATGACCAGGTCGGCGTCGCCGCGCAGCTCGCGCAGCAGGTCGCGCTCGGCGGCGATGCCGTCCACGATGCGCCCGTCACCCTGGAGGGGGTGCGGGCGGCGGACGGACTCGAAGCGGCGCACCAGGGCCTCGTCGGAGGACTCCAGGAAGACGATGCGGCGCTTGACGCTCTGCGCGTCGAGGGTGGCCAGGGACTCCTTGAGGTTGTCGAAGAAGCGCCGGCCGCGGACGTCGACGACGACGGCGATGCGGGCGACGTTGCCCTGCGAGCGGGCGCCCAGCTCGACCATGGGCGGGATCAGCTCGGGCGGGATGTTGTCGACGACGAACCAGCCGAGGTCCTCCAGGCACTTGGCGGCCGTGCTGCGGCCGGCCCCGGACATCCCGGAGATGATCACCAGCTCGGGGATGGCGGCGCTCTCGCCCGCGTCGGCATCGCGCATCGTGCCCGTACTCACCTGTGCACCGTCTCTCTCGGTCGTGCGGGAAGGCCGGGTGTCCTGGGCTTCCCGCGTGTCGTGCCTGTGCTGCTCGGTACTGCTGCTCATCGTTCCTGCCCCCGTTCTGATGACAACGCGGCCGGCGGGGTCGCGTCATCCTCAATGATCTCTCCTGTGGCGGTGTTCACCGCCGGGGCGGCCGGAGCCGCTCCGGCCAGCGCCGCCGCGATCGTCTCGGCCGTCTTGCGGCCGATCCCCGGCACCTCGCAGATGTCCTCGATCCGCGCGGCGCGCAGCCGCTTGACCGAGCCGAAGTGCTTCAGCAGGGCCTGTCGGCGACTCTCGCCGAGGCCGGGGACGCTGTCCAGCGGCCCGGCCTTGAGACGCTTGCCGCGCTTGTTGCGCTGGTAGGCGATGGCGAAGCGGTGGGCCTCGTCACGGACGCGCTGGAGGAGGTAGAGGCCTTCGCTGCTGCGGGGCAGGACGACGGGGTCGTCCTCGTCGGGCACCCAGACCTCTTCGAGGCGCTTGGCCAGGCCGCAGACGGCGACGTCGTCGATGCCCAGCTCGGACAGGGCCCGCTGGGCGGCGGCGACCTGCGGCTGGCCGCCGTCCACGACGACGAGCTGCGGCGGGTACGCGAAGCGCTTGGGGCGGCCCTCCTCGTCGGTGGGGCCGGTGGCCACGGGAGCGTCCTCGTCGGCGGAGGCGGTGACGGGCCCGCCGACGGGTCCGGCGGCCGGCGGCGCGTCCCCGCCGGCGGGCGTCTCCTCGTCCCACTCCCCCGTCTGCTGCTTCTCCTGGAGGTAGCGCCGGAAGCGGCGGCCGATGACCTCGTGCATGGCCCGGACGTCGTCCTGGCCCTCGAAGGTCTTGATCTGGAAGCGGCGGTACTCGCTCTTGCGGGCCAGGCCGTCCTCGAAGACCACCATCGAGGCCACCACGTCGTCGCCCTGGAGGTGGGAGATGTCGAAGCACTCGATGCGCAGCGGCACCGAGTCCAGGCCGAGGGCCTGGGCGATCTCCTCCAGGGCGCGGGAGCGGGTGGTCAGGTCGGAGGCGCGCTTGGTCTTGTGCAGGGCCAGCGCCTGCTGGGCGTTGCGCTGGACGGTGGCCATCAGGTCCTTCTTGTCGCCGCGCTGCGGGATGCGCAGCGAGACGTTGGACCCGCGGCGGTCCGTGAGCCACTGCTGGACCGGTTCGACGGGGTCGGGCAGCGCCGGGACCAGCACTTCCTTGGGCACGGCGTCACCGCTCTCCTCGCCGTAAAGCTGCTGGAGGGCGTGCTCGACGAGGGCGGCGCTGTCCACGTTCTCGACCTTGTCGGTGACCCAGCCGCGCTGGCCGCGCACCCGGCCGCCGCGGACGTGGAAGATCTGCACGGCCGCTTCCAGCTCGTCCTCGGCGAGGGCGATCAGGTCGGCGTCGGTGGCGTCGGCGAGCACCACGGCGCTCTTCTCCATGGCCCGCCGGAGCGCGTCCACGTCGTCGCGCAGCCGGGCGGCCCGCTCGTACTCCATCTCCTCGGCCGCCTCCTGCATGGACTTCTCCAGGCGGCGGATGTACGCACCCGTACGGCCGGCCATGAAGTCGCAGAACTCCTCGGCCAGTTCGCGGTGCTCCTCGGGGGAGACGCGGCCGACGCAGGGGGCCGAGCACTTGCCGATGTAGCCGAGCAGGCAGGGGCGGCCGATCTGGGCGGAGCGCTTGAAGACACCGGCGGAGCAGGTCCGTACGGGGAAGACGCGCAGCATCAGGTCGACGGTCTCGCGGATGGCCCAGGCCTGGCCGTACGGGCCGAAGTAGCGCACGCCCTTCTTCTTGGCGCCGCGCATGACCCGAACCCTGGGGTATTCCTCGTCGAGGGTGACGGCCAGGTACGGATAGCTCTTGTCGTCGCGGTACTTGACGTTGAACCGCGGGTCGTACTCCTTGATCCAGGTGTATTCGAGCTGGAGCGCCTCGACCTCGGTGTTGACGACCGTCCACTCGACGGAGGCCGCTGTGGTGACCATCGTGCGCGTACGCGGGTGGAGGTTGGCCAGGTCCTGGAAGTAGCTGGACAGGCGCTGGCGCAGGCTCTTGGCCTTGCCGACGTAGATGACGCGGCGGTACTCGTCACGGAATCTGTAGACCCCGGGCGAGTCGGGGATCTGTCCCGGCTTGGGTCGGTAACTGCTGGGGTCTGCCATGCCGCCCACCCTACTTGGGGGCGGTGACAGCGGGCGGACCGTGGGCGGCGGAGGGCATGCACGCCGGGCATACGGCGCGGGAAGAGGCGCTGCCGTACGCGCGGGCGCGGGGCGCGCCCGGCCCGGGCGGTGGGGTTCGTCCGGGCCGGGTGCCGGGGGCGGTGATGCGGTGGTGGCCTTCCGGCCGCGGGCCCGGGGAGCCGGGGCGGCGGCCCCGGTGCGGCTCCCCGGGCGGGTCTCAGCGGCTGTGGCGCCGGCGCAGCGCCGCGGCGCCGGAGAGCCCGAGGGCGAGCAGGGCGGCGGTGCCCGCGACGGCCGAGGCGGCGGTCACCGGGCCGCTGCTGTCGCCCGCCGTGGCGCCGGCCGCGACGGGCTGCCCGGCCGTACCCTGCCGGGCGGCCCCGTCACCCGCGCCGGACGCCTGCGGGCCGTACCCGCCGGCGGCGCCGCGCCGGTCGTACGCGGAGCCGGGCAGCTTGTCGCCGTACGCCTTCGCCACGCGTTTCTGGTACGCGGCCACGGTGGTGCCGCCCGCGCCGATCGCCTTGCGCGCCTCGGCGTCCAGCGGCCGGACGCGGTCGCCGCGCTGCTCGTACCAGGCGTTGATCTGCGGCTCCTGGAAGACCGTGCCGCCGTCGCCGGCCGCGCTGTAGCGGGCCTCGTCGTCGCCGGTCGCGATGTTGACGACCTTCCAGGCGCCGCCGGACTCGGCGGTCCACACGGACGCCTTCTGCCCGTCGGCGGAGACCGCCGTGCTGGCCAGGAACTCCAGCCGGGAGACGGGCGCCCCCGCCTTGCCGCGGACGAAGTCGGCCGAGAGGACGTACACGGGCACGGTCCGCCCCTCGATCCGCGGCCGCGCCTTCGCCGGGGCGACCGCACCGTCGCGGGCGAAGAAGCGGGAGAGCGTCGCGAGGGTGTCCGGCGCGGTGGCCGCCGTGCGGGCGGCGGTGACGGTCGACGCGGCGGGCGCGGGCGGCGGCGCGGGGGTGGCGGCCAGCGCGCCCTGCGGCGCGAGGCCGAGGAAGGCGGCGGTGAGCGCGCCGGTGGCGGCGGCCCTTATGGCGGCGCGAAGGGCCGGGGTGCAGCGCCCGGCGGCGGTGCCGGATACGGCCGGAGCTCTGTGCTCGGTCATGGCCTCAGGCTCCGATCCGGTAGAGGGAGTGGGTCCAGGAGAAGGAGTTGCCGTTGACGTAGTAGTTGTAGTCGCCCCAGTTGTAGCGGCTGTTGGAGCCCCACGGGTCTCCCCAGTACACCCAGTTCCTGGCGGTGTCGAAACCGTAGATCACGTGCATGTGTCCGCCGCCCGAGGACCACTGGATGCGGGTCTCCACGGGGCGCCCCGCGTTGATCTCGCTCTGGACGGTGCCGTAGCGCAGGTAGCCCGTGACGTACGAGCCCGGGTTGACGCCCATCCAGTCGAAGGCGTTCTGCACATTGCCGAGTGTGGCCTGGTTGTTGGGGCAGTTGCTGCCCTGCTGACGGTTGAAGGCGGCGTTGCAGAACTGGTTCTGGCTGTATCTCTTGCCGTAGAAGGTGGCGATGGTGTTGCCGGACGCGGCCCAGCACCAGTTGGTCTGCTCCTGGGCCTGCATGGGTATGTTGAGCCGGTTGGCGGCCGTCACACCCTGGGGGGCGGACGCGGTGACTGCCGTCCGGGCCGCCGTGCCGGTGGGGGCGGGCGCGGCGGTGGCGGGTGTGGCGGGTACGGCGGTCAGCGCGGCGGCCGACAGTGCCGCGGCCGACAGCCATCTGCGGCGTGCGCCGCGGGTGCGTGGTGCACAGGTCATGGCGTTCCTCTCCCGATGAGGGGGGTGGGGATGGAGGAGCGCATCCGGATGCTGGTCAGGAGCATCGGGTGTTGTCGGGAGCAGGTCAACACGCTTCAATGCGGGGTGACATGGGGGTGTGGACGTCCGGTGCCGGGTGTGAACGGCTCGTGCCCGGCGTACTGCAGCGGACAGGCAGGGACAGCGCACGGTGTGAAGTCCGGTTGTGAACGTTCACCGCGCGCGCCGGAGGGTTGGGCGATGAATCAGCACATGACACAGCAGGCACCACATACACCTCATGGAACGCCTCAGGAAACACCCCATGGGGCGTCTCAGGAAACTCCTCACGCATATCGGGAAGCACACGAACGGACCCCGCACCAGGCGCATCGGGCCCACCCGGAAAGCGGCCCGGTCTCCCCCCACTTGGCCGAACTGACACAGATTTTGCGGACCGGCCCGTTCCACCTGGCCCTGCGGGCCGCTCTGGCCGCGCGCGGTCTCGCCCTGCACCGCGTCCAGCACAAGCTGGCACAGCGCGGCATCAAGGTCGGTGTGACAAGTCTGAGTTACTGGCAGCAGGGGGCGCGGCGCCCGCAACGCCCCGAGTCGCTGCGCGCCGTACGGGCCCTGGAGGAAGTCCTCGACCTGCCCGCACGCTCCCTGCACCGGCTGCTGGTCCCCGAGGGCGGGGCGCGGGCCGAGACGACGGAGCGACCCGCCGCCCGCTCCTACCGCTCGCTCTTCGACCCCTCCGACGCCCTGCACGCCCTCCTCGCCGAGCTGGAGGCGCCGGCGGACGGTGGGCTGCACACGGTCGGCCACCACGAATGGGTGCACATCGGAGCCGGCCGCGAACTGAGCGGGCGGCGCTCCCTCCAGGTGGTACGCGCCCACCGGGACGGCGTGGACCGCTACATCGCCATCCACCAGGGTGACGCGGGCTGCGACCCGTCACGGGTGACCGTCACGGCCGGCGAGAACTGCCGCCTGGGGCGGGTGCGCCGGAACGCGGCCACCGCGATGGTGGTCGCCGAGCTGCTCTTCGACGTACGGCTGCGCACCGGCGACACCCACGTCTTCGGCCACGGCTTCGAGGACGGCAGCGGCGGCCAGAGCGCGGAGTACGTACGCGGCTTCCGCTTCGCCGGCGGCCAGTACGTCCTCCAGGTGTGCTTCGACGAAGCGGCGCTGCCGGTGCGCTGCCGCCGCTTCACGCAGACCAAGGCGGGCGCGCCCCGCTCGGGCCAGCAGGAGCTGACGCTGAGCGGGCAGCACCGGGCCGTACACCTGGTGGAGCAAGGCGTACGGCCCGGGATCGTGGGGATCGGGTGGGACTGGGGGTGATCCGGGCGGGGCGCCCCCGGGGGCGCCCCCGAGTAGCGGGGAGGCGCTCTAGGAGACCGGCCCCGTCCCGGTGGCCGGGACGCCCGACGCGTCGGCGTCCGCGGCCGCCGTACGGCCGTCCAGGGCGCCCGCGACCGCCGCGTTGTCCGCGACGCGCCGTTCCAGCATCGAGATCTTGCCGTCCAGCGGGCGGTCCATCCCCGGCCACACGTCGATCCTGATGCTGGCCTGGACGCGCGGCACCCGGTCGGCGACGGCCTCGGTGGCGCGCTTGACGACGTCCATGACCTCGTCCCAGTCCCCCTCGATCATCGTGTACATGGAGTCCGAGCGGTTCGGCAGCCCGGACTCCCGAATGATCTTGATCGCGTCGGCGACGTACGCCGCGCCGTTCTCCTCCACGCCCATGGGCGTCAGGGCGAAGGCAATGAGCACGGTCTTCCTCTCCTCGTAGGGAAACGGCGGCCCGTCGGCGGCGGGCCGCGGTACGGCACCGTCACCCGCTGCCGACGTGTACCGCCCGGTACTCGCGTACCACGGGAGACCGGTAGGCATCCGCGATCCGCAGCAGGTGGCGGACCTCCTCGCCGAGATCGCCCGCGCCGGGGCCCGCGAGGTTGGCCGTCTGGGCCCGCGGCGCCTCCCCGGTGCGCCGCGCGTGCAGGGCGGCGGTCAGCCAGCAGGCGGTGACGTGCGCGTCGGTCAGGTGCTCGGGAACGTCCCGCTCCCCCACGTGCCGTCGGACCCCGTCCAGCGTGTCCGGGGTGACGTAGTCCCGCAGCACGATCATCGCGTCGCGGATCTCGATGACGCGCCGGTACAGGCGTAGCTGGAGCGGCAGCACGGCGTTGCGCAGCCGGCTGCCCGGCCCCAGGACCACATCGGGGGTGACCGCCGTCAGCTCCCGCCACAGCACGGCCAGCCCCCGGTAGGACGCGCGGTCCCGCCACAGTTGCCGGGCCCCGGCCACCACGGGCAGCGCCACGCCTGCCGCGATGAACAGCGCTTCGACGCCGGTGACCGGCGAGAACAGCGGGCCGAACACCGGTGAACGGGTCCGAAGGTAGGCCAGTTTGAGCACCCACAGCAGCGACGCCAGCAGGATGCCGGTGCCGAACAGCCGCAGCCCGTACCGCAGCAGCCGGGGCGCGCCGGTACGGCCCTGGGCCCAGCAGACGAACCCGCAGGTGGTGTCGGCCGTCAGGTGGAAGGCGAAGAAGACGTACCAGTAGGCGTCCGGCACGCTCGGGATGTCCGGCGACGGCGTGATCTGGTTGCGCGCGTGCGGCGGCCCGGTCAGGTCGAGCGCGACGAGCGCCAGCATGACGGCGAGTGCGGCGCCGAACACCAGGACGGTACGGCGCTGCCGCCCCGCCGCCTGGAAGATGAACCACAGCACGGCGGCCGCGTCGACGATGCTGAACAGGTGCGTGGTCAGGTCCACCCAGTGGGCGCCCGGCACGAGGCGGGCCAGGACGGCGGTGACCGGCTCCAGGTGCATCGACATGGCCAGCGCGATCATCACGATGGCGAACCACAGAGGCCGTTGCGCCCGGTCCTTGAGGCCCTGCGGCGCCCGGGCGAGCACCACGGCCCACAGGGCCACGATGCCGGCGTTCTCCAGCCAGGCGAGGTCCGTCAGCCACGTGAGCACGGTGCCCCCGGGTGACGGGTGCCCCGCGGGCCCGTACCGGACCGCAGGCCCATGCCGGACGCCAGTCCGCCGAGCGTGCCGGACAGCAGCGTCGGCGCGGGCACCCGGCCGGCGCCCTCCAGGATCAGGCTGGCGATCATCTCCGCCTCCTGCTCCTGCCGGTCGGAGTAGCGGGTGCGGCCCAGGGCCCGCCGGATGGACGCCGGGTCCCCGATGTCGATGTGCCGGAAGAGCCGGGGGTCCTCGACGGCCATGCGGTGGTCGCAGACCAGGTGGCCGATCTCGTGGAGGATGATGTGCTCCTGGTGGAGCGGGCTGGTCTGCGCGTCGTAGAAGACGTAGTCGCCCTCCTCGGTCGCCAGCCACATGCCGGTCGGCATGCCCAGCCCGGTCGGGGTGGGCAGGGTCAGCAGCCGCAACGGGCGGTCCCGGTCGGCGGCGAGCCGGACGCACAGTTCCTGGGCGGAGAACGGCTCGGGCAGCGGTATCCCGTCGATCACGCGCCGGCAGCGGCGGCGCAGTCGCCTCCAGTGCATCGCGGGTGGCTCTCCATGGCTTGTGGGGACAGGAGGGCAGCCGACCCGGTAGCGACGCCCGGTCATGCTGCCGCCGCCGGGTGGAGACACGAGGAAACCAGCACGACGACACCCCCTCGCGCGCCATCCGTGCCACGCGTCGTGCGATCGTAGATCGTCACCCGGCCCCCTGTCAGTCCCCCGCCGCCGAGCAGTCCGTTTCCGGCCAACTGCGCTGTGTGACGGCGCCCGGCGTCCACACGGTCACCCGCCGGCCCGTCAGCCCGTCAGCCCGTCAGCCCGCGATCAGCTTCCCGCCCTCGGCCTTGACGGGGACCTCCGGCAGCGGCTTGGAGGCCGGCCCCTGGATGACCTTGCCGGTCGCCACGTCGAACCGGCTGCCGTGGCAGGGGCAGTTGCCCTGGTTCCGCTCGATCTTGTCCAGTACGCATCCCGCGTGGGTGCACTTGGCGCTGAAGCACTTGAACCGGCCCTTCTCGGGCTGCGAGACGAGCAGGCGGCTCTCGCGGTACAGCTTGGCGCCGCCGACCGGTACCTCGGCGGCGGCGCCCAGGGCGACGGGCTCAGCGGGCGTCGCGGACGACTCGTCCGAGCCACCGCCGGAGCAGGCGGCGACGCCGAAGCCCGCCGCGCCGACGAGCGCGGCCCCTCGCAGCACGGTCCGGCGGGCGGGGGGCTGGCTCATGTCGTACTCCCGGGTTTTCGGTCAGGGCGCGGCGTCACCCTGCGGCGTCGGCTCCCGACGATACCGGTACCGATCCGTCCGCTTCGGGGTGACCCGACCGGCCCCCGTCGCGGTCCTCCGGATGCCCCGGACGGCCCTTGAGCAGGTCCCGTTCGATCTCCTCCAGGCTGCGGCCCTTGGTCTCCGGCAGCAGCTTCCGTACGAAGAGGAAGGCGGCGCACGTCGTCACGGCGAAGAACAGGAAGTTCACGCCGGCGCCCCAGGCGCGCAGCAGGGTCGGGAAGACCAGCGAGACGACCATGTTGAACAGCCAGTTGAACATGACACACAGGCTCACCGCGGCGGCCCGGATGCGCATCGGGAACAGCTCCGGCAGCATCACCCACTGCACCGGTCCCCAGGAGACGGCGAAGGACGCGATGTACAGGGCGATGCCGAACAGGGTGAGGGTGGACAGCGCCGCCCCGTACCCGAGGCCGGACAGGTTGGTGACGGCCAGCACGAGCATCGCGGCGCACATCCCGAGCGCGCCGTACAGGAGCAGCGGCTTGCGTCCCTTGCGGTCGATCAGCCGCATGGCGGGCAGCGTCATCAGCATGTTCAGCAGCCCTATGCCGACGTTGGCGAGGATCGCGCCGTCGGAGCCGAAGCCGATGTCGGTGAGCAGCGTCGGGGCGTAGTAGATGATCGTGTTGATGCCGACGAAGTTCTGGAAGAAGACCAGCAGCATCCCGGCGAGGAGGACCGGCCGCAGCCGCGGCGCCGCGAGGTCCCGGAGGGTCAGCGAGCGGCTCTCGGCGCGTTCGGTGCGCTCGGTCTCCTCGATCTCGGCCAGTTCGGCGTCGGCCGCGCCGTCCGTACCGCGCAGCCGCGTCAGCACGTGCCGCGCCTCGTCGTTGCGGCCCTTGCCGACCAGCCAGCGGGGGCTCTCCGGCTGGGTGACGATGCCGAGCGCGAGGATCGCGGCGGGCACCACGCCCAGGCCGATCATCCAGCGCCACGCCTCGGCGCCGGCGAGCAGGTAGTCGGTGACGTACGCGAGGAAGATGCCGACCGTGACCAGCAGTTGCATCAGCGAGGTCAGCCCGCCGCGCAGGTGCTTGGGCGCCAGCTCCGTCAGGTAGAGCGGTACGACGACGGAGGCGATGCCCACGCCGGTGCCGATCACGAAGCGGAAGGCGATCAGCGTCCAGGGGGTGGTGGCCAGGGAGGCGCCGAGGGTGCCGAGGATGAAGACGGCGGAGGCGGCGAGGATCAGCCGGCGCCGGCCCCAGGAGTCGGACAGCCGTCCGGACAGGCCGGCGCCCAGCATCGCGCCGACCAGCAGGCCGGAGACGACCATGCCCTCCAGGAGCGGCGTCAGCGCGATGTCGTTCTTGATGAAGAGCATGGCGCCGGAGATGACGCCGGTGTCATAGCCCCACAGAATGCCGCCGAGGGCGCCGAAGACCCAGATCAGGGCGTTCTTGATGCGTGCGGGCACGGCCGGTCACCCCTTTCGCGCGGACTGCGGGCCCGCCGTACGGGAGCCCCGCTGCGGCGCGATGTGGATCTTGCGGCCGGTGCCGGCCCGGAAGCGGGCCACCGCCTCGTCGAAGTCCTCCAGCCCGTACACGTCGCTGACCAGCGGGTCGAGGTCGAGACCGGCTTCCAGTACGTCGATGGCGGGCTGGAAGCTGTTGTGAACGGCCATGAGCCGATGATGTCGATCTCGTGGTGGTAGACCAGGTACGGCGAGAACTTCGCGGAGCGGGCCGGGTCGGTGACGCCGAACTGGAGGAACGTACCGCCCTTGCGGACCCGGCCGAGGCCGTCCTCGATGGCCGGGATCGCGCCGGTCGCGTCGATGACCACCTCGAAGCCGGGCTCACGGCCCAACTGGTCGGCGCTGGTGACGGCGGCGTCCAGACCGAAGCTCTCGGCGAAGGCCAGCCGGTCCTTGTTGAGGTCCACGACGGACACCGAGGCGGCGCCGGCGGTGCGGACCAGCGCGGCCATCATCAGGCCCATCGTTCCGGCGCCGTAGATCAGGTAGTGCTCGCCGGGGCGGCGGGGCAGCCGGTTCAGGCCGTGCACCGCGCAGGACAGCGGCTCGATCAGGCCCGCTGCGGCCTCGGAGAAGGACTCCGGGACGAGGTGGCAGCAGCGTGCGGGGACGGCGACCAGCTCGGCGAAACCACCCGCCTGGGTGACGCCGATCGCCCGGTAGTCCTCGCAGAGATTGGCGCGGCCGATGCGGCAGTAGTGACAGGCGCCGCACGGCATGTTCGGGTTGACCGCGACCCGGTCGCCGACGGCCGGGCTGGTGACGCCCTCGCCGACGGCCACCACGTCACCGGTCAGCTCGTGGCCGGGGACCAGCGGGTAGGGCACGGCGGGCAGCTCGCCGCCCAGGATGTGCATGTCGGTCCCGCACAGCCCGCAGGAGGAGACGCGCACGACGACCTCCGCGGGTTCCGGCCGGGGATCGGGAACCTCGGTCAGGGCGGTACGGCCCGGCTCGGTGACCACGACAGCGCGCATGGCGCCTCCTCACGTCTTCGTGCGGTGTTGCGGGTGTTGCGGGATGGAGCGGCGTGAACGTAACCCGGGGGTAAACGTTTGCGCAAGCGTTTACGTCTAGGCTGTGATGGACTACGTACCGGCAGCCGGACCTCCTCCGGCCGACGGAACAGGGCGACGGACTCGGGGAGACGGACCGGATGACGACGATGGTCGATGTGGCGCGGCAGGCGGGAGTCTCCGTGGCCACGGTCTCGCACGTGCTCAACGAGACCCGGCCGGTACGCCCCGACACCCGCGCCGCCGTCCTGAAGGCCATCGACGAGCTGGGCTACACCCACAACACGCTGGCCCGTTCCCTGGTCACCGCGCGCACCCGCTCCATAGGTCTCGCGGTCTCCGCGATCAGCAACCCGTACTTCACCGAGATCCTCCAGGGCGTCGAGGCAGGCGCCCTGGAAGCCGGCTACAGCCTCTTGATCGCCGATCCCCACGACGACCCCGCGCACGAGCAGAAGGTCGTCCGGCTGCTGCACGAACGCCGGGTGGACGGCATGATCGTCGCGCCGTCCGCCGAACCGGCGGGCATGGTCGACTACCTGACCCGGCGCAAGGTTCCGGCCGTCTTCCTCGACCGGCTCGTCGGCGACGCGTACGACCAGGTCTGCGCCGAGAACACCGCCCCCGTACGGCAGCTCGTCGAGCACCTCGCCGGCCTCGGCCATACCCGTATCGGACTGGTGGCCGGGCTGCCCGGCCTGAGCACCACCACCGAACGCGTCCAGGGCTACCGCGAGGGCCTGCGCGCCCGCGGTCTGCCCTTCGCCCCCGAACTCCTGGCCGGCGGCAACTCCGAGGCGGAGGGCGCCCAGGACGCCACCCGCCATTTGCTGGCCGCCCCCGAACCGCCCACCGCGATCATCACCGCCAACAACGCGATGACCATCGGTACCCTGCGCGCGCTGCGCGACCTGGGCCGCGACGTCCCCCGTGACATCGCCCTGGTCTGCTTCGACGACTTCTCCTGGGCCGATCTCTTCGCACCGCGCCTGACCGCGATCTCCCAGCCCAGCAAGGAGATCGGGGCCGCCGCGGTCCGGCTGCTGCTGGAGCGGCTGGAGGAACCGGACCGCCCGCCACGCACTCTCCGGCTGCCCTGTACGTACGTGCACCGCGACTCCTGCGGCTGCACCGGCGCCGGACACCGACCCCCTCACCCCGTTCCTCCCCCAGAAAGGCCAGGACTGTCGTGATCGTCGTCGCCGGCGAGGCCCTGATCGACCTCGTCCCCAGCATGTCGTCGCCGTCCGGGGACGGGCCGTTGCCCGCGCTGCTGCCGCGCCGGGGCGGCGGCCCGTACAACACCGCGCTCGCCCTCGGGCGGCTCGGCTCGCCCGCCGCGTTCTGCTCGCGGATCTCCACCGACACGTTCGGTGAGGAACTGCTGCGCGGGCTGCGGGCGGACGGCGTGGACACCTCGCTCGTCCAGCGCGGCACCGAGCCCACCACCCTGGCCGTCGCGGACATCAGCCCGGACGGCTCGGCCGGTTACGGCTTCTACGCCGACGGTACCGCCGACCGGCTGTTCACCCTTCCGGCCGAACTGCCCGCCGCGGCACGGGCGGTGTCGTTCGGCACCTGCTCACTGGTGCTGGAGCCGGGCGCGAGCGCGTACGAGGCGCTGCTGCGCCGCTCGGCGGAGCAGGGGCTCTTCACGGCGCTGGACCCCAACATCCGCGCCGGGCTGATCGCGGACCCGGACGCCTACCGCGCCCGGTTCCGCGCCTGGCTGCCGCACGTCACGCTGCTGAAGCTCTCGGAGGAGGACGCGGAGTGGCTGGCCGGTCCCGGGGGTGTCGCGGCCGCGGTGAAGGACTGGCTGGCGGCCGGTCCCGCGGCGGTCGTGCTCACGCGCGGCGGCGACGGGCTGTCCGTGCTGACGCCGGGCGGTGCGGAGATCGCGGTGCCCGGTGAGCGGGTGGCGGTCGCCGACACGATCGGCGCGGGCGACACCGTCAACGCGGCCCTGCTGCACCGTCTCGACGCGCACGGCGCCCTGTCCCCCGACGCGCTCGCCGCGCTCGCCCCCGACGCCTGGCGCGACACCCTCGGCTTCGCGGCCCGCGCGGCCGCGGTGACCTGCTCCCGGCCGGGCGCGCAGCCGCCGTACGCGACGGAGCTGGTGGGGCCGGAGTGACGGGGCGGCGGGCCTCGCAGCCGGAACAGTGGTACCGGACGGCGGGCTCCGCATCCGAAACGGTGACACGGGCGGGCCCGGCCGCCCGGGGGCCTGTGCGGCGGCGGGCGGACCGCGCTGCCCACGGCGGCCGGGCGGATCACCCGCCTCATGACGACGACGGGCCGCCGCCCCTCCCCTTACGGGTGGGACGGCGGCCCGTCGGCTCGTCCGGCGGCGGTCAGGCCCGGCGGGCCCTCGTCGCCTTCTCGGCCGCCGTCTTCTTGACCGCCGTCTTCTTGGCGGCCGCCTTCTTCGCCGTCGGCTTCGCGGCGACTGCCTTGGTGCCGGTCTTCGCCGAGACAGTCTTCTTCGCCGGGGCCTTCGTCGCGGCGACGGTCTTCTTCGCCGCGCGCTTCTTCGCCCCGCCGGCCGTGGCCGGCCCCGCGTCGCTGACCCGGTCGCCCAGGATGTCGCGCAGGAACTTGCCGGTGTGGCTGGCGGGGACCGCCGCGACCTCCTCCGGCGTGCCCTCGGCGACGACCAGGCCGCCGCCGTTGCCGCCCTCGGGACCCATGTCCACGATCCAGTCGGCGGTCTTGATCACGTCGAGGTTGTGCTCGATGACGATGACCGAGTTGCCCTTGTCGACCAGGCCGGACAGCACCTTGATCAGCTTGCTGATGTCGTCGAAGTGCAGACCGGTGGTCGGCTCGTCCAGGACGTAGACCGTACGGCCGGTGGAGCGCTTCTGCAGCTCGGAGGCGAGCTTGACGCGCTGCGCCTCACCGCCGGACAGCGTCGGCGCGGACTGCCCGAGCCGGACGTAGCCCAGGCCCACCTCGTCGAGCGTCTTCAGGTGCCGGGCGATGGTCGGTACGGCCTCGAAGAAGCTCAGCGCCTCCTCGATCGGCATGTCCAGCACCTCGGCGATGGACTTGCCCTTGTAGTGGACCTCCAGCGTCTCCCGGTTGTAGCGCGCGCCGTGGCAGACCTCGCACGGCACGTACACGTCCGGCAGGAAGTTCATCTCGATCTTGATCGTGCCGTCGCCCGCGCAGTTCTCGCAGCGGCCGCCCTTGACGTTGAAGGAGAAGCGCCCGGGGAGGTAGCCGCGGACCTTGGCCTCCATCGTCTCCGCGAACAGCTTGCGGATGTTGTCGAAGACGCCGGTGTACGTCGCCGGGTTGGAGCGCGGCGTACGGCCGATCGGCGACTGGTCGACGTGCACGACCTTGTCCACCAGGTCGTCGCCCGCGACCCGGACATGGCGGCCCGGCACCGACTTGGCGCCGTTCAGCTCACGCGCCAGGTGGGTGTAGAGGATGTCGTTGACGAGCGTGGACTTGCCGGAGCCGGAGACGCCGGTGACCGCGGTGAGCACGCCGAGCGGGAAGGAGACGGTGATGTCGCGGAGGTTGTTCTCCTTCGCGCCGTGCACCGTGAGCTGCCGCTCGGGGTCGGCGGGCCGCCGCACCTCGGGCGTCACGATGGCCTTCTTGCCGGACAGGTACTGCCCGGTGACCGACTCCTTGTTCGCCAGGAGTTCCTTCATCGTGCCGCTGTGCACGACCTTCCCGCCGTGCTCGCCGGCGCCCGGGCCGATGTCCACGACCCAGTCGGCGACCTTGATCGTGTCCTCGTCGTGCTCCACGACGATCAGGGTGTTGCCCATGTCGCGCAGGCGCACCAGCGTCTCGATGAGCCGGTGGTTGTCGCGCTGGTGCAGGCCGATGGACGGCTCGTCGAGCACGTACAGCACGCCGACCAGGCCGGAGCCGATCTGGGTGGCGAGCCGGATGCGCTGGGCCTCGCCGCCGGAGAGGGTGCCCGCGGCGCGGTTCAGCGAGAGGTAGTCCAGGCCGACGTCGACCAGGAACTTCAGCCGCTCGTTGACCTCCTTGAGGACCCGCTCGGCGATCTTCTTCTCGCGGGCGTCGAGCTTCATCTCCCGCAGGAAGTCGGCACAGTCGCTGATCGACATGGCCGAGACCTCGGCGATCGAGCGGCCCTTGACCGTGACGGCGAGGACGATCGGCTTCAGCCGTGTGCCCTCACAGGTCGGGCAGGGCACCTCGCGCATGTAGCCCTCGAAGCGCTCGCGGCTGCTGTCGCTCTCCGCCTCCTGGTGGCGCCGCTTGACGAACGGCACGGCGCCCTCGAACGCTGTGGTGTACGAGCGCTCGCGGCCGTAGCGGTTGCGGTAGCGCACGTCGATCTGGGTGCGGTGGCCGTTGAGGACGGCCTTCTTGGCGCGCTGCGGCAGTCCGGCCCACGGAATGTCCGTACGGAAGCCGAGGGCGTCGGCGAGCGCGCCGACCAGCCGGCCGAAGTACTCCTTGGTGTGGCCGTGCGACCAGGGGTGGACGGCGCCCTCGTCGAGGGACTTCTCCTCGTCCGGGATGATCAGCTCGGGGTCGACCTCCATGCGCGTACCGATGCCGGTGCAGTCGGGGCAGGCGCCGAAGGGCGAGTTGAAGGAGAACGAGCGGGGCTCCAGCTCCTCGAACGACAGGTCGTCGCGCGGGCAGTACAGGTGCTCCGAATACATCCGCTCGCGCTGCGGGTCGTCCTCGTCCAGGTCGACGAAGTCGAGGATGACCATGCCGCCGGACAGACCGAGCGCGGTCTCGACGGAGTCGGTCAGCCGCCGCTTGGCGCTGTCCTTGACGGTCAGGCGGTCGACGACCACCTCGATCGTGTGCTTCTCCTGCTTCTTGAGCTTCGGCGGGTCGGAGAGCTGGATCGTCTCCCCGTCCACGCGGGCACGGCTGTAGCCCTTGGTCTGGAGGTCGGAGAAGAGGTCGACGAACTCGCCCTTGCGCTCGCGCGCCAGCGGGGCCAGCACCTGGAAGCGGCTGCCCTCGGGCAGTTCCAGGACCTTGTCGACGATGGCCTGCGGCGACTGCCGGGCGATCGGGTCGCCGCACTCGGGACAGTGCGGCTTGCCGATCCGGGCGAACAGCAGGCGGAGGTAGTCGTAGACCTCGGTGATCGTGCCGACCGTGGAGCGCGGGTTGCGCGAGGTCGACTTCTGATCGATCGAGACCGCGGGGGACAGGCCCTCGATGAAGTCCACATCGGGCTTGTCCATCTGCCCGAGGAACTGCCGGGCGTAGGAGGAGAGCGACTCGACATAGCGGCGCTGCCCCTCGGCGAAGATCGTGTCGAAGGCGAGCGAGGACTTGCCCGAGCCGGAGAGCCCCGTGAAGACGATCAGGGAGTCTCGGGGCAGGTCGAGCGAGACGTTCCGGAGGTTGTGCTCGCGAGCGCCACGAACGATGAGACGGTCGGCCACGCCGGTCGGCACCTTTCTGGAGAGGGGCGGGAGGCCGCGGCCCAGCTGCGTGCGGCCCTGACGGCGGCGGTCGGGCGACCCGGTCGTCCGGGCGCCGAGCCCGGTGGGCACGGAAGCTGGGCGAGCCCCCGCCCCAGGGTATGGGGGCTGCCGCGGCGATGTCTTATTGATGCCACACACGAGCCTATAGCACGCGCATTCGAATTACGGGCTCTGTCGCACCGCTTCACCCGAACGTGTGGTCGCTGATGTCAACGCACGGCGGCTCGCGTCTCTTCCTGGCGATCACCCACAGGCCGTACCCCCCTTCACCCACGCGCGTCCGGTGGTCCCGGTTCCCTCCGGTACCGGGGCCGCGGCGGCGGGAAACCGGCATCGGGGCGAAGGTGTCCGAAGTCACGGCCGGGGTGGGCGCCGGGTGGACGCTGTTCGATTTCTGGGGCCGTGCGGCGCTCCTGGGTACCCGCGGCCGGTCCGGTGCTTTGGGATACCCGCGGCCGGACCGGCGCTTCGGGGTACCCGCGGCCGGTCGGGTGCTTCGGGGTACGTACGGCCGGTCCGATGCTTCGGAGTGCGTACGGCCGGTCCGGCGCCCCGGGGCGTGTGCGGTCGGCCTGGCGCCCCGGGGCGCGTGCAGCCGGTCCGGCGCTCCGGGCGCCGTGCGATCGGTCCGGCACTTCAGGACTCGTGCACCGGCGACCCCGTCCGCACCACCCGTGACAGCACCTCGAACGTGTGCCGCAACAGCTCCCCCTCTTCCGCGGCGATCTCCTCGACCGGGGCACCCGCGAGCTGCCGCCGGACCACCGTCGCGTACACGGAGCGGTACCCGGCCACGGTCAGCGCCGCGGCCAGTCTCGGCCCGTACGCGTCCGGCCCGGCCCCTTCGGCCTCCGCGAACAGTCCGGCGAGCGTGCCCTGGAACTCGTCCAGCGCCTCACGCCCGCGCGCCATCAACGCCGGCGACTCCACCAGCACCCGCCACCAGTAACCGACCCCCTCCCCCACCCCGGCGAGCGGGTGCCGCCGCTCCAGCAGGTCGAGCGCGAGGCCCTGCAGCGCCTCCAGTGGCGAGCGTCCCTCGCCCCGCTCCCGTACGGCGCGCGTCACCAGCTCCACGATCTCGGGGACGCGGTCGAGGAAGAGGTCCTCCTTGCGGGGGAAGTAGTTGAAGACCGTCATCGTCGAGACCTCGGCGGCGCGGGCGACCTCGGCGACCGTGACGTGGTCGAAGCCGCGCTCGACGAACAGCCGGGTCGCTTCGCCGGAGATCCGTTCGCGGGTCCGGATCTTCTTGAGTTCGCGCAGCGAGAGCCCGCCGCCGTCCGCGCCCGCCGGCGATCCGCCGCGCCGCCCGCTCTTCTCCGTACCGTCAGCCATAACCAAAATTTTAGCCGAAACAAATTTTTAGTGACTACACTTCGCCGCATGGACACAGAGACAACCCGCTGCACGGACCCCCGCCCGAACGTGGTGATCGCGGGCGCCGGGCCCGTAGGACTGCTGCTCGCCTGCGAACTCGCCCTGCGCCGGGTGCGCGTCGTCGTCCTGGAGCGGCTGACCGCGCCGGACGAGACGATCAAGGCGGGGGCCATCAACACGCCCAGCGCGGAAGCCTTTTACCGCCGCGGGCTGCTGCCCGCGCTCGCCGAGGTGCAGCAGGAGGCGTTCGGCCGCTTCGGCTCCTTCATGCGGCAGCGGCAGGCGGCCGGGGCGACGCCGGTCCGCGCGGCGCCGAAGTTCGCCGGGCACTTCGCGGGCATCATGCTGCCCGCCGAACTCCTGGACGCGTCCGACCCCGGCTTCGACGACGTCGGACCGGCCGGTGACATCGGGCTGGTGCCGCAACTGGCACTTGAACGGCTGCTCGCCGAACGCGCCGCCGAACTCGGCGTCGTGGTGCGCCGCGGAGTGGAACTGACCGGCTTCGACGCGGCGGACGACGGCGTGACGGTGCGTCTGCGCCCGGTCGCGGGGGCCGCCGGCGCGAGCACCCGCCAGGACGGCCGCACGGGTGGCGGGGAGGCCGACGGAGAGACAGCGGGAGAGGCGGCCGGGGAGGCAGCGGGAGAGACGCTCCGGGCCGACTGGCTGGTCGGCTGCGACGGCGGGCGCAGTACGGTCCGCAGGCTCGCGGGCTTCCCGTTCCCCGGCACCGCCCCGGAGATCACCGGCCGCCAGGCGATGGTGGAGCTGTCCGGGTCCGAGAAGCTCGGCGCGGGCTGGAACGAGACGGCGACCGGCATCTACGCCCACGGCCCGCTGCCCGGCCGCATCCTCACCGTCGAGTTCGACGGCCCGCCCGCGGACCGCGACGCCCCCATCACCCTGGAGGAGTTGCAGTCCAGCCTGCGCAGGACCTCGGGAACCGACGTCACGATCACCAAGGTGCTCACCGCCACCCGCTTCACCGACCACGCCCGTCAGGTCCCCGACTACCGCTCCGGGCGCGTCCTGCTGGCCGGCGACGCGGCGCACGTGCACTCGCCGTTCGGCGGCCAAGGGCTGAACCTGGGCATCGGGGACGCGATGAACCTGGGCTGGAAGCTGGCCGCGACGATCCATGGCCACGCCCCGGAAGGGCTGCTGGACACCTACACCGCCGAGCGGCACCCGATCGGCGCGTGGGTGCTGGAGTGGACCCGCGCCCAGGTCGCGGTGATGCGGCCGGATCCGCACGCCCGCGCGCTGCGCAAGGTGGTCCGCGACCTGATCGGCACCGTCACCGGCACCACCTACTTCGTCAAGAGGATCTCCGGTGTGTGGCAGGGCTACGACCTGCCCGGCGACCACCCGCTGACCGGCCGCAGCGCCCCCGACCTGGAACTGGCCGACGGCAGCAGGCTCGCCGGCCACCTCCGGGACGGGCAGGGGCTGCTGCTCGTCCTCACCGACGACCCGGAGACGGCCGGGCAGGCCGCGGAGTACGCCTCCGGGTACGCGGGACGGCTGCGCGTGGTGACGGGCCGCTGCCCGAGCCGTCCGGAGCTGACCGGGCTGCTGGTACGGCCGGACGGGATCACGGCTTGGGCCGCCGGTACGGACGCGTGGCAGGACGGGGAAGGAGCGGATGCCGGGGGCGGGGAGGCTGAGGTGTCCGCAGGCGTGGGTACCGCTTCGGGCCGTACGAGCGGTGCGGCTGGTGTGGCCGACGTGTTCGGTGCGGCTGGTGTGGCAACCGTCCCCCGGCCGTCGGCTGCGGAAATCCGCACGGCAGACGAACCGGGCGCCCTCGACGACGCGGTGCGGCGGTGGTTCGGTACTCCTGACGCTGCGGCCGGATGACGGACGCGGGCTCGGCCGGTCCGGCTCCGCACCGGTCCGGCCGAGCCCGCCGAACGGCCCACACGCCTCGCGCGCCACCCGCGTACGCCCTCCCGCGTACGCCCGGATCCGTGCAGGCCGCCTCCCGCAGACGCCGCCGCGGCGCTAGCTTCGGACCATGACCGACAACGTGCCCGACTCCGCGCCGGGTTTCGAACAGGACACCACCTCCGTCCGTGAGGCGACCGACCGACTGCTCGTCGACGTGGGCAAGTTGGACGACGAGGCGATCGGAGAACCGTCACTGCTGCCCGACTGGACCCGCGGGCATCTGCTGGCCCACGTGGCACGCAACGCCGACGCCCTGGTCAACCTGCTGACCTGGGCACGTACCGGCGTCCGTACCCCCATGTACGCAAGTGCCGAGGCCCGAGACGCCGACATCGCCGAAGGCGCCGACCGGCCGCTCGCCGTCCACCTGGACGACCTGCGGTCCAGCGCCGAGCGTTTCGACGCGGCAGCGGCGGCGCTGCCGCCCGCCCGTCGGCAGTACGAGCTGGAGATGCGCAACGGGGTCCTGGAACGCGCCGCCCGGCTGCCGCTCCGCCGGCTGACCGAGGTCGAGCTGCACCGTATCGACCTCGGGGTCGGTTACGGCATCGAGCAGTTGCCGACGGCCTTCGTCGACGCCGCGCTGGCGTTCCTGACGGGGAAGAAGTTCGCGGGGCACGTCGACGTACCGGCCGTGGAACTGCGTACCCCCGACGGGCGGCGGTGGCGGACCGGCCGTACGGAGCGCACGGGCAGGGTCGCCGAGGACACCGGGAACGTCCCGTACCTGGTGGTGTCCGGGTCCCCCGCCGAACTGGTCGGCTGGCTCACCGGCCGGGCCAAAGGCACCGGCCTCGACACCCGGGGCGGCCCCCTTCCGGCGCTTCCGCCGCTCTAGGGTGGAGCCATGAGTTACACGGGAGCAGTGAAGGTCGGCGGACCGGCCGACGTGCACGAACTGGCCGACCTGATGATCTCCAAGGTCGCGGTCGGCCCCATGGACAACAACGCCTACCTGCTGCGCTGCCGGGCGACCGGCGAGCAGTTGCTGATCGACGCCGCCGCCGATCCGCACACCCTGCTCAGCCTGATCGGCGACAGCGGCATCGCCTCCGTGGTGACCACCCATCAGCACGGCGACCACTGGGGCGCGCTGCGCGAGGTCGTGGACGCGACGGGGGCCCGCACGTACGCGGGCCGGTACGACGCCGAGGGCATCCCCGTACCGACGGACGTGCCCGTCGAGGACGGCGACACCCTCACGGTCGGCGAGGTGCGGCTGACCGCCCGCCACCTGGCGGGACACACGCCGGGCAGCATCGCCCTGGTCTACGACGACCCGCACGGGCCCCCGCACGTCTTCACCGGCGACTGCCTCTTCCCCGGCGGCATCGGCAACACCTGGGGCGACCCGGAGCAGTTCACCAGCCTTCTCGACGACGTCTCGGCCAAGCTCTTCGACCAGTTGCCCGACGAGACCTGGGTCTACCCGGGGCACGGCTCGGACACCACACTGGGCGCGGAGCGTCCGCACCTCGCCGAGTGGCGCGCACGCGGCTGGTGACGGGGTAGGCGGTGGTGGGCGACCGGCGAGCGGTTGTCCGGTCCGCGCCGGTCTGCGGTGCGGGCCGCCCGCCCGGTCCGCAGACCGGGGCGGACGGCCGCTCCGTCAGCAGTTCACGAAGGCCCGGCGTGCGTTGTTGTAGCCGCAGCTGTCGACGCGCGCGCCGGACGGCTTCTTGAGGGTCGCCGTGTCCTTGGTGTTGTTCCACACGTAGGCGCGGCTGTTCTGGTAGCGGTGGGCCGCCGTGTCGCGCCCCTTGCCGGTGTGCACCGTCACGGTCTTCCCCGCGCCCAGGCTGTACGTACCGAAGGTGTACGTGTGCCGGGAGGCGTCGGTCAGCTTCCAGCCCTTGAGACTGACGGCTCGCGAGGTGGAGTTCTTGATCTGCACCCACTCGGCGTTGAGGCTGGCGTTGGAGCCGTTGTCGCTGCCGGGGCTGTTGTAGTAGATCTTCGTCAGGTGCACGGACCCGGCGGCGGACGCCGGGGCCGCCGTGACGAGTCCTCCGACCGCGGTGGCTATCGCGAGTGCGGCTGCGGCGGCCGCCTTGGTGTGATGACGCATGGTCCCCCCTCGGGACAGTGCGCGCCGGGCGGGCCGTGGCCGGTGGGGCGTCGGTCTCCCTCCGGGCGCGCGACCAACGATGCGCGCACTGTACGGGGTTGTGGGGTCGCGGGCGTACGCAGGGTGCCTATGTGACGTACGCATATGCCCGCACCGCGCGCAGGAGGCCCCGCGGTGCACCCGCGGGACCTCCTCGAACACGCCGGGGCGGTGTGTCCGCCCCTCAGGACAGCCGGTCAGACGTCCACGGCGTCTTTGGCATCTTCCTCCGCCCCGGCGGCCGCCGCCTCCGCACGGGCCTGCTTCTTCGAGGCCCGCAGACTCGTGAGCGTCGTGACGACGAGGACGGCGCAGATCACGCCGAGCGAGACCGGGATGCTGATCTCCGGGACGCTCACACCCGACTCGTGCAGGGCGTGCAGCACCAGCTTCACGCCGATGAACCCGAGGATGATCGACAGGCCGTAGGAGAGGTGCACCAGCTTCTTCAGCAGACCGCCGATGAGGAAGTACAGCTGCCGCAGGCCCATCAGGGCGAAGGCGTTGGCGGTGAAGACGATGTACGGGTCCTGGGTGAGGCCGAAGATCGCGGGGATCGAGTCCAGCGCGAACAGCACGTCGGTGGTGCCGATCGCCAGCATGACGATCAGCATCGGCGTCATCAGGCGCTTGCCGTTCTCGACGACGAACAGCTTGGTGCCGTGGTACCTGTCGGTCGACGGGAACCGCTTCTCGACCATCTTCAGGAAGCGGTTCTCCTCGAACTCCTCGTCCTGCTCCTCCGCCCGGGCCTCCTTGATGAGCTTCCAGGCCGTCCAGATGAGGAACGCGCCGAAGATGTAGAAGACCCACGAGAAGTTGGCGATGATCGCGGCGCCCGCGCCGATGAATCCGGCACGCAGCACGAGGGCGATCAGCACA
Source organism: Streptomyces sp. NPDC026394 (assembly GCF_055567735.1). NCBI lineage: Bacteria > Bacillati > Actinomycetota > Actinomycetes > Kitasatosporales > Streptomycetaceae > Streptomyces > Streptomyces sp. NPDC026394. Next base: position 180,610 of record NZ_JBVHPX010000014.1, read on the forward strand.
CCGACCATCAGCACCCGCTGCTGGTAGATCGTCGGTACCGCGAACTTGGCCATGATCAGGACGAAGACGAAGAGGTTGTCGACGCTCAGCGACTTCTCGGTGATGAAGCCCGCGAAGAACTCGCCGGCCGGCTGCCCGCCGCCGAAGATGAGCAGACCGAGGCCGAAGAGGCCGGCGAGCGAGATCCACACGGCGGTCCAGATGCCGGCTTCCTTGATGGAGACCTCGTGCGGTTTACGGCCGCCGATGAAGAAATCGGCGGTGATCAGGGCGCACAGACCGATGATGGTCAGCACCCACAGGGTCAGGGAAACGTCCACTGCTCCTCCGGCAGAGTCGTACGGCACTAACAGCGTCGTCGCTGCCGGAGGTCTCTTCCACCCGGGAGCGCTGGTGCCGCGCTCCCCGAGACGGGCCGACGCCCCGGGATCTCGTCAGTGGTGCGATCCGTGATGACGGGGACGTCGCGCAGGAATACTCCCCTCCGCACCACAAGAGTAAAGGAAGGGCAAGGAATAGTAAAGAATTGGGTAAATGCGCTGGTCAGATGGCGGGTGCGGGAGGGCGAAGGGTGGTGGGTGACAGATGGCGGGTGGCGGTGAGGGTCTGGCCGTGGGTGGGGCGCGGGTGTGACGGGTCGGGCTGGTCCCGCGGGTTCCGCCGCCCCGGCGGCCGGTGGTCAGCGCTCGCGGGTGCGGCTGTTGCCCTGCGACCGGCGGGCCTCCGCCAGGTCGCCCAGGACCTTGCGCAGCACCCGGCTGCCGTCCGGTACGCGCGACGGCTCGTACGTCCAGGCGTGCCCGACCCAGGGGTCGGCGAGGTGGGCGTCCGGCACCGGCGTCACGCGCAGCAGGGAACGCCACAGCGGGTCCAGTACCGGCCCGTACTCCCGGGCCGCGGCCCGGTCGGCGACCATCAGCAGGTGCACGCCGACCGACGGGCCCTCGTCCGCCAGGTAGCGGAGCTGGTTGACGGCGCGGTCGTCGAAACCGTGCGGGAAGTCGTGGACGATCAGCAGTTGTTCGGCGGTGTCCAGGTCCGGCGGCAGGGCTTCCGCGGCCTGGTTGCGGACCGCCATCTGTACCAGGTCCACGCGCCGGGTCAGTTCGCCGAGCACCGCGGTCACGCCCTGCGCGCCGGCGGCCGGGGGCTCACGGAGCGCACCCGTCTCCAGCAGCGGCGCCAGAGCGGACGCCGCCGAGCCGGCCGGGTCGATGACGTGGACGGTGAGTTCGCCGACCGGGTGGGCGGCCAGCAGGCGGGCGGCGAGCGTGACGGCCGTGTCGACCGCCCGGCGCCGCACCTCGGCCGCGTCGAGCGGCGCGGTCCCGTGCGGGCCCCCGGCCATTGCGTCCAGGCCGTCGAGTCCTTCGAGACCGTCGAGGTCGAAGCTGCTCCCGAACGCGCCGTCGGCCGGTTCCGCGCCGGCGAACGTCTCCGGCCGTCCGCTGTCGATCCACAGGCCGCGGTCCATCGGCAGTCGTACGAGCATGGGGATCCGCAGGTCGGGGCACTCCGGCAGGCGCAGGTCACCGAGCCGCACCGCCGTCGGGTACTCCTCCGGCGGCCGGTAGCCCTGCCAGACCGGGCTGCTCCAGGAGGCGAAGGCCGGGGGCAGGGCTGGTTCGACGGCTTCCGCCTCGGCGGTGAGCTGGGCGAGATCACGGTCGAGCACCTCACGGGCCTGTGCCGCGAGGCGGGCGTGCTTGTCGTGCGCTGCGGCACGCGCCGCTTCGGCGGCCGCTCCCATGCGGTTGCGGGGGTCGGCGTTGACGGCGTCCAGTTCCTTCGCCAGGCGGGACTGGGCGAAGTCCATGGCGCTGCGGTAGGCGGCGACCGTCCGCGCCAGGTCCTCGAACATGCCCCAGACCTGGTTGTAGAGCCGCTCTTCCGGCGTCCGGCCGGCGGCGTCACCGGCTACCGGGCCGGCGGGCTGTGCGTTGCTGGAGGGGGGCGCGGGGGGCGCGGATGTGGGTGTGGATGCGGATGTAGGGGTGGACACGGGTGTGGCGGGTGTGGGCGACGGTGTCGTGGGGGTGCCCTCGTGCGGCTGTCGGGGCGGGGGCGGGGTCGAGGTGTGCCGTTTTGGATGCCGGTAGTCGACGGGGCCGCGCGATTCGGCGGGGGCGGACGCTGCGGTGGGGTGGGGTGACGCGACGGTGGGGCCGGGCGGCGCGGCGGCGGGGCCGGGCGATGCTGTGGGGACCGGTACGGAACGCGCGTGGCCGCTGCGTACCGCTTCCTGGATCTCCGAGGCCAGCCCCGCGCCCGTGGCCTGCGGCAGGCCCTGGTCCTGGAGCAGTGCGGCGAGCCCGCCCGCGTACCCCTGCCCCACGGCCCGCACCTTCCAGGCGCCCTGCCTGCGGTACAGCTCCACCGCCACGACGGCGGTCTCGGCGTCGAGGTCGACGAGCGTGTAGCTGGCGAGCTCCGTACCGTCCAGGCCCGTGACGGCGACGAACGGTGCCGCCGTCGCGCCGAAGACCGCCGGGCCGCCGATGCCGACGGGCAGCGCGAGCAGCACGCTCGCCCGGTGCACGGCGGCGGGCAGGGCGTCCAGGTCCACCGCGATCCGGTGCTCGGCGGCGGCCTGCCGGGGCACCTCGACGCCGTCGCGGCGCGGCGCACCCGGATGAGCGACCGCTTCGGCGCCCGCGAGGTCGCCCCGCTCGTCGGCGAGCGTCACCGCCGCGACGACGGGCCCGCCCGCCGCGATCCTGATCTCCACACGCGTCCGGTCCAGTGGGTGGTTCTGCCCGCGGACAAGCTCGGCCGTCATCGTCGTTCCCCCGAAATGTCGTGCGCCCCGTGCTCGCCGACGGGGCCTGGTGCGTGCTTACAGGTACGGCAGGATCGCCGGGACGACGTCCTTGAACGTACGGCCGTCGGACGGTTCGCCGATCGCGGTCATCTGCCAGCCGTCGCCGGAACGGTGCACCTTGCTCATGATCTGCGCGGTGTAGTCACCGCCGCCGGTGAGGGTGTAGCGGGCGAGTTCCTGGCCGGTGGTCTCGTCGACCAGGCGGCAGAACGCGTCCTGCACCTCGGCGAAGGTCTGCCCGGTGAAGGAGTTCACGGTGAAGACGATCTGGTCGATGTGCACCGGCACCCGCGACAGGTCGACGAGGATCGCCTCGTCGTCCCCGCCCTGGCCCGCGCCGCCGACCACGTTGTCGCCGGTGTGCCGCACCGACCCGTCGTCGCTGATCAGGTGCTGGAAGAAGACGACGTCCATCGGCTGCTTGTCGGCGAAGAGCACCGCCGAGGCGTCGAGGTCGATCTCCCGGGTGCGCGATCCGAACAGGCCGCGACGGGGCGCCGAACGCCAGCCCAGCCCCATCCGTACCGCGGTCAGCGTCCCCCCGTCGGACTTCGCCAGGCTGATGCCCTGCCCCTTGGACAAGTTGACCGACACGTGCCGTCCCCTCTCGCTCTGTTCTCCCCGTCGCCGCCTCCCCGACGGCCTCCCCCGACCCTATGCACGGCCCGTCCCCGGCACGCCGCTGCCCCGCGCTTTGTGGCGTTCCTGCAACACAGCCCGCCCCGCTCGGGAAGCCCGGCCGGCCCCTCCAGCGGTGCAGGGCGGCCCCGGGCCTGTACGCCGGAGGAGAGGCAGGGCGAGGCCGAGGCGGGGCCAGGACGGGGCCCGGACCGGGCCGGGGCGAGACCAGGGCTGGCACAGCCTCAGCCCGCCCCCTGATCACCCGGTCAGTACGGCCCCGTCACCCGCAGACCGGCCACCCGGCCCCCGTCCACTCAGCCGTCCGGCCATCGGTCGCTCGGCCCCCCCAGTCCCCGGCCACCCAGCCACCGCAGTCGACCTGCCAGCACAGGCCGCCTCACCGCAGCCGACCCTCACCGAAGCCACCCCGCGAGGCAATCCTCAATCATCCCCTCCCCCATCGCTCCCGCGGCGCTATCGGCTCCTCCCCGCCATCGCCCCCCTCAGCGCAGCCCCGCCTCCTTCATCTGCCGCAGTTCCTTCTTCAGTTCTCCCACCTCGTCGCGCAACCGGGCGGCCACCTCGAACTGGAGCTCGGCGGCGGCGGCCCGCATCCGGTCGGTCATCTCCTCGATGAGTTCGGCCAGTTCCGCGGCCGGCCGGTCGGTGGGCGTACCGCCCTTGGCGGCCTTGCCCTTGGCAGCCTTGCCGCCCAGCGCGGGCACCGGTGCCTTGCCCTTGGCGTCCTTGCTCTCGGCCCCCTTGCGGTAGCCGGTGCCCAGCAGCTCCTGGGTGTCGATCTCCTCGCGCGCGAGGGTCGCGACGATGTCGCCGATCTTCTTGCGGAGGGGCTGCGGGTCGATGCCCTTCTCCTTGTTGTACGCGAGCTGCTTCTCCCGGCGGCGGTTGGTCTCGTCGATGGCCCTCCGCATCGCCGGGGTGATCTTGTCCGCGTACATGTGGACCTGGCCGGAGACGTTTCGGGCGGCCCGGCCGATGGTCTGGATGAGGGAGGTGCCTGAGCGGAGGAAGCCCTCCTTGTCGGCGTCCAGGATCGCCACGAGCGACACCTCGGGCAGGTCGAGGCCCTCCCGCAGCAGGTTGATGCCGACCAGGACGTCGTACTCGCCGGCCCGCAGCTCCCGCAGCAGCTCCACACGCCGCAGGGTGTCCACGTCGCTGTGCAGGTAGCGGACCTGGATGCCCAGTTCGACGAAGTAGTCCGTGAGGTCCTCGGCCATCTTCTTGGTGAGGGTGGTGACCAGGACCCGCTCGTCCTTCTCCGTACGCGTACGGATCTCGTGCACCAGGTCGTCGATCTGACCCTCGGTGGACTTGACGATCACCTCGGGGTCGACCAGGCCGGTCGGGCGGATGATCTGTTCCACATAGCCGTCGGAGCGCGAGAGCTCGTACGAGCCGGGGGTCGCCGACAGGTAGACGGTCTGGCCGACGCGCCCCAGGAACTCCTCCCACTTCAGCGGCCGGTTGTCGAGGGCGGACGGCAGCCGGAAGCCGTGCTCGACCAGGGTCCGCTTGCGGGAGGCGTCGCCCTCGTACATCGCGCCGATCTGTGGCACGGTGACGTGCGACTCGTCGATTACCAGGAGGAAGTCGTCCGGGAAGTAGTCCAGGAGGGTGTTCGGCGCGGTGCCGGGGGCGCGGTCGTCCATGTGCATCGAGTAGTTCTCGATGCCGGAGCAGGAGCCGACCTGGCGCATCATCTCGATGTCGTAGGTCGTCCGCATCCGCAGCCGCTGGGCCTCCAGGTGCTTGCCCTGCTTCTCCATCGTCGCGAGGCTCTCGGCCAGCTCCGCCTCGATCCCGGCGATGGCCTTCTCCATGCGCTCGGGGCCCGCGACGTAGTGGCTGGCGGGGAAGACGTACAGATGCTCGTCCTCGCTGATGACCTCGCCGGTCAGCGGGTGGAGCGTGGACAGCGCCTCGATCTCGTCGCCGAACATCTCGATGCGGACGGCCAGCTCCTCGTAGACCGGGAAGATCTCGATGGTGTCGCCGCGGACGCGGAACGTGCCACGGGTGAAGGCCATGTCGTTGCGGGTGTACTGGATGTCGACGAAGCGGCGCAGCAGCTGGTCGCGGTCGATCTCGTCGCCGACCTTGAGCGGCACCATGCGGTCCACGTACTCCTGGGGCGTGCCCAGGCCGTAGATGCAGGAGACCGAGGCGACCACGATCACGTCACGCCGGGTGAGCAGGGAGTTCGTCGCGGAGTGGCGCAGCCGCTCGACCTCCTCGTTGATCGAGGAGTCCTTCTCGATGTAGGTGTCCGACTGCGGGACGTACGCCTCGGGCTGGTAGTAGTCGTAGTACGAGACGAAGTACTCGACGGCGTTGTTGGGCAGCAGCTCGCGGAACTCGTTGGCGAGCTGCGCCGCGAGGGTCTTGTTGGGCGCCATGACGAGGGTGGGCCGCTGCAGCTTCTCGATCATCCACGCGGTGGTCGCCGACTTGCCGGTACCGGTCGCGCCGAGCAGGACGACGTCCTTCTCACCACCGCTGACGCGCTGCGCCAGCTCGGCGATGGCCGCCGGCTGGTCGCCGCTGGGCTGATAGGGGCTGACGACCTCGAAGGGCGCCACCGTGCGTTCGATCTTGGATACGGGCCGCATGGAACCAACCGTACGACTCCCCACTGACAACCGGCCGGAAAACGCTCCGACCAGCGGTTCCGCCGACGGCGGCGGTGCACGGCGCCGGGCCGCGCAGCCGGGCCGCGGCGGGCACAAGCCCAGAACCGGCCAGCAGGGCCGGGCGGGCTTTCCCCGGCCTGCGGGCGGGCCGGCCGGGGCTTCGCACCCCGGGCCGGGTCCGGCACGTACAGACGTTGCGTGCTGTGTGCGGAGATCACGGGACGGAGGCGTTCAAACACGGAGCACAGGACACTTCTCGTTCAATTTCTGTCCATCAGACGCCTGTCTTCCGGTACATCGCGACTGCGACTCTCGGCGCGTCCCACCTCGGATCCACCGCGTTCCCCGTAGGGGTTCCGGCTCCGTCCCCGGCCGTCCGAAGCCGGGCCGGCGGCCGCGTACCCGGCTCCGGACCGGCCCGCCCGGTCCCGGCACGCGCCAGCCTCCACGTCGTCACTAGGAGTTCGCATGCGTATCCGTCCTGTCGCCACTGTCGCCGGCGCGCTCGTGGGCCTGACCGCCTCCCTGCTCCCCGCCACCGGCGCGCAGGCCGCGACGGCCGCCACAGAGTGGAGATCGTCGCCCACCGGGGAGCTTCCGCCTACGCGCCCGAGAACACCCTCGCCGCCGTCGACGCGGCCGCCGACCTCGGGGTCACCTGGGTGGAGAACGACGTCCAGCGCACCAAGGACGGCGAGCTGGTCATCGTGCACGACACGTCGCTCGCCCGGACGACCGACGCCGAACAGGTCTTCCCGGACCGTGCGCCGTGGAACGTCGCCGACTTCACGCTCGCGGAGATCGAGCAGTTGGACGCCGGCAGTTGGTTCGGCCCGAAGTTCGCCGGCGAGCGGGTACCGACGCTGGAGGACTACATGGACGCGGTGGAGGACAACGGCCAGAAGCTGCTGATGGAGATCAAGGCACCCGAGCTCTACCCCGGCATCGAACGGCAGATCCTCAAGGAGCTGCGCGAGGACGGCTGGCTGGACCGCCAGCACGTCAAGCACCGGCTGATCGTGCAGAGCTTCAACGCCGGCTCGGTCAAGAAGGTCCACAGCCTGCGCTCCGACGTCAAGACGGGCTTCCTCGGTACGCCCGCCGTCGCCGAGCTGCCCAAGTACGCGGCCTTCGCCGACCAGATCAACCCCCAGTACAAGTCCATCGACGCCGGTTACGTCGCGGCCGTGCACAAGGTGAAGGGACCGCACGGACGGCCGTTGGAGGTCTTCACCTGGACCGTTGACGACGCCGCAAGCGCCGTCAAAGCCGCCGGTCAGGGCGTGAACGGCATCATCAGCAACAAGCCGGACATCGTCCGTGATGCCCTGGAGGGCGAGGACCGCTAAGGCGAAAACCGCTGGGACGAGGGCGCTGGGACGGAGAACGCCAGGACGGCGACCGGCCCCGGCGTCGCTGTCGCTGTCGCTGTCGGCAACGCCCCCGGACCTGGCCCCGGGGGCGTTGTCAGTGGCAGGCCATAGGCTGATGCCGTGACGAACGCAGAGCGTGATCAGCAGGCCGACTGGGCCTGGCGCGTGCTGGACACGCCCATCGGCCCGCTGCTGCTCGCGGCGACCCGCGAGGGGCTCGCGCTGGTGGGCTTCCACGCCGACGAGCGCACCACCCACCGGGCGCTGGGCCGCCTCCGGCAGGCGTTCGGCCGGGAGCCACTGCCGGAGATACCCCACCTGGCCACGGCGGCCGACGAGCTGACCCGGTATTTCGACGGCGGTCTGCACACCTTCACCGTCCCTCTGGACTGGTCCCTGTCCTCGGGGTCCTCGGGCTTCAACGAGCGGGTGCTGCGGGTGCTGGCCACCGACGTCGCGTACGGCACCGTGGTCGGCTACCAGGATCTCGCCGACCGGTTCGGTGAACCAGGAGCCGCCCGTGCGGTGGGAGCGGCCATGGGCTCCAACCCGCTCCCGGTCGTCGTGCCCTGCCACCGGGTGGTGGCCAGCGACGGCGGCATCGGGGGTTTCGGCGGCGGTCTGGAGACCAAGCGCCGGCTGCTGGCTCTGGAGGGTGTCCTCCCGCAGCCTCTCTTCTGACGGCCCCCGGGGCTTCGTCCTCGTACCGCTGCCCTCGTCCCCGTACCGCTGTCCTCCCGGTTACGCCGACGGCCTCGCACTCCGGTTCCCTCGGCTTCCCCGCGCCCACCGTCCTCTCGCTCCGCCCGAACGAAAGACGCGTATACGCCATGTCCCGCCAGGTGGCCCTGCTCCGCGGCATCAACGTCGGAGGCAACAAGAAGTTCCCCATGGCACGGCAGCGTGAGCTGTTCGCGTCGCTGGGCCACACGGACGTGACGGTCCTCCTGCAGACCGGCAACATCGTCTTCGCCGACCCGGGCACGCCACCCGCGGAGACCGCGCGCCGCATCGAGGCGCGGATCGCCGACGACCTGGGCTTCCCCGTTCCGGTGATGGTCCGCACGCGCGACGAGCTGGCCGCCACCGTCGCGGCCAATCCCTTCCCGCAGGCGGAGGCGGAGCCGAAGACCCTGCATGTGACGTTCCTGTCCGACATTCCCGCCGACGTGGCCCCGCTGGCGGCGCTGCATTCCGACGCTTACGCCCCGGACCGGCTGCGGCTGACCGGCCGCGAACTGTACCTGTGGTGCCCGGGCGGAGTCGGCCGCTCCAAGCTCGCCGAAGCCGTGTCCCGCGCCCGGCTCGGCGTGACGGCCACCGCCCGCAACTGGAACACGGTGACCAAGCTGCTGGCCTTGGCCGACGCCTGACACGGTCCGGGGCGGCCCGGCGGGCGCTCAGTGGAGGGACGTATCGGCCGGGCCCGTGACGAAGCGGGTGAACCGTACCCGCAGCCCGGCCCGCTGCGGCGCGCAGCAGAACGGCCCCGCGGCCGCCGTCGCGTCCGGGGCGAGGGGCGCCAGCCGCACCATGCGCCACGGTTCCTGTTCGCGCCGCGCCCGCACGGTCAGCGCGTCACCGCTGCGGCTCACGCGCACGGTGACCTCGCGTCCCGCCCAGGACGGCACGGGCGCCAGCGACCAGTCCGACCACTCACGGGTGACCACCGCGCCCAACTGCGGCACGCCGTCGCTCATTTCCACCCCGGCCTTGACCCAGGTGCGGTCGTCCACCCGCACCAGCACCCCGGCCTGGTCGTACAGCGCGTCGAAAGCGGCGATGAAGGAGACTTCCACGGCCGAGTCCGCGGGGAAGGGCGTCAGCAGCGCGTGGCCGGTGTCCCGGTCGAAGCCGTAACTGGTCCGCCGCCAGAAGTCACTCCCCTCGGCGGCTGTGACGACCAGCGTGCCACCGCCCGGCGCCGCCGGCTCGCGCACCGCTTCCGGCGGTGGGTTCAGCCACTGCGCCGCGTCCGTGTCCCAGCCGATGTCCTCCATGCGCAGCGCCCTCCCGGATTTCCGCACGCCGTGGTCGTCGGCTCACGCTAACCGGCACCGCACTCGGCGGTGACGGCTTGTCAGTGGTGGGGCGTACGGTTTTCGGGAGCGGGACGACTTTTCGGAAAGGGGGCGGCTTTCTGGTGGGGCGGCTTTCGCGGCGGCGTGTGCCGGTTCTCGGGAGGCGGGTGACCGTGATCGGCGGGTCAGCCGTGTCCGTTCCAGGCCGGGCGGTCGGGATCGTCCGCCTTCACGACGACATCGGCGGCCTCCTCGGGCCGTACCTCGTCCTCGTACCGCGCGAAGGCGGGCAGCGTCCACCGCTCGTCTTGCGGAGTGCGGCGGGCCAGCGCGGCGGACGACAGTTTCAGGTGGACCGACAGGTCGAAGGGGAACCAGTGCCCGAACAGCAGCGGACCGTGCAGGAGCAGCACGCCGCCCGGCGGCAGTTCGGCATACGGGCTGCGCGTGGCCCGGTCCGTCCGGGGGTCCCACAGGTCCGGCAGCACCCGTCCCGTACCGCCCGGGTCGAGTGGCGTGAACACCTCCCGCCAGAGCGCCTGCCGGTCGAACCACGTGTCGTAATACGCGTCGGGGTCCTCCTTCCCGTACTCCAGGCGCAGGGACGCGGGACGCAGGAAGCCCTCGGCCGCGACGACGTGTACGGGCCTGCCGCGCAGCCGCAGCGCTTCGGCGAGCCGTCCGGCGACGTCGGCCGGGCGGGCCGCCGGCGCTCCGTCGACGGCCACACGCAGCCACGGGCCGCCGTCCGCCGACGTCGTCGCACCGATGCGCTCGGCGAGCGCGTCCGTCAGCCGGTCCCAGGTGATCGCTTCGAGCCGCACCTCTACATTGTGCCGGGCGCGCCGGATGACCGAGCACAGCGGCTAGGGTGGCCGGTCGAACCAGGGGTGAAGGGTGAGGCATGTGGGGGAAGCGGTCACGGACGGGCAGAAGTGGCTGCGGGTTCCGGTCGGCCCGGAGGCGTCGCAGTGGTCCACCCGGACCGGGGTCGCACGCGTCCTGTTCGTCGTGCACAACGTCACCTCCGCCACCCGGCTCCTGGACGTGCTGCCCCTGTTCGACGCCGATCCGCGCGTCCAGTGCCTGGCGACGTGTACGGGTTCCTCGCCGTACCTGCACGGCGTACCGGAACTGCTGGCGGACGCCGGGCTGCCCGTCCTGCCCTGGGAGCAGGCCGTGGAGACCCCGGTGGACCTGGCGGTCAGTGCCAGCTATGGCGGCGAACTTCATCTGATTAAAGGGAAGTTGGCTGTCCTGTCGCACGGCATTGGCTACAATAAGAGGCTGCCTACACCGGACACCGGACACCGGACACCGGACACCGGACACCGGACACCGGACACCGGGGCCGGGGCCGGACACCGGGGCCGGGGCCGGACACCGGGACCGGAGCCGGAGCCGGAGCCGGGGCCGGAGCAGGATGCTGGACGGGCGCCGGTTTTCGGGCTCTCGCCGGAGTGGCTGCTGCGGGACGGTGCGCCCGTCGCGACGACGACCGTCCTGTCCCACCCCGAACAGCTCTCACGCCTCCGCGACGCCTGCCCGCCCGCTGCCCGTACCGCCGTACTCGCCGGTGACCCCTGCTTCGACCGCCTGCTGGCCGCGCTCCCCCACCGTGACAGCTTCCGCCGCGCACTCGGCGTGTCCGCCGGCCAGCGCCTCGTCGTCGTCAACTCCACCTGGGGACCGCGTTCCCTGTTCGGCGACGCCGACGACGTCCTCCCCCGGCTGCTGGAAAGCCTCACCCGCGAACTGCCCGTCGACTCCTACCGCCGCTGCGCCGTCCTGCATCCGAACATCTGGCACGGTCACGGCCCTGGTCAGGTGCGTGCCTGGCTGCGCCGTGCCGAGCAGGCCGGGCTGACCGTGGTCCCGCCGCTCGGGCCGTGGCGGCAGGTCCTGGCCGCCGCCGACGCCGTCATAGGCGATCACGGCAGCGTGACGTACTACGCGGCCGCCATCGGCACGCCCGTCCTGCTCGGTGCCTTCCCGGAAGCAGACCTCGACCCGGCGTCGCCCGTCGCCGAACTGGGCCGCACGGCTCCCCGTCTACGCCCGTACGAACCGCTCCTCCCCCAGCTCGACGAGCTGCTGGCCCACCACCGCCCCGACCGTTACGCCCAGCTCACCGCCCTGGCCAGTTCCTCTCCGGGCAGTTCGGCCGCGCTGCTCCGGCGCACTTTCTACGGGCTCATGGGCCTCGCCGAGCCCGGCACTCCGGCCTACCTGCCGCGACTGCTCGACCCCACGTTCGGTGACCTGCCCTCCGACGTCCCGCCCGCCCCTCCGCTTCTGGCTCCCCTCCGGGTCCTGACCCGCCTGCGCGACCACCGCCCCGCCGCGCCTCCCGAGATAGCCGTCACCCGCCATACGGACAGCCTCGGCGCGGCATCACACCCGGCTCCGGACCCGGCACCGGGCCTGGGCCCGGAAACCACCACACCCACGGGTGCCGTTCCCACCGCATCACCGGCCCCTGCCCACAGCCCTGCCCACACCGCTGTGCACCCCGGCGCCCACACCGCCGTCCACGAGGATGTCCCGGACGCGACCCGGCTGGCCCTCGCCGACCTGGTGCTCCACGGCTCCCGGCCCGAACCCGCGGCGTGGGCCCAGGAGGCGATGCGGCACCACCGGCACTGCGCCATGGCCGCGTGTGTCACCGCGCCGGACACCTGCCTCGTACGCATTCCGGACGGGCGCCTGGTCACCCTCACCGCGGCACCCGGCCCGGACGGCCATCGCGACCTGTGCGATCCGGCCGTCTACGCCTCGGCCCTCTACGCCTGGTACGAGCGCGGAAAGCCGGTTGAAAAACTCCTCGACGGCCTGGTCGTGGTGACAGGCGGCACCAGCCACCACTTGACGGTGACGATCACTCCTCCTCGCTGACCTCCTCGCCGGCCTCCCCGCTCGGAGCCGCTCTCCACCGGGCGGCGGCCTCCAGCCGGCCGAGCCGTGCCCGAACGGCACTGGTCCTGGGTGACCCCGTCCTCTCGTGGAAGCCGAGCGCTGCCCGCAGGTACCGGCTCTCGCCCGCCGTGTCCCCGGCCAGTCCGGCCCGGTCGGCGCGCAGCTCCGCCAGGTCCGCCTGCTGGACGACCGAGCCTTCCGTCGCCATGACCGACGCGGCCCGGCCGAGCGCCTCGTCCGCCTCCTCGGCACGCCCGGCGTCGAGCAGGGTCCGTCCGAGGCTCATCAACACCCGGGCCTCGTTGTACGGGTCGGGCAGCGCGCGTATCAGCTCCTGCGCGTGCCGCAGCTGAACGACCGCTTCCTCGTGGCGGCCCATGCCCTGGAGCGACCGTCCGAGGTGATGTTCGAGCAGCGCCAGCGCACGCGGGTCGCCGACCTGCTGTGCCAGGCGCCTGGCCGCCCGGAAGCACTCGGCGGCGTCGCTCCACCGCTCCTGCTTCAGATGCAGCAGTCCCAGGGACTCCACCGCCGTCGCCTCACCCCGTACGTGCCCGGCCCGCCGGTCGGCCGCGGCCGCCGCCGCGAACTGAGCCCCCGCCTGCCCGTACTGCGCCAGTCCCAAGTGGGCGAAACCGAGCTGGGCACGCATCCGCCCTTCGGCCTCGGGGCACTCCTCCGCGCAGCGGGCGGCGGCCTCGACGCCGAGCCGGTGGGTGGAGACCCACTGCTGGTGGAAGCCGAGCCGCAGGTGCAGCCCCCACATGGCCTCGCACAACTGCCACGTCAGGTCGTCGAGTCCGTGGTCGGCCGCGGCCCGTACCGCCTCCGCCAGATTTTCCCGTTCGCCCCGCAGCCAGGCCAGCGCGCTGATGCCGTTCTCGTAGGCCGCAGGCCGGCCCGCCAACCGTGTGTACGCGGGCCCCAGGTGCCAGCGGCCCGGCAGCACGCACGCATCGGCCGCGGCTGCGGCCCGCACGTACCAGAGCAGCGTGCGGCGGACGGCTGCCGCGGCCCCCGCGATTCCGTCCTGGGCCGGCGCACGCTGTTGCGCGTACTCCCGCCACAGGTCGTGAAACCGGTAACGCACCTGGCCGGAAGCGTCGGCCCGGCCCTCTGGCCCGGCTTCCGCCCCTCCTTCCTCGCCGGTCGCGTCCTCCAGCAGCCGCGCGTCGGCGAGTTCGGCGAGCAGGGGGCCCGCCGCGTCCTCGGGGATTCCCGCGGCGGCCGCGGCGGCGCCCGGCGTCAGATGCCGCCACGGCCGCAGGCTCGCCAGCCTGAACAGCCGGGCCGCGGCCTCCGAAAGGTGCCCGTACGAGGCGTCCATCGCGCCGCGCATCGGCTCTTCCGCCGTATCGGCGGGTGCGGCGACTGCGGTGGAGGGGTCAGGTGCGGTGACGGGGGCACCGGATGCGGCTGGTTCGGAGTTCGGCGCGGCGGCCGCCGTATCCGCGCCGTGCGGCGGGGGCGCCGCCTCGTTCCCGCCGTTCGTGCTCATCTCGCGCTCCAGCCGTTCCCAGTCCGGCTGCTGCCGGCCGGCGGCGCGTGCCCCGATCGCGCACAGCGCGAGCGGCATACCGCCGCACCGCCGCGCCACCGCCTCGACTCCCGGGCCCGTCCCGCCCAGGCGGGCGAGCAGCCCCACCGCGTCGGGTGTGCGCAGCGGTCCGAGCCGTACGGTGTGCGCGCCGTACTCGATCACCAGGCGGCCCAGGTCGGTCCGGCTGGTCACGATCGTCAGGGAGCCCGGTGACGCGGCGAGCAACGGCCGTACCTGTGCGGCGGAATGCGCGTCGTCCAGCACCGTGAGGATGCGCCGATCGGCCGTCACGCTGCGGAACGTGCTCTCCTGGGCGTCGGGTTCCGCCGGTATCCAGTCCCGGTGGACCCCGAGGTCCCGCAGGAAGCGCGACAGCACGTCGGACGGCGCGGCCGCGGTCGTGGCGGACGCCCCGCGCAGGTCCGCGTACAGCTCGCCCTGCCCGAAGCGTCCCCGCAGCGCGGCGGCCAGACGCAGGGCGGTGGCTGATTTGCCCACCCCGCCCGGCCCCCACAAGACGACCACAAGGGGCGCTCCGGCCTCCCCCGTGCCGCCGGCGCCGTCCCTCGGCGACGCCTCGTCCAATAAGCGCGTCACCTCGGCCAGTACGGCGTCACGGTCGACGAAATGGCGGGTGCCCGGGGGCAGCGTACGGGGCACCGGCGCGCCCGGCATGATCGCCGGTGTGGCCTCCTGGATCGTCACCGTGCCGATCGTCCGGGCCTGCACGACGGCCCCGTACACCGTCCCGCCACTGATCTCGTTCCGCACACCGGCGGCCGCCGGAACGGGCGTGGCTGCATCGAGCGGAGCCTCAGCGCGTGAGGACTCATCGGGCGGGGCCGTATCGAGGGAGCGCTCATCGGGCGGGGCCGCGCCGGGCACGGAGGAGGAGGGTGCAGGAGCGCCGGGCTCCGGGTCAGCCACGAGCGGGTCCTTCGCCGAACCCACCGCCACGCTGGTCCAGCCGGGTGACCACACCGGCCTGGATGGTCGTCCCGTGATGCACCCCGCCGCTGATGGAGTTGTGCACCTCTCGCACCTCGACCCTGGTGCCCTCGTCCGGCCGGAGTTCCGCCAGCAGCCGCCGCAGTTCCTCGGCCGCCGCCGGGTCGTCGCGGAGTGCCCGCCGCAGCCGCACCCGCCACTCGGCCGCCACGTCGGCCGCGCCGTCCTCGTCACCGTCGCGCTGCGCGGTCACCAGCTCCGTGCGCGACACTTCCAGCTCCCCTTCGAGAGTTTCTTCCGCACTGCCGCCCCGGCGCCGCGCGAGGAACGCCGCCACCCGTTGCCGTGCCTGCGTCCAGCCCTCGGTCGCCATCTGCTGCACCAGCGCCGTCGCCCCCGCCGTCGCGAGCGCCGTCAACTCCGCGTCCATCGGTCCCCCCTTGTCCCTGCCGTACGAGCCGTACGAGGTGTACGGACGTGCTCGCTGTCACGGTGCGTCGCTGCCACGGTAGGGGAGAATGTCCCCCGCCCGCTTCGCCCGTTCCCTCCGCTCGCCCCTCCGACTCCTTCTTCTCCCAGGCTACTTGACACCACTGACAGTCACCGTCCTCCGCCGCTTCCCTCACCCCGAAAGGAGTCGTCGGGCAAGGGTCAGGGGCGCGGTGGCGGGGCCGGACGAGGTGACGCCGGTGCGGTGGCCGGTGGGCCGTTCGACGGACGCGGTGCCGGTTTCGGATTCGAGCGCGGGAGCGTAACCGGCACCGCGGAGCGCTTCGAGCGTCTCGGCGGGCGGCCGGGCACTGGCGAGGACGGTGGGGGCGATGGCGCGCAGGCCGAGGGCCTGGAGGGCGCGGTGGGCGGCGAGTTCGCGGATCAGGGCCTCGTCGTCGGAGCGGACGCAGCATGCGGTAGGCAGTACACGCATCCGGCCGTGCGCACGGGCGGCGTCCTGGACGAGGTAGGTCAGGGGCTGCGGCAGGGGGCCCGCCGCGGACACTTCGGCAAGTGCGGTGAGCAGATCCGCGGCTCCGTGTCCGGCGTCGAGCGCCCGGCGTACGGACGCCGGGCTGAACCGCCAGGTCACGGCGTGCCCTTCGGATTCGCGGTCGGCGGCCGAGGACAGCAGGCTCGCGAGGGGCGCGGACGGGGCTCCCGGCACGACGGCCGTCAGGTCGGCCTGGAAGTGGGCCTGCCCGACGGGCGGCGGAAGCAGCTCCCGGAGGTACGAGCCAAGCACTTCGGGGTCCGCTGGGGACGCTGCGAGCAGAGCATGGCCCAGAGGGGTCAGGGCACCGTGTGCGACGAGTGCTAGGAAGGCGGCCTCGTCCAGGATGTGCGCGGCACGGTCCTCGGCCAGCGGCTCACCGACGACGGCCAGCGGCCGGTGCCAGGCCGCGGCGTCGAGGAGCGCGGGCAGGTCGGGCCGGTGGTCCGGCGCTCCGGACGGCCCGGCCGGGAGGGACGGGTCCGCCGGAAACCGGGGAGGCTGCTCACCCGCCGGGGCGCTGGCCAGAGCTTTGAGGAGCGCATGGCGCAGCGCCGGAGCGTGCCGGTCCTCGCCGCGCACCAAGGCGGTGGGGGTTTCGCCGAACGGCGTGTAGGTGGGGATGGCCCAGAGGGTGGTCCATGCGGTGAGGACCGGCACCAGCCGGTCAGCGGGCGCCTCGGCCAGCCATGCGTCGTACGCCCCGGTAGGCACCGCCGTGATGCCGGCGGGAGTCCGCTTCAGGGCGACGAGGTCGGCGGCGAGCACGAGGTCGAGCAGGAGGCGGGTACGGGCTTCGGAGGTCCCCGCCGCCTTGGCCAGCCGCTTGATCTCACGCAACGCCAGGCCACCGGTCTTGCGGAGAGCCGCGGGCTGGGCGGCGAGCGCGGCGAGCAGCCGGTCCAGGATGGCGGCGAGGGCCGATGCGGCGGCCTGGGACTCGTCCCGGAGGGAGGCCGCGGCAGGAGCGAGCGCTTGCGGTGCTGCGGCTGACACGGGTACGGATTCCGGTGCGGCGGTTTCCGGGAAACACGGCGCGACAGGAGTGAAGGCCCCCAGGTCATGGGCGGCCAGGAGTTGCGGCGTGCGCGGCGGGACCACGATGGCGCCGTCCTCGGTGGGGGCGGCGAGCCCGTCCGCGTAGAGGAGTTCCAGGGCGGTGGTGGCGGCATCGCGTGCGGGGCCGGGGGCGACGGCGCCGAGGGCCTGGAAGGCGTCGTCCGCCGGGACCGGTTCGGTGGCCAGGTCCGGGAACGACAGCCGGTGCGCCATCAGTGACTGGTAGTCGGCTCCGGCGGTGGGGGCCGCGGGTACGGGGGCGGCGCTGCGGGCCAGGCCCTGGCTGATGCGGGCGGTGGCGGCGAGCAGGTGGAGGCGGGGGTGGTCGAGGTGGAGAACGGTGTGATGGAGGGTTTCGTACGACCAGAGGGCCCCGGCCAGCTCGCGGAGCCTGGTCGGGGCCGGCCTGCGGGACAGCGGTTCCGCGTGCCGGGTGAGCAGGGCGGCCAGCTCGTCGGGGGTGCGCTGTGCGAGGGAGCGGGTGAGTGTGTCGAGACCTTCCACGCTCCCGAGGTTAGTCATCGGCCGAGCAGCGCGGTGAGGGCCCCTGCGGGATCGGCGTCGGCGCGGCCGGTGGGCCACCAGTCCTCGGTGCCGGGGTCGGATTCGTACGGGTACCAGCGGTTGTCGTGGCCGAAGCGGAGCTGGATGCCGCGGGCGGGGTCGGTGAGGTGGTTGTACCGGGGTCGGAGGGCCGGGAGGCCGGCGGCGATCAGGGCGCTACGGGCCCGATCGAAATCACCGGCCGGCGGGTTCCAGGTGGTGTCGAGCAGGTCCAGCCCTTCGAGACCGCCCTGGCGCCAGGCCGCGACGGCGCGTGCCACGTCCGTGACGGTACGGCCGGTGGCCGCGGCGAGGTCGCGGTAGAGGGCGCGGGTGGTGGAGGTCAGGCCGGCGGTGGGGTGGGCGGCCGCGGCCAGCCTGATGCCGTCCTGCCAGGGTGTGAGGGCGGGGAACGGGGACCGGTCGGACGCCTGCGGGTGGTCCGGCCCGGCCGGGTACGCCGGCGGAACGCCCGGCCGGGCCGGTTGCGCCGGCTCGGATCGTGGGCCGTCGGTCTGCGGCTCCGGGGTGGTGGCCCGTATGTGGCTCAGGTAGGCGTGTGCCCGGCCTGTGGCGTCGGTGGCGAGGAATTCGAGGGCGCCCGCGTCCAGTGGGAGGCCGTCAGCGTCCGGTAGGGCAGGGGTCTGCCCGGGTTGTGGCGGGAGGGGCATGGGGGGCGGGAGGGGCGGCAGCAGTCTGTCGGCCAGGGCGGCGCGGGCGAGCACGCCACGGGGCACACGAACTTGCCGGACCGGCTCCGACGGCGCGGAATCCGGCGTGTACTCCGTCTCCGCTTCCTCGCTCGCCCCGCTCTTCTCCCGGGCCCCGGGACTCCCCGGCGCGGTGGCGGTCCTCGCCGCCCTGCCCGCGGCAGCCGCCGCCCGTGCGTCGGCGCGGGGGCCGTTGCGGGCGTCGGACAACGGCCCGGCGGCCGTGCCCGGCGGCGCGAGCTGCGCGCCGCGGGATTCGCGGGCGGTGAGTGTCGCGTTACGGCGGGACAGCTCGTCGAGGAGTTCGCGTTCGCCGCGGCCGCGCACGAGGAGCAGGACGAACGGGTCGGCGTCCAGCAGCCGCGCCACCTGGAAGCAGACCGCGGCGGCGTGCTTGCAGGGGTTGCCGTGGTCGGGACAGGAGCAGCGCGGTACCAGGTCGCCCGGGCCGGGCAGCAGTTGTACGCCCGCTTCGGCGACGGCCTTCGGCAGCTTCTTGGCCAGGAGTGCGGTGAGCTGGGCCGGCTCGGCGGCGACCGAGTCCAGGAGGACGGTCCATTCGTCGGCGGTGAGGTGCCGGAGCCGGATGACCACGTTGTACGGGCGTGGTCTGCTGCCCCGTACGGAGGCGGCGATGCGCCCGGGGGTGATGTTGATCGTGTCGACGTTGCCGTCACGCGCGTACGTACGGCCGCGGGCGAGCCGGGCGCTGTCCAGGGCCGTGGTCTCCAGCGCGTCCAGCCAGGCGCTTCCCCACCAGGTCTCGGCGAACAGTCCTCGGGCGCCGGAACGCTGTGGCAGGGGCGGGAACGTCCGTGACCGGTCGGCGCGGTCCAGGTGTTGCGGCAGGTGCCGCGCGGCATGCCCCGCCGCCTGCCCCTGGCGGTCCTGTCCGGCACCGCGGCCGGGGCGGGCGGCCGGAGGCGCGTCCTCGCCGGATGGCGGGAAGCGGTCGGCGCCGTCTCCGGGGAAGGGGCGTGGGCGGCGGCTCATGCGGCCCTCCTCAGGGAGACGAGGTCGGCGAGCTGGGCGTCGGTCAGTTCGGTGAGGGCGGTCTCCCCGCCGGAGAGGACGGCGTCCGCGAGGGCCCGCTTGGCGGTGAGCAGTTCCGCGATGTTGTCCTCGACCGTCCCCTCGGCGATGAGCCGGTGGACCTGGACCGGCTGGGTCTGGCCGATGCGGTAGGCCCGGTCGGTGGCCTGTTCCTCGACTGCCGGGTTCCACCACCGGTCGTAGTGGATGACATGGCCGGCCCGGGTGAGGTTGAGGCCGGTGCCGGCCGCCTTCAGGGAGAGCAGGAAGACCGGTGTGCGGCCCGACTGGAACCGGTCGACCATCGCCTCGCGGGCCTGCACGGGGGTACCGCCGTGCAGGAGGGCGTTGCCGATGCCGCGTGCGGTCAGGTGTTTCTCCAGCAGGCGCGCCATCTCCACGTACTGCGTGAAGATCAGTGTCGCGCCGCCCTCCGCGAGGATCGTGTCGAGCAGTTCGTCCAGCAGCTCCAGCTTCCCCGACCGGGCCGTCAGGCCGGGCGCGGCCTCCTTCAGGTATTGCGCGGGGTGGTTGCAGATCTGTTTGAGGGCGGTCAGCAGCTTCATCACGAGGCCGCGGCGGGCGATGCCCTCGGCCGCTTCGATACGGGCCAGAGTTTCGCGGACGACCGCCTCGTACAGCGCGGCCTGCTCGCGGCCCAGGGCGACCGGGTGGTCCGTCTCGGTCTTGGGGGGCAGCTCGGGGGCGATGCCGGGGTCGGACTTCTTGCGGCGCAGGATGAACGGGCGGACCAGCCGGGCGAGGCGTTCGGCGGCTTCCGGGTCCTCGCCGCCTTCGACCTCGCGCGCGTACAGGGCGCGGAAGGTCTTCAGGGAGCCGAGGAGGCCGGGAGTGGTCCAGTCGAGGAGGGCCCACAGCTCGGAGAGGTTGTTCTCGACGGGGGTGCCGGTGAGGGCGATGCGGGCCGGAGCCTTGATGCCTCGCAGTGCCTTGCCCGTGGAGGAGCGCGGGTTCTTCACGTGCTGCGCCTCGTCCGCGACGACCCAGGCCCAGGGGCGGGCGGCCAGGGCGGCGGCGCTCGAACGCATCGTGCCGTACGTGGTCAGGACGAAGCCGCCGTCCACGTCGTCCAGGCTGCGGCCGGTGCCGTGGAAGCGGCGTACGGGCACGCCGGGGGCGAAGCGTTCGATCTCGCGCTGCCAGTTGCCGAGGAGGGAGGCCGGGCACACCACGAGGACGGGGGCGGCGGGCCGTTGGTGGAGGTGCAGAGCGATGACCGTGATGGTCTTGCCGAGGCCCATGTCGTCGGCGAGGCAGCCGCCGAGGCCGAGGGAGGTCATCCGGTCCAGCCAGGCCAGGCCACGGAGCTGGTAGTCGCGCAGGGTGGCGTTCAGCCCGGCGGGCTGCGGCGGTACGGGAGCTTCGCCGGTCAGGCGGGAGCGCAGGGCGGCGAGGGCGCCCAAGGGCACCACCTCGATCTCTTCCCCGTCCACCTCGGTGGAGCCGTTCAGCGTCGCGGCCAGGGCGTCGACCGGGTCCAGATAGCCCAGTTCGCGCTTGCGGGCCTTGCGGACGAGCGCCGGATCGACCAGCACCCACTGGTCGCGCAGCCGCACCACGGGCCGGTGGGCCTCCGCGAGGGTGTCCATCTCCGCCTCGGAGAGCGGCAGGCCGTCCAGGGCCACCTGCCAGCGGAACTGCAGCAGCTTCTCGGTGTCGAAGAAGCCGAACCCGTCGGCTGCGGAGCCGGGGGCCGGGCGGATGACGGCGGCCGCGGTCAGTCCGCGAGCCAGTTCCTTCGGCCAGTGGACGGCGATGCCGGCGGCGGTCAGGCGGGGCGCCGCGTCACCCAGCAGCTCGTACAGCTCGTCCTCGGCCAGCGGCAGGACATCGGGAACCGGCCGCTCCAGAAAGCGGGACAGCGGGGACCAGACGCGGGCGGCCCGGCGCAACGCCAGGAGGGTGTCGACGCGGGCACGCGGGCCGAAGTGGTCGGAACCTTCGCCCTCCCACAGTTGTACGGCGTCGGCGACGAGGGTGGGATCGGTGAGGCTGTGCACCTGGAGGACAGCTGCCGCGGCACTGCGCTCTTCCGCAGCGGCATGATCCGCTACTGCCTCGGTGGAGACCTCGCCCTCCACAGCCCCGGGCTCCGCCCGCATGTCGAAGAGCCCGTGGGCAGCCAGGTCGAGCCGCAGCGACAGCCGCACCCCGGCATCCACCCCGGCTGCCACTTCGGCAGCCCAGTCCCGCGCGCCGGGAAGATACTGCGGCGCCACTGCGGCAAAGGGGGCGCCGGTCAGGTGTGCCGCCGCCGGCGTACGGGGCAGTGCGTCGGCCACTGCGTCCACGAGGGCTCTGACCAGCAGCTCCGGGTCGTGGAGCTGCAACGGGCTGCTGTCGGGCAGCGGAACGGCGTACCCCTCGGACGGCATGGCGGCGGCGACCGCCCGCAGGTGCGCGACATCCTCGGGCTCCAGGGGTCCGGCACGCCATGCGTCGTTGTCCCGGTCGGTCAGTCCGGGCAGTAGGCGGCCGCGCGCGACCAGGTTCAGGGCGTGCAGAACGGCCGCGCCCCAGCAGGCGGCGGCAGGATGAGCAGACGTGTCGTGCCGGGCGCGGGCCAGCAGCGGAACCGCCCCGGCGACGGGCAGCAGCACCGCGGGAACCGTACGTCTACGGGCGCCGTTGCCATGCCGCCGCGCGACCGTGAGCTCCACCGCTTCGGCCGCGCCGGCCGTCCCTACCGCGCTGTCCGCCCCGGCTGCGCCGGTCGGCCGCGCTCCGTCTCCCACAGCCGTGCGAACGCCCGGAAGCGGGCCACCGTCCGGACGCCAGAAAGCGAACCGGCCGGCCCGGGGCGGCTCGGCGGGCAGGAAAACCGCGGCACAGCGAACCCACGCGGAAGAGTCCGCACTCCCCTGACTTCCCTGCTTCGTCCGCTCCTCCCGCCTCGCGTGCCCCGCGGTACCGGCGGACGGCAGCCCGGCGGCAGGCACCCACTGCCCCGCTGCCTCTCCGCGATCCACCATGCCGCTGCCTTTCCCTGGCTCCCGTCGCGCCCCACGCGCCCATCGCGCCTGACTCGTCCCCGCCCCGTTCCCTGCCTTGGCCCCCGCTCCCCTTCCTGCCCTGGCCCCCGCTCCTGCCCGTCGCCGCTCACGTCTCGGCTGTCCCGGGGGTTGCCCCACACCCCGACCTGCGAGTTTACGGTCGTCCACGCCCACCCCTCCTTTCCGCAGCCGACGGGCGACAGTGACGGACCGGAACCGGAACCGCGCCGACAGCACCGCGACCGAACCTCGGAACCGCTCGGACCGCGTGAGATCGATGGAAGCAGACGCCACTGACAACGGCCCCGCCGACGAGCGCCGGAGCGAAGTTATCCACAGGCCGCGAGAGAAATCCCACGGCCGGCCCGCGATCGGCTACCGTCGATTCCATCGTCACGCACAGTGACGACGGAACCACGACGTGAGGACCTGCCATGGACCGTCCGGGCACCGACTTCAACCACCCGACAGCCGAGCAGACCGCCGCCGCGGACGCCTTCCGCTCGGGCGACCATCTCGTAATCCAGGCCGGGGCGGGGACGGGAAAAACCACGACGCTCGCGATACTCGCCCACTGCCCGCCCCCACGCGGACGCCCGCCGTGCGGCCAGGGCCGCTACATCGCTTTCAACAAAGCGACCGCGCGGGACGCCTCCCGGCGCTTTCCCGGCCACGTCACCTGCAGCACGGCCCACGCGCTCGCGTACGCGTCCATCGGCAAGGACTACCAGGCCCGGCTGAACGCTCCACGGCAGGCGAGCTGGCGTATCGGCGCCTCACTGGGCATCGACGCCGAGACGACCGTACGCATCGGCGCCCGCCGGATCGGCAACAAGGCCCTGTCGTACACGGCCCTGCGTACCGTGTCCCGGTTCTGCCAGTCCGCCGACCCGGATCTCACGGATCAGCATGTGCCCCGGCTGCGCGGAGCCGAGGAGGACGTGTTGCACGGGCAGTTGTCGGAGGCCGTCCTGCCGTTCGCCCGCAAGGCATGGGCGGACCTCCAGCACCCCGACCGGGGCACCGTGCGCTTCGAGCACGACCACTATCTGAAGATGTGGGCACTGCGCGGCCCGAAGATCGCGGCGGACTTCCTTCTCCTCGACGAGGCCCAGGACACCAACCCCGTGGTCGAACAGATCTTCACCGCTCAGCGCGGACACGCCCAGCTGGTCATGGTCGGGGACTCAGCGCAGGCCATCTACGGATGGCGCGGAGCACGTGACGTGATGAGCAGCTTCGACGGGAGACAGCTGGCCCTGTCCCGGTCCTTCCGTTTCGGCCCGGCGCTGGCCGCGGAGGCCAACCGCTGGCTGGCCATCGTCGCCGCCCCGATCCGGCTCGACGGCTCACCGTGGCTGGTCACGGAGCTGGGGAAGGTCTCCAGACCGGACGCGGTCCTGTGCCGGACCAACGTCGGAGCGATGGTGGAGGTGATACGCCAGCTCGAACAGGGTCGCCGGGTGGCACTGGCGGGCGGCGGAGGAGCCCTTGCCGCGCTGGCGCAGTCCGCGCACGACCTCCGATCGGGTCGCCGCCCGTCCCACCCCGAGCTGATGCTCTTCGAGTCCTGGCAGGAGCTACGGGAGTACGCGGGGTACGACCCGTCGGGGCGGGATCTCCAGCCCTTGGTCGAACTGGTCGACGAGCACGGAACGGAGGCTGTACTGCAAGCGCTGGACCGCTTGTCGGAGGAGGAAGCGGCGGAGGTCACCGTATCGACGGCGCACCGGGCCAAAGGGCGGGAGTGGCCGACGGTCCGGATCGCGGACGATTTCACGGGCCCTGACGACCTCGACGAACGGGACGAGCACGGAGAGCCGTTACCCGGGCCCGTCGACCTCGCGGAAGCGCGCCTGGCCTACGTAGCCGTCACGCGGGCCCGGACCCGGCTGGACATCGGCGGCCTGTCATGGATCAACAGTCATCCGGCCGGCGACCCTCGCCCTGACCTGCCCCGGGGAGCACCGTGAGCCCGCGGCGCATCAAGTGCCGGGCCCCCGTCGGGACGATCACGGGCCACATGACGCAGCCCCCAGATCAGGAGGACCCTGGAAGGGACAGAGACAGGCCCAGAGACAGGCACATCGACACCGCACGAACAGCTGGCTCAGAGCAACGAGTGATGAGTCGTGAAGGGTGATGAGTGGAGATGGGTGATGCGTACCGGTAATGAGCCTCTTCAGGCGCGCAGCCCGCTGAAGATGCGCCGTGGACTGGCGTTGTGGGGAATGCTGTGGGCCGCGGCAGGCACGGCGGCTTTCGTGCTGGCCGGCAGGCCGGGGTGGGCAGCAGCGTGCGCCGTGGTGACCGCACTGGCCGCGACGGATCTGGCCATGGTGATACGGCACATCCGCCAGGGCCCGCACTACCAGCCGGGAAAGGACGTGCCGCCGTACGAACCGGACCACGGCTCCGCCACCGGCTCCGGACCACGGAGCACCAGCCTGCCTGGCCGCGATCCGAGTGGCCGCCCGCCGGGTGATCACGACACAGGGAACCGGGGTCGAGGACGCCCTGGTGCGGACGGGAGCGAGGACGACGACGGGGAAGGGGACAGCCGAGGACGAATAGACGACGGCCGCTAGGAGCGGCCCCGGGTGGAAGCCACACGAACGGAACGGGGAGGCGCCGACCAGGCCACAGACCACATCAGGTCAGGCCAGACCAGTCGAGTCGGGGCAAGGGAGGTCAAGGGGACAGAGACAGGGACAGGTCAAGCCGCGCCAGGCGGACCAGCCGGGACCAAGCGGACCAGCGGGACCCAAGCGGACCAGCCGGACCAAGCGGGCCAGCCGGGCCAGGGCGAGTCGAGCCTTACGCCTCTTCGGAGCCTTCCGGGGGCTCGAAGCGGGCGGCTTCGATGAATTCGGGGCGGGGGTCGAGAGCTGCGGCCAGGCGGAAGTGACGCCGGGCTTCTTCCGGGCGGTTGGCGCGCTGGAGGGTGCGGGCGAGGGCGAAGTGGGCGAAGGCGTTGTCCGGTTCGCGTTCCAGAACGATCTGGAATTCCAACTCGGCCGGACGCAGTTGTGCGGCGAGGAAGAAGGCACGGGCGCGCAGCAGGCGGGCCGCGGTGTTCTCCGGGTGCGCGGCGATGACCGGGTCCAGGAGTTGCACGGCGCCGCGGGGGTCGCGGGCAGCCAGCAACTGCTCGGCGGCCCGGAAGTCGATGACGTTCGTCTCGGGGCTGCGTTCGGCCACGGCCGTCTCCTTTCCCGTGCCACGGGCCATCAGTTGCACGTGGCTCGCCGCTTCGGTACGGGCAAGCCCATGCGTCACCCGCTCGGCAGGCGTTACGTGCGGCTCAACAAGCACGTCGCCCGTCGCATTCCCCACGTGGACGTCCCGCAACCTGGCGTCGAGCGTCCGCACGGCCCATTCGATGCCGGGGGCCGGCAGCGTGGGGGCCAGGGAGCCGTCGGCGGATGTGCGCCGCCGGTCGTTAGGGAGTGTGTCGCTCTCGCTCAGCCGGTCTGTTCGCGCAGGTTGTGCCACACCTTGCGTACCTGGGGCTCCAGGGCTTCCAGTGGGCCGTCGTTGTCGATGACCAGGTCGGCGATCGCGAGGCGCTTCTCGCGTGTCGCCTGTGCCTCCATGCGGGCCCTGGCCTCACTCTCGGCCATGCCTCGCAGCCGTACCAGCCGGTCGAGCTGGGTGTCCGGCGTCGCGTCGACCACGACGACCAGGTCGTACAGGGGCGCGAGGCCGTTCTCGGTGAGCAGAGGTACGTCGTGCACGACCACCGCGTCCGGGCCGGCCGCCGCTTCCAGCTCCGCCGATCGTGCGCCCACCAGGGGGTGCACGATCGCGTTCAGGGCCTGGAGTTTCTGCGGGTCGGCGAAGACGATCGCGCCCAGTCTGGGCCGGTCCAGGGTGCCGTCCGCGGACAGTACGTCCTCGCCGAACTCCGCGGTCACGGCGGCGAGTCCGGGCGTGCCGGGCTCGACCACCTCACGTGCGATCTTGTCGGCGTCCACGATCACCGCGCCGTACGACGCCAGCAGCCGCGACACCTCGCTCTTGCCTGCGCCGATACCGCCCGTAAGCCCCACCTTCACCATGGGGCCCACGCTATACGGCTCGGTCCGCCCCCGGCCACGGGCACCGGCCCGATGGGCGACCGGTGCTCCTCAGGCGCCCGCTCTTCAGGCACCTGCTCCTCAAGCGCCGCCGTTCTCGCCTTCGCGTTCCGCGAGGAAGCGCTCCAGTTCCCGGCCGATCTCGTCCGCGGACGGCAGTTCCATCGGCTCGGCGACCAGGCTGCCCCGGCTTTCCGCGCCGGCCGCGGCGTCGTACTGGTGCTCAAGGCCGCTCACCAGCGCGACCAGTTCCTCGTCCCCTTCGGAGATCTGCCGTTCGATCTCCTCCTGGGTGCGCAGCGCCTCCGTACGCAGCGAGTGCGCCGCGGTCGGGAGCACGAGTCCGGTGGCGGCCGTCACCGCCTCCAGGGCCGTCAGGGCCGCGTCCGGGTACGGGGAACGGGCCACATAGTGCGGTACGTGCGCGGCCACGCCCAGCACGTCGTGACCTGCCTCCGCGAGCCGGAACTCGATGAGCGACTCGGCGCTGCCCGGCACCTGGGCCTCGTCGAAGAAGCTGCTGTGGCCGGGCATGAGGTCGGTGCGGTTGCCGTGCGGGGTGATGCCCACGGGACGGGTGTGGGGGACGCCCATCGGGATACCGTGGAAGTTGACCGCCAGTCGTACGCCGAGCCGCTCCACCATCTGCCGCACCGCGGCGGCGAAACGCTCCCACTCCACGTCCGGCTCCGGGCCGGACAGCAGCAGGAACGGTGCGCCGGTGGCGTCCTCGACGAGGCGGAGTTCGATGCTCGGGGTCTCGAACGCGGTCCAGCGGTGGCGCTGGAAGGTGAGCAGCGGCCTGCGGGCGCGGTAGTCGACGAGGCGGTCGTGGTCGAAGCGGGCGACGACCCGGTGGGTGAGGCTGCCCAGCAGGCGCTCCACGATCTGGTCGCCGGTCTCACCGGCGTCGATGTAGCCGTCGAAGTGGTACAGCAGCACCAACCCCGCGGAGTCCCGCGCGGTGATCGCCTCTACCGCCGCGAGCCCGCTCGGCTCCCATTCGTACAAACCCTGGGGATCCAACACAGTGACCGCTCCTCCTCGATGTCCGTCCCCCAGAACGCCGTACGTGCCTCCGGCATTCCCGCCGCGACGCACCACCCGCCGATGCTGCGCGGACAGGTGTCCGTGGCAGCGACGCCGACCGGCGTATCGCGGGGCCACCAAGAAGGTAATGGGGAGACGCGTACACGGATGTTCATGTTGGTGAACGGCAGAGTTCGAGGGCCGAAGGTGGAACCGCCACCACCACGCAGCCACCATCGCACCTACCCCCCCAACACCCCATCCACCTCCCGCGGTTGACCGTGCATCGATTAGTGCTACCTTCACCACCGTTCCCTGTTCATGGTGACGTTCTGCGTTCACGTACAGGAAGGCGCATCGATGCGTACACGTTCTCTTCTGTCGCTTCCCGCCGCCGTGCTGCTGAGCGTCGGCGCCCTGCTCTCGACCCCTGGCGCGGCGCACGGGAGCACTCCGGGGCCTGCCCCAGCCGCTCCCCCAGCCGCCGCCCGCACCATCGACGTCTCCACCGCCGCCCAGCTCAAGGACGCCCTGTCGGCCGCCGAGCCCGGTGACACCGTTCGCCTCGCGGACGGTACGTACCAGGGCAACTTCAAGGCCGCCACCGCGGCCGGCGCTTCCGCGCGGATCACTCTCACCGGCTCGGCCAAGGCTGTTCTGGCGGCGAGCGGCGGTTACGGGCTCCACTTGAACGGCGCCTCGTACTGGACGGTACGGGGCATCACCGTCACCGGCGGCCAGAAGGGCATCGTGACGGACGGGGCGAACGGCGTGGTCCTCGACTCCGTCACCGTGCACGGCCTGGACATGGAGGGGGTGCACTTCCGTAAGTCCAGCAGGGACGGCGTCATCAAGAACTCGCGGATCTACGACACCGGGCGGGACGGCAGCGGTATGGGCGAGGGGGTGTACGTGGGCAGTGCGGGCGGAACCGGGGACAAGAGCGACAACGTGCAGATTCTGCGCAACACCATCGGGCCCGGCGTCGGCGGCGAGAACATCGACATCAAGGAGGGCACCACCGGGGCGAAGATCATTGGCAATACGTTCGACGGCAGCGGGCTGACCGGCGCCCACTTCGACGACTCGTGGGCCGACATCAAGGGCAACAAGGTGCTGGTGGAGGGCAACACCGGCAAGCACACCCGTAACAACGGTTACGAGACGCACAGCCAGCAGCCGGGCTGGGGCTGCGGCACGGTCTTCCGCGGCAACCGGTCCGACCTGGGCGGAGCGTCGGGCCCGAACCGCTACGGGTTCCACATCACCAACTACAACGCGTCCACCTGTCCAGTGACGATTTCCGGCGACAACACGGTCACGGGCGGACGCGGGATCGCCACCCCGGGCGTTCCGGTCGGCTAGCTCCCGACCCCGGCCCAAACCTCAACCCCGACCTCAACCCCGACCTCAACCCCGACCCCGGCCCCAGTCCCAGCCCCAACCCGAACCTCACCCCCAGCAGCCCCAATAAGACATCACGGCGCCCGGCAAACACCTTCAGCCCCCCCCGACCCCCGAACCACGACGAAGGCCCGCCCCCACAAGGGGAGCGGGCCTTCCATGTCCTACCTGTCAGCGCTCACCGGTCTTCACCGACGGCACTCACCGGCCGGGACGCGTTCAGCTCTGGCCACCGGCCAGCTTCTCGCGCAGCGCGGCCAGGGCCTCGTCCGACGCCAGGGCGCCGGAGTTGTCGCTCGACTCGGAGGAGTACGAGCCACCCGAGACGTTGCCGCCGCCGGCGTTGCCCGAGCCGCCCGCGGCCGGAGCCGCCGCACCCTCGGCCGCAGCCTGCTCGTCGGCCTCGCGCGACTTGATGACCTGGGCCTGGTGCTGCTCGAAGCGCTGCTGCGCCTCGGCGTACTGGGTCTCCCACGCCTCGCGCTGGGCCTCGTAGCCCTCCAGCCAGTCGTTGGTCTCCGGGTCGAAGCCCTCGGGGTAGATGTAGTTGCCCTGGTCGTCGTAGGACGCGGCCATGCCGTACAGGGTCGGGTCGAACTCGACCTCCGTCGGGTCGGCGCCGAAGGACTCGTTGGCCTGCTTCAGCGACAGCGAGATCCGGCGACGCTCCAGGTCGATGTCGATGACCTTGACGAAGATCTCGTCGTTGACCTGGACGACCTGCTCCGGGATCTCCACGTGGCGCTCGGCCAGCTCGGAGATGTGGACCAGACCCTCGATGCCCTCGTCGACGCGGACGAACGCACCGAACGGAACGAGCTTGGTGACCTTACCCGGGACGACCTGACCGATCTGGTGGGTCCGGGCGAACTGCTGCCACGGGTCTTCCTGGGTCGCCTTGAGCGACAGGGACACGCGCTCGCGGTCCATGTCGACGTCCAGCACCTCGACCGTGACCTCCTGGCCGACCTCGACGACCTCGGAGGGGTGGTCGATGTGCTTCCAGGACAGCTCGGAGACGTGCACCAGGCCGTCCACGCCACCCAGGTCCACGAAGGCACCGAAGTTGACGATGGAGGAGACGACGCCGGAGCGCACCTGACCCTTCTGGAGGGTGGTGAGGAAGGTCTGACGGACCTCGCTCTGGGTCTGCTCCAGCCAGGCACGGCGGGACAGGACCACGTTGTTGCGGTTCTTGTCCAGCTCGATGATCTTGGCTTCGAGCTCCTTGCCCACGTAGGGCTGCAGGTCGCGCACGCGGCGCATCTCGACCAGGGAGGCCGGCAGGAAGCCACGGAGGCCGATGTCGAGGATGAGACCACCCTTGACGACCTCGATGACGGTACCGGTGACGATCCCGTCCTCTTCCTTGATCTTCTCGATGGTGCCCCAGGCACGCTCGTACTGGGCGCGCTTCTTCGAGAGGATCAGGCGGCCTTCCTTGTCCTCCTTCTGGAGAACAAGGGCTTCGATCTCGTCACCGACGGCGACGACCTCGTTGGGGTCGACGTCGTGCTTGATCGAGAGCTCGCGGCTCGGGATAACGCCTTCGGTCTTGTAACCGATGTCGAGCAGGACCTCGTCCCGGTCGACCTTCACGATGACGCCGTCGACGATGTCGCCGTCGTTGAAGTACTTGATCGTCTCGTCGATCGCGGCGAGGAAGGCTTCCTCGTTACCGATGTCGTTGACCGCAACCTGCGGGGTGGTGGCGGTGGTCTCGGTGCTGCTCGTCATGTGGGAAAGGGCTCCGGTACGGACATTGAAGTCGTAGGTACTGCTACGCCGAGAGCCTGTATCGCCTCTGCATAAGACCGGACAGCGTCAGGGACGGCTGAACACGGCACTCCTAACCAACCGAAGCACCGGCAGCGTCCCGAAAACCGAGGGGACATACATACAGATGCGAGCGCGACCTGCTCCGTCTGAGGTGCGCAGGCCCGCAGCGCAACTTGTAGCATACGGGGGCAGCCGGACACGGTCAATGCGCGAAGACGCACACCCGGGGCGGAACGCCCCATAACCGGCACCCGCCATGTTCCGCGAGGCCGTCAGGGCCTCTGGGCCACCGGCAGCCACAAGCTCACGAAGAGTACGACGACGGGGCGCAATGAACCAAGAGTGCGAGCCGGAGGCAACACGACGTGCCGCCTCGGACGCGGAGAGCAGCCGGGCCAGCCGCGGCTGGTGGGACCGCAACGCGGACGAGTACCAGAACGATCACGGAGCGTTCCTGGGGGACGACCGGTTCGTCTGGGGCCCCGAAGGGCTGGACGAGGCGGAAGCCGGGCTCCTGGGGCCCGCGACCGGGCTGAAGGGGCAGCGCGTCCTGGAGATCGGGGCGGGCGCGGCCCAGTGTTCCCGCTGGCTGGCGGCGCAGGGCGCCCACCCGGTCGCGCTCGACCTCTCGCACCGGCAGCTCCAGCACGCCCTGCGCATCGGTACGGGGGCGGAGCCCACCGGGCCGGACGGGTCCACCGGCCGGGCCCCGGCTCCGGGCGTGTCGGCCCAGGTCGAACTCGTCGAGGCGGACGCGGGCGCGCTCCCCTTCCGTGACGCCTCCTTCGACCTCGCGTGCTCCGCGTACGGGGCGATCCCCTTCGTGGCCGACCCGGTACGCGTGCTGCGCGAGGTACGGCGGGTGCTGCGGCCCGGTGGCCGCTGGGTGTTCTCGGTGACCCACCCGATCCGCTGGGCCTTCCCCGACGAGCCGGGCCCGGAGGGCCTGAGCGTCGGCGCGTCCTACTTCGACCGCACGCCCTACGTCGAGCAGGACGAGACGGGCCGCGCGGTGTACGTGGAGCACCACCGGACGCTGGGCGACCGGGTGCGGGACGTGGCCGTCGCGGGCTTCCGGCTGGTGGACCTGGTCGAGCCGGAGTGGCCGGAGTGGAACACGCAGGAGTGGGGCGGCTGGTCGCCGCTGCGCGGGAATCTGATTCCCGGTACGGCGATCTTTGTCTGCGTCGCGGACTGAGTTCGTCTGCGTCACGAGCTGGCCGACGGGCCGGCTGCCCACCTGGCTGCCTGGCTGCCTGGCTGCCTGGCTGCCTGGCTGCCTGGCTGAAGGAACGGTCCGGCAGCGCCCCGCACCACCCCGCCCGAACCGTTCCGGGAAACTGGTGGCGTGATCCGCCACGACGCCCTCGCCCAGTTGCCCGTACGGACCGCCCTGCCCTCCCTGGAGCGAGCGCTGGCCGCAGACGGCGCGGCGGTGCTCTGCGCGCCCCCGGGCACCGGCAAGACGACCTTGGTGCCGCTGGCGCTGGCCGGTCTGACCGGTCAGGACGGCCCGTACTCCCCTGCGGACACCCCCCGCCGCGTCCTCGTCGCCGAGCCACGCCGGATCGCGGCCCGCGCCGCCGCCCGGCGGATGGCCTGGCTGCTGGGCGAGCAGGTGGGCGACCGGGTCGGCTTCACCGTGCGCGGTGAGCGCCGGGCCGGGCCCCGTACGGTCGTCGAGGTCGTGACCACCGGTGTGCTGCTGCAACGGTTGCAGCGGGACCCCGAACTGTCGGGCGTCGACACCGTGATGCTCGACGAGTGTCACGAGCGGCACCTGGACGCCGACACCGCCGCCGCCTTCCTCCTGGACGTACGGGCGACGCTGCGCCCGGAGCTGCGGCTGATCGCGGCTTCGGCGACGACGGACGCGGCGGGCTGGGCCCGCCTCCTGGGCCGTGACGGCACCACCGCGGGCAACGACACCACGGGCGACGGCGACGGCGCGGCCCCGGTGGTCGAGGCGGCAGGGGTGTCCCATCCCGTGGAGGTCGTCTGGGCGCCGCCGGAGCGGCCCGTGCGGCCCGCGCACGGCATGCGGGTCGATCCGGCGCTGCTCGGGCACGTCGCGGCGACGGTGCGGCGGGCTCTGCGTGAGCGGCCGGGGGACGTGCTGTGTTTCCTGCCGGGGGTCGGCGAGATCGCGCGGGTGGCGGGGCAGTTGGGCGATGTGGCGGACGCCGGTACCGAGGTGTTGCAGGTGCACGGGCGGGCGCCGGCCGCCGTCCAGGACGCGGTACTGGCCGGCAGCGCGGACCGGCGCCGGGTGGTGCTGGCGACCTCGGTGGCCGAGTCGAGCCTGACGGTGCCGGGCGTGCGGGTGGTCGTGGACTGCGGGCTGGCGCGGGAGCCCCGTACCGATCATGCGCGGGGGCTGAGCGCGCTGACGACCGTACGGGCCTCCCAGGCGTCGGCGCGGCAGCGTGCGGGGCGGGCCGGGCGCGAGGCGCCGGGAACGGTCTACCGCTGCTGGTCCGAGGGCGAGGACGGGCGGCTGCCGCGTTTCCCGGCGCCGGAGATCAAGGTCGCGGACCTCACCGCGTTCGCGTTGCAGGCCGCCTGCTGGGGTGATCCGGACGCGGCGGGTCTGGCCCTGCTGGACGCGCCGCCCGCCGGTGCGCTGGCCGCCGCGCGCGAGGTGCTGACGGCGATCGGGGCGGTGGGCGCGGACGGCCGGGTCACGGGCCGGGGCGTACGGATGTCCCGGCTCGGCCTGCACCCGCGCCTGGCGCGCGCCCTGCTGGACGGCGCGCGGCAGGTCGGCGAGCGCCGTGCCGCCGAGGTGGTCGCGCTGCTGAGCGAGGAGCCGCCGCGGGAGTACGGGGACGATCTGGCGGCCGCGTGGCGTACGGCCCGGAGGGGGCAGGACGCCTACGGCGCCCGCTGGCGCCAGGAGGCCCGCCGGCTGGCCTCCGCGGTGACGGCCGGCTCGCGGAAGCGGTCCGAGAACCGTACGGACGCGACGTCGGGGGCGGGCCCGGCCCGCCCCGCGGACAGCGCCGGGGAAGGGGCCTGTGCGGGTGCAGGGGCCAGGGCCGGTACGGGTGCCGGTGCCGATGCCGGTGACGACGCGGTCGCCGGACTGGTCGCCGCTCTCGCATTCCCCGAGCGGGTGGCGCGCTCCCGGGGCGCGGGGACGTTCCTGATGGCGTCGGGGACCGGCGCCGAGCCGGCGGACGGTTCACGGCTGCGCAGCGCGCCGTGGCTGGCCGTGGCGGTCGCCGACCGTCCGGTGACGGCGGCGTCCGCGCGGGTGCGGCTGGCGGCCGTGATCGACGAGGACACCGCGCGTGCGGCGGCCGGGGCGCTGTACGCGGCGGGCGAGGAGGTCCGCTGGGCCGACGGCGACGTGGTGGCCCGCTCCGTCGAACGGCTCGGCGCCGTCGAACTGGTGGCCCGCCCACTGCGCTCCCCCGCCCCCGCCCTCGTCCGGGAGGCCTTGGAGGACGGCTTGCGCGCGGACGGGCTCGGGCTGCTGCGCTGGTCCGACGGCGCGCGGTCGCTGCGGCAGCGGATGGCCTTCCTGCACCGGGTGCTGGGCGGCGACTGGCCCGACGTGTCGGACGCGGCGCTGCTGGGGCAGCTCGACGCGTGGCTCGGGGTGGAGCTGGGCCGGGCGCGGCGGCGTGCCGATCTGGAGCGGGT
Organism: Streptomyces sp. NPDC026394; assembly: GCF_055567735.1. Lineage (NCBI taxonomy): Bacteria > Bacillati > Actinomycetota > Actinomycetes > Kitasatosporales > Streptomycetaceae > Streptomyces > Streptomyces sp. NPDC026394. The sequence continues at coordinate 214,786 of NZ_JBVHPX010000014.1, forward strand.
CGACGCGGGTCAGGCGCTGGCCCGGTTGCTGCCGTGGGCGAGCGGGGCGGCGGTCCGGTTCGACGAGCTGGCGCCGGAGCGCATCGAGGTGCCGAGCGGGTCGCGGATCCGGGTGGACTACGGCGGCGAGCAGCCCGTACTGGCCGTCAAGCTCCAGGAACTGTTCGGCTGGCAGGAGTCCCCCCGGGTGGTCGGCGGCCGCGTCCCCGTCCTCGTACATCTGCTGTCCCCCGCCGGGCGCCCGGCCGCCGTCACGGCCGATCTGGCGTCCTTCTGGAAGGACGGTTACCGGTCCGTACGGGCCGAGTTGCGCGGCCGGTACCCGAAGCACCCCTGGCCCGAGGACCCGTCGGGCGCCCAGCCGACCCGGTACACGACGGCGCGTCTCAAGCGGAGCTGACACGCTCGGCGCGGTCCGGTTCCGGGCGGCCCCGGTGCGGGCGGCGGCCGCGGGCCTCCAGCACGAGGCTCAGGGTGAGGAGCGCGGCGCCGAGGCCGAGGAAGCCCCAGGGCAGATGGCTGGTGAGGAGCAGGACGAGCCGGCGCTGCGAGGTCACGAGGTCGACGGTGGCCGCCACGTAGTCCGGCCGCATCTTGACGTGGCCGGAGAAGGCGGTGACCTTGCCGCCGCCGGGCACGAGGCTGCCGCCGCGCAGTTCCTCGCGGTGGTCCTCCTCCCCGTTGACGGGCGCGCCGGTGACCGGATCCACCCAGAACATCCGCTTGGTGCTGTACCAGCGGCTGGTGCCGGCCTTCTCGACGGCCTGCGGGGTGATGCCCTGGACCGGCATCTTCTTCGGGAGCGGGACCTTGGTCCAGGGGATGGTCTGCTCGAAGTAGTACACGTCCAGGCCACGGAAGGTGCGGGTGCCCTTGTAGTGGATGGGGGCGGAGGTACGGGTCTGCGCGTCGAAGTAGTCGTAGTCGCGCGGCTCCGTGAGGAAGGGCCACTTGAACTCGATGCCGGTACGCCGTACGGGGTCGCCGTCGACCATTTCGCCGGTGGCGTGCACGGGTTCCTGGGTGTGGGCGTCGAAGATGTAGCGTTCGGGGATCTGGGAGACCATGGTGCCGTCGGGGCCCACGACATGGGAGAGCGCGTCCCAGACCACGACGTCGCGGCCGGCGGTCCGCTCGATGCGTTCGGACTCCTCGACGTTGCCCTTGAGGGTCTGGACGATGGAGACCTCGGGGACCTGGCGGGCCTTCATCGTGCCGTAGTCGAGGAGGGTGGCGGGCTTCGCCTCCAGGACCATGTCCTGGTACTGGTTCGGCGGGACCTTGGCGAGCCGCGGGAAGGCGTACCAGCGCAGCAGCGGGGACAGCGCCGCGAAGAAGACGGCGAAGGCGAGCAGGACCAGGCTGGCTTTGCGTCGCATGGCGGCGGCGCCCTCCCTCTCAGGGGTGTGCGGGGACCGTGGTGCGCAGCGGTTCGGGTGAGGTCCCGCCGCTGGGCACGCCGGCCGCGGTGACGGCGAGGACCAGGGCGAAGGCCGCGGCCAGTCCGATCGCGACGGCGGTCAGTGCGCGCATGGTCGGCCTCCCTTGAGCTGTACGGGCGTCAGGGCGTCGAGGCTGGGGCACCGTAGCAACGGGCGGCGCAGATGAGAACACGTTGCACCACGGCCGCGGCCGCGGCCCGGGACCGCGACTGCCACCGCCGTCCGGCTCGGTGGGAGCGGGACGGCGGTGGCAGTGGCTTGGGAGTACGCGCGGCGGCTAGGTCGTGACGGTCAGTTGCACGGTCAGGACCGCGCCGTCCGCGGTGGTCAGACGCAGCAGGAACGTGCCCGCGTGCTGGTCGGTACGGATCTCCGGCAGCTTGAGCAGGCCGTCGGCGCCGGTCTTGAGGGTGAGGCTGCGGACCGGCTTCTCCTGGTCCTTGGCCTGGTTGTTGGCCTGGTTGTTGGCCGAACCCGTGGCCGTGCCCTGATCCTTGGCCGTGCCCTTGCCCGCCGCGGCGAAGTACGGCCCCTTGTCGTTCTCCACGGGCTGCTTCGGGTCGTCGGTGACCATGGTCGCGGTGACCGCGACGCCCGCCGCGATCTTCCCCTGGTAGGTGGCCTCGACCTCGACGGCGCCCTCGGCGAAGGAGGTGCCGGCCTTGGCCGTCAGCTCCTTGTCGGAGGTGCGGGCCAGCGCGTCGGCCTTGGGCTCGGGCGCGGGCTTGGCCTTGACGGTGGCGCGGACGTCGGTCGGCGGGACCTGGCGGCCCACCGCGGTCGCCCGCACGGTGAAGCTGCCGGCCTGGTCGCCCGCGCCGAGCTTCGGCGCGGTGGCGATGCCGTCGGCGCCGGTCGGGACGGTGACATGGTCGGTCTTGCCCGCGAAACGGGCACCGGTCCTGCCGATCAGGCGGAACTCGACGGGTACACCCGCGACCGGCTTGCCGTCGGCGTTCTTCGCCCGTACGCGTACCGGCTCGGCGAAGTCCTCGCCCGCGGTGGCCGTGAGGTCCTTCGCGCCGAGCCGCTCCAGGGCGGTGACCGGCGCGGGCTTGGTCGGCGGCTTGGTGGGCGGGGTGGTCGGCGGGTCGGTGGGGTCGGGCTTGGAAGGGCCGGGGCCGGTGGGCGGGGTCGTCGGCTTGCCGCCGCCCGGCTTGCTGCCGCCCGGGGCGGGTTCGGTGGTCTTGCCGCCGGTGTCCTTGCCGCCGTCGCCGTGTCCGGTGCCGGGCCGGGGGCTGGGGAAGGTCGTACGGCCCGGAGTGGGCCCGGCGCCCGCGGCGACGTCCCGGCCGCTGCCCGAGCCACCGCGGTGCACCGGCAGCAGACCCTTGCCGTCGGGGACCTCGTGGGTGCCCTTGCGGTAGAAGGCGAGCCAGGACAGGACGGTGTTCAGGTACTCCGTCGACGGGTTGTAGCCGAGGACCGCCTTGTCCAGGTCGCCCTGTACGGACAGGTCGCGGTTGTTGGCACAGAGGTAGCGGCCGGCGCCGAGGGCGGCGTCGTAGATGTTGTTGGGGTCCTTCTTGCCGTCGCCGTTGCCGTCGGCACCCCAGCCGGTGCCGTCGGGGCCGCCCTGGGACCAGGTCGAGGGGATGAACTGCATCGGGCCCACTGCGCGGTCGTGCGTGGTGTCGCCGTCGAAGACGCCGTGGTCGGTGTCGGTGATCTTCGCGAAGCCGTTGCCGTTGAGCTGCGGTCCGGTGATGCGCTGCACGGTGGTGCCCTCGGCGTCCACGGCGCCGCCGCGGGCGTGGCCGGATTCCACCTTGCCGATGGCGGCGAGCAGTTGCCAGGGCAGCCGGCAGCCGGGGTCCGACTGGGCGACGCGGGCCTCGGCCTTCTTGTACGCGTCCAGGACGGTGGCGGGGATGCCGGCCTCGGCCGGGCCGGTGGCGGCCGGGCCGCCGGTGCCGGGCGAACCTCCGGGCTTGACCGGGCTGTTCAGGGGCGGCAGGTCGGTGTAGTAGGGCGAGCCGCCGTCGATGGGCGTGTCGCCCGCCGGTGCCACGGGCTCTCCGGTGGCGTTCCCGGTCCTGGCCTCGGCCGCTCCCGGCGCCTGGGACGCGGTCAGGGCGGCCAGCGCGAGCGCTGCCACCGCCGTCGAGGCCGCTCCTTTGCGGAGCCGCCGCCCGAATGTGGCTGCCATCTGTTGCCCGTCCCCTCCGCGTTGATCCACCGCGCGCACGGCGCCGTGCAGCGCTCCCCGGCGCTCCCAACTCACGTGACACTACGACAACTTCCGGCGGGCATCTACTGCTCTCAACGCCAGACATACTGATCCTAAACGATCAGGGAGAGAGTCATGCCGTTCACACTCAGCCATGCCGCCGCGGTGTTCCCGGCCCTGCGGCGGACCGGGACGGCGCGTGGGCCGCTGGTCGCCTCGGCTCTCGTCGCCGGATCGTTCGCGCCGGACCTGACGTACTACGCGGACACCGTGGTGCCCGGCGCGATGCTCTTCGGCGACGTCACACACGGGGTGCCGGGCGTGCTCACGGTGGACGTGCTGGTCACCGCCCTGCTCGTCCGCGGCTGGCTGCTGCTCCGCGAACCGCTGGTGGCGCTGCTGCCGGCGGCCTGGCGCGGGAGGGTGTACGCGGTGGTCCGCGGTCGCCCCTGGCCGACGGGCGGTGGGCCGCTCGCGGCGTTCGCCATCTGGTTCTACGTCTCGGCGGTGCTGGGCGCGCTGACCCACGTCGTCTGGGACGCGTTCACGCATCCGGGGCGCTGGGGCACGCGGCTGTTGCCCGTCCTCAACGAGGCCGTCGGGGGCTTCCCGCTCTGCACGTACGTCCAGTACGGCACGTCGGCGCTGGCCCTGGCCCTGATCGGCTGGTTCCTGTGGACGGCACTGCGGCAGGCGCCGGACACGCCCGCTCCGGCCGGGCTGCCGGCGCTGGCCGGAGGGCGGCGGCTGCTCGGCGTGGCGCTGCTCGCGCTGTGCCTGGTCGGCGGCGCGGTGCACCGTACGCTGCGGGCCCGCGCCGCGTACGGGGACCTGGCCGTGACCTGGTTCGACTACATACCGACCGTGCTCTTCGGCGCGGGAGCGGGCCTCGCCCTCGGGCTGCCGCTGTACGCGGTGGCGGTACGGCTGCTGCACCGCCGCACGCCCCGGGCCGACGGCACGGCCGCGTACGACCACTCCGGCGCACAGTCGTAGACGGCCACACGCGCGGACGGGAGGCAGCGGCGCCGCGCACCCGTCCGTGCGCGCGGCGCCTCCCGCCCGTCACGCGGCTCAGTGCGCGGCCGACTCCCAGTCGCCGCCGGAGCCGACCGACACGTCCAGCGGGGCGCGCAGCTCCACGGCGCCCGCCATCTCGCGCCGCACCAGCTCCTCGACCTGCTTGCGCTCGCCGGGCGCGACCTCGACCACGATTTCGTCGTGCACCTGGAGCAGCATCCGGGAGGTGAGACCGGCCGCCCGCATCGCCTCGTCGACCCGCAGCATCGCCACCTTGACGATGTCGGCTGCGGTGCCCTGGATGGGGGCGTTCAGCGCCATCCGCTCGGCCATCTCGCGGCGCTGGCGGTTGTCGCTGTTCAGGTCGGGGAGGTAGCGGCGGCGACCCATGATCGTCTCGGTGTAGCCGGTGGCGCGGGCCTTGTCGACGACGTCCTGGAGGTAGTCGCGCACCCCGCCGAACCGCTCGAAGAAGGTGTCCATCAGGCGGCGGGCCTCGTCGGGCTGGATGCCGAGCTGCTGGGACAGGCCGAACGCCGACAGGCCGTACGCCAGGCCGTAGGACATCGCCTTGATCTTGCGGCGCATCTCCGGGTCGACCTCGGACTTGGCGACCGAGAAGACCTGGGAGGCGACGGTGGTGTGCAGATCCTCGCCTGAGGTGAACGCCTCGATCAGGCCCTCGTCCTCGGAGAGGTGGGCCATCACGCGCAGCTCGATCTGGCTGTAGTCGGCGGTCAGCAGGGACTCGTACCCCTCGCCGACGACGAAGCCGCGGCGGATCGCGCGGCCCTCGTCGGTGCGGACCGGGATGTTCTGCAGGTTCGGTTCGGTGGAGGAGAGGCGGCCGGTGGCGGCGACGGTCTGGTTGAAGGTGGTGTGGATACGGCCGTCCGCCGCGATCGTCTTGATCAGGCCCTCGACCGTGGTGCGCAACTTGGACTGCTCCCGGTGGCGCAGCATGATCACCGGGAGCTCGTTCTCGGTCTGCGCGGCGAGCCAGGCCAGGGCGTCGGCGTCGGTGGTGTAACCGGTCTTGGTCTTCTTCGTCTTCGGCAGGCCCAGTTCGCCGAAGAGGACCTCCTGGAGCTGCTTGGGCGAGCCGAGGTTGAACTCGTGGCCCGCCGCGGCGTGCGCCTCCTGCACTGCCTGCTGGACGGCGGCGGCGAACTGCTGCTCGATGCGCTCCAGCCAGCCCCGGTCGGCGGCGATGCCGGCCCGCTCCATCCGGGCCAGCAGCACGCTGGTGGGCAGCTCCAGGTCGCGCAGCAGACCGGCCGCGCCGACCTCGTCGAGCTTGGTGGTCATGGCGGCGCCGAGGTCCAGGACCGTACGGGCCTGGTTCATCAGGGCGTCCGCCTGGGCACGGTCGTCGGCGCCGAAGGCCAGTTGTCCGTCGCTCTCGGCGGCCGGGGCCAAGTCGCGGCCCAGGTACTCGACGGACAGGGCGTCCAGCGCGAAGGAGCGGCGGCCGGGCTTGACCAGGTAGGCGGCGAGGGCAGTGTCCATGGTGACGCCGTCGATGCTCCAGCCGTGCTCGCCGAAGACCCGCAGGAGGCCCTTGACGTTGTGCATGACCTTGTGGCTCGCCGGGTCGGCGCTCCAGGCGGCGAAGGCGCGCTCGTCGGCCTCGTCCAGCGTGGTGGGGTCGAACCAGACGGCCGGGCCCTCGGCGGTGGCCAGGGCGACCTCGGCGACGCTGCCGCTGCCCACCGTCCAGGTGTCGACCGTGGAGACGCCCAGCAGCTTGCCGCCGTGCTCGGCCAGCCACGGGGCCAGCTCGCCGGCGCCGGCGACCGTGCCGTCGATCTCCACCTCGGCGGGCGCGGGCCCGGCGTCCTCGGCCTCGGCCGCGCCCGGGTCGGCGGCGAGCAGGCGCTCCCGCAGCCCCTGGTTACGGATCTCCAGCGTCTCCAGGAAGACGGTCAGCGCCGAGCGGTCGTACGCCGCGCGCGCCAGCTCGGCGGGGCCGCAGGGCAGCTCCACGTCGCGCACCATCTCGGTCAGGACGCGGTTGAGCTTGACCGCCTCCAGGTGGTCGCGGAAATTCTGCCCGGCCTTGCCCTTGACCTCCTCGGCGCGCTCCACCAGCTCCGCGAACGAACCGAACTGGTTGATCCACTTCGCGGCGGTCTTCTCGCCGACGCCGGGAATGCCGGGCAGGTTGTCGGACGGGTCCCCGCGCAGCGCCGCGAAGTCCGGGTACTGGGCGGGGCTCAGGCCGTACTTCTCCTGGACCTTCTCCGGGGTGAAGCGGGTCAGCTCGGAGACGCCCTTGGTGGGGTACAGCACCGTGACGTCGTCGGTGACCAGCTGGAAGGAGTCGCGGTCACCGGTGACGATGGAGACCTCGAAGCCCTGGGCGGTGGCCTGGGTGGCGAGCGTGGCGATGACGTCGTCGGCCTCGAAGCCCTCCACGGCGAAGCGCTTGACGTGCATCGCGTCCAGCATCTCGCCGATCAGCTCGACCTGGCCCTTGAACTCGTCGGGCGTCTTGGAGCGGTTCGCCTTGTAGTCGGGGAACTCCTCGGAGCGCCAGGTCTTGCGGGAGACGTCAAAGGCCACCGCGAAGTGCGTGGGCGCCTCGTCACGCAGGGTGTTCGCGAGCATCGACGCGAAGCCGTAGATCGCATTGGTCGGTTGCCCGGAGGCGGTGGTGAAGTTCTCCACGGGCAGGGCGAAGAACGCCCGGTACGCCATGGAATGCCCGTCCATCAGGAGCAGCCGGGGACGGCCGCCCTCCACCGCTTCGGTGCCGGTCGCTTCGCTCTTCTTCGCTGCCTTTGCTGCCACACCCCGATCCTGCCACGCCCCACTGACAATCCCCGCCGCGACGACCGCGGCGGCGCCACCGTCAGCCGTCCGTGACAGGATTCTGTATACGGCACCTATCACCGCCCCGCGGTGTCGGCGGCGCCGTACCCCTAACCGCACAGCACTCGGCTCAAGGGAGAGCGTCATGGCAGGCAAGCCGCCCGCGTCGGACCCCATCCAGGACGCACCCGAGGTCACGCCGCCCGAGCACTACGCCGTCGGCCTGCCGGCCATCGGCCACGCACTGCGCGTCTCCCAGCAGCAGATGGGCGTGCGCCGCACGGCCCTGACGCTGCTCCGGGTCAACCAGAAGGACGGCTTCGACTGCCCCGGCTGCGCCTGGCCCGAGCCCGAGCACCGCCATGCGGCCGAGTTCTGCGAGAACGGCGCCAAGGCCGTGGCCGAGGAGGCCACCCTCCGCCGCGTCACCCCCGACTTCTTCGCCGCCCACCCGGTCTCCGACCTCGCGGACCGCAGCGGCTACTGGCTCGGCCAGCAGGGCCGCCTGACCCAGCCGATGTATCTGGCCGAGGGCGCCGAGCGGTACGTACCGGTGTCCTGGGAGCGGGCCTTCGACATCATCGGCGAGGAGCTGACCGCGCTCGACTCCCCCGACGAGGCCGTCTTCTACACCTCCGGCCGCACGAGCAACGAGGCCGCCTTCCTCTACCAGCTCTTCGCGCGTGAATTCGGCACGAACAACCTGCCCGACTGCTCGAACATGTGCCACGAGTCGTCGGGCTCCGCGCTGACGGAGACCATCGGCATCGGCAAGGGCAGCGTCCTGCTGGAGGACCTGTACAAGGCCGATCTGATCATCGTCGCCGGGCAGAACCCCGGCACCAACCACCCCCGGATGCTCTCCGCCCTGGAGCAGGCCAAGGCCGGCGGCGCCAAGATCATTTCGATCAATCCGCTGCCCGAGGCGGGCCTGGAGCGCTTCAAGAACCCGCAGAGCCCGCGTGGCCTCGCCGGGCGCGGCACGGCCCTGACCGACCTCTTCCTCCAGGTGCGCCTCGGCGGCGACCAGGCCCTCTTCCGTACGCTCAACCGACTCGTCCTGGAGACCGAGGGCGCCGTCGACACCGAGTTCGTCGAGGAGCACACCCACGGCTTCGAGGAATTCGCCGCGGCCGCCCGCGCAGACGACGACTGGGACGCCACGCTCGCCGCCACAGGCCTGACCCGCGAGGAGATCGAGCGCGCGCTGGAGATGGTCCTGGCGTCCCGCCGCACGATCGTCTGCTGGGCCATGGGCCTGACCCAGCACAAGCACTCCGTCCCCACCATCCAGGAAGTCGTCAACTTCCTGCTGCTGCGCGGCAACATCGGCCGCCCCGGCGCGGGCGTGTGCCCGGTGCGCGGCCACAGCAACGTGCAGGGCGACCGTACGATGGGTATCTTCGAGCGCCCCGCCCCCGCCTTCCTGGACGCCCTGGAGAAGGAGTTCGGCTTCGCGCCGCCCCGCGAGCACGGCCTGGACGTCGTACGGGCCATCCGGGCCCTGCGCGACGGTGACGCCAAGGTCTTCTTCGCGATGGGCGGCAACTTCGTCTCCGCCACCCCCGACACGGACGTCACCGAGGCCGCCGTACGCCGCGCCCGGCTGACCGTCCACGTCTCCACCAAGCTCAACCGCTCGCACGTCGTCACCGGCGCCCGCGCCCTGATCCTGCCCACCCTGGGCCGCACGGAGCGCGACGTGCAGGCGGGCGGCGAGCAGTTCGTGACCGTCGAGGACTCCATGGGCATGGTGCACGCCTCGCGCGGCCGCCTCGCGCCCGCGAGCCCCCACCTGCTCTCCGAGCCCGCCATCGTGGCCCGCCTCGCGCGCCGCGCCCTCGGGCCGGGCAGCCGCACGCCCTGGGAGGACTTCGAGAAGGACTACGGCACGATCCGTGACCGGATCGCCCGTGTCGTCCCCGGTTTCGAGGACTTCAACGCCAAGGTGGCCCGCCCGGGCGGCTTCGCCCTCCCGCACGCCCCGCGCGACAGCCGCAGCTTCCCCACGGCCACCGGCAAGGCCAACTTCACGGCCGCGCCCGTGGAGTACCCGCATCTGCCCGAAGGCCGGCTGCTCCTCCAGACGCTGCGCTCGCACGACCAGTACAACACCACCGTCTACGGCCTCGACGACCGCTACCGCGGCATCAAGAACGGCCGCCGCGTCGTCCTGGTCAACCCCGAGGACGCCCGCGCGCTGGACCTGGCCGACGGCTCGTACACGGACCTCGTCAGCGAATGGACCGACGGCACGGAGCGGCGCGCGCCCGGCTTCCGCGTCGTCCACTACCCGACCGCGCGCGGCTGCGCTGCGGCGTACTACCCGGAGACCAACGTCCTGGTGCCGCTCGACCACACCGCCGACACCAGCAACACCCCCGCCTCGAAGTCGCTGGTGGTCCGCCTGGAGCCGGTGGCGCCGCAGACGTGACCGGACGCCACAGGCGTGACGGGGAGCCGCGAGCGTGAGCGGACCGCGCAGGCGTGACCAGGAGGCGCGTACGGTACGGGTCGCCGCCCCGGCCCGTACCGCCGCTCCGTAGCCTGATAAGAACGTGCACGACTCAACGACCGGCGTCGGACCGGCGCCGCCCCGGCGCGCCGCACCGCCGCCACCGGCACACGAACGGAGCCGCAGGACATGGGCGAGCAGCGCGCGACCACGTTTCCGCAGGAGATCATCGACCAGTGGGCCGGGCTCGGCCTGGACCTCGCCGCGCTGTTCTCCGCCGGTCACCTCGGTACGCGTATGAGCGTGCAGGTCCTGGAGGCCGCGCCGGAGCGGATCGTCGGCACCATGCCGGTCGAGGGCAACACCCAGCCGTACGGGCTGCTGCACGGCGGCGCCTCCGCGGTGCTCGCCGAGACCCTCGGCTCGGTCGGCGCGATGCTGCACGGCGGCCCCACCAAGCTGGCGGTCGGCGTCGACCTGAACTGCACCCACCACCGCGGCGCCCGCTCCGGCCTGGTCACCGGCGTGGCCACTCCGGTGCACCGGGGCCGCTCGTCCGCCACGTACGAGGTCGCGATCACCGACGAGGACGGCAGGCGGGTCTGCAGCGCCCGGCTGACCTGCATGCTGCGCGACGTGGACGCGTCGGTGTACCACCGCGGCTGACCCTCTGACAGCCCGACAGCCCTGCCGCGCTCCGAGCGCGGCCCCCACGGCGTCCTGGCGGCCCCGTTCCCGGAGAGGGAGCGGGGCCGCCGCCGTACGCTCTCCGGCGCGCGCACCCCGTCGTCCGCTCAGCGCCGTACGCCCCCGCGTCCCGTAACGCTCCGTAGTCCGCGCGGCGGGTGCCACCGCCGCCGGGCCCCCTCTGCCGCACGGGCCTCTCCCCTGTCCCGCACGTCCCATCCGCTATGCGGACGTCCGCACCATGATCGGCCTCAAATCCCCTGCGGGAAGTGCCAGTTCACGCTCCGCTCGGCGTCCGCGCCGAATGTAAGGAGCATGAGGGCAAAACGCTCATCGACGGTCATAACAAGAGCGTCACATCCTGGTCAGCGCCGCTGTCAGGCCACCGGGCACCGCTCTAGAGTCACCGCCAGTCACCGCGCCGCCGGGCGCGCGTTGCGAGCACGGACCCTGTACCACCCGTACAGCCCGGCGCGCGAAACGGTCGTGCGACGCGCCCGACCGCGCCAGGGAAAGGACTGATCGTGCGTCACCGTTCCTTGCTCATACTCACCACCGCGGTCACCGCAGGCGCCCTCACACTCTCCGCATGCGGTTCCCGCGGCGACGACAAGAAGGGCGGCGAGGGGTCCAAGACGTCCGTGACCATCGGACTCGACGCCCCGATCACCGGCGAGCTCTCCGCCCTCGGCCTCGGCATCCGCAACTCCGCCCAGCTCGCCGTCGACAACGCCAACAAGGCCGGCGAGGTCAAGGGCGTCGAGTTCAAGCTCGAACCGCTCGACGACAAGGCGCAGGCCAACGTGGGTCAGCAGAACGCCACCAAGCTCGCCGGCGACAAGGACGTCCTGGGCATCGTCGGCCCGCTGAACTCCAGCGTCGCCCAGTCCATGCAGCAGGTCGCCGAGCAGAACGGCGTGGCGCTGGTCTCCCCCGCCAACACCACCCCGGACCTGACCCAGGGCAAGGACTGGAAGCAGAACAAGCGCGTGCGGCAGTTCTCCACCTACTTCCGCACGGCCACCACCGACGAGGTGCAGGGCGCCTTCGACGGCCAGTTCGCCTGGGAAAAGGCCAAGTTCAAGAACGCCTACGTGATCGACGACCAGAAGACCTACGGCGCCGGCCTCGCCGCCTCCTTCCGCACCCAGTTCACCAAACTGGGCGGCAAGATCGTCGGTTCCGAGCACGTCAACCCGGAGGACCGCGACTTCAAGGCCGTCGTCGCCAAGGTCAAGGCGGCCAAGCCGGACGTCGTCTTCTACGGCGGCGAGTACCCCGCGTCCGGGCCGCTGAGCCAGCAGCTCAAGGACGGCGGCGTCACCGTGCCCCTGATGGGCGGCGACGGCATGTACAGCGCCGACTACATCAAGCTCAACAAGAAGGCGCAGGGCGACTACGCGTCCTCCGTCGGCAAGCCCGTCGAACAGCTCGACTCCGCGAAGAAGTTCATCGACGACTACCGGGCCGCCGGCTACAAGGACCGCTACGAGGCGTACGGCGGCTCCTCCTACGACGCCGCCTGGTCCCTGATCCAGGCCGTCAAGAAGGTCGTCGCGGACAACGGTGGCAAGCTGCCCGCCGACGCGCGCAAGAAGGTCGTCGACGCCATGAACCAGGTCTCCTTCGACGGCGTCACCGGCCGCGTCTCCTTCGACAAGTACGGCGACACCACCAACACCATGATCACCGCCTACCAGGTCGACCAGGGCAAGTGGGTCGCCCGCTTCAGCGCCGAGTTCAAGAAGTTCGACAAGGCCGGCAAGAGCTGACCCGGCCGGACCGGCCCGTACCGCCGAGGCCGGCGGGCCCGTACCGTCCGCGGTCCCGGGCCCGCCGGGCCCCGCCGCTCCATCCCACCGGCCAGTGCCCCCGGGCCGCGCCAGGACGCCACGAACGCCCTCCGGCGCAGCCCGCGGCACACGGGCTCGCCGCCACCGCCCGTACCGTCTTCCCACCCCACGGAGGCCCTGCGGTGAACGAACTGCCGCAACAGCTGGCCAACGGACTCATCCTCGGCGCGATGTACGGACTCATCGCGATCGGCTACACGATGGTCTACGGCATCGTCCAGCTCATCAACTTCGCGCACGGCGAGATCTTCATGGTCGGCGGCTTCGGCGCGCTCACCGTCCACCTCGTCATGCCGTCCGGCACGTCCCTCCTCCTCGCGCTGCCCCTGATGCTCCTCGGGGCCGTCGTCGTCTCCGGACTCGTCGGCGTGGCAGCGGAACGTTTCGCCTACCGGCCGCTGCGCGGCGCGCCCCGCCTCGCGCCCCTGATCACCGCCATCGGCCTGTCCATCGCCCTCCAGCAGGCCGTCTGGATGTGGTACCCCGAGGGCAACAAGGCCCGGGTCTTCCCGCAGTTCAAAGGGGACTCCTTCGAGATCCTGGGCGCCACCGTCCAGCGCGGCGACCTCTTCGTGATCGTCGCCGCCCCGGCCTGCATGATCGCCCTCGGCTTCTTCGTCGCCCGCACCCGCAGCGGCCGCGCCATGCAGGCCACCGCCCAGGACCCGGACACCGCCAAGCTCATGGGCATCAACACCGACCGGATCATCGTGCTGGCCTTCGCCATCGGCGCGGTCTTCGCGGGCGTCGCCGCCGTCGCCTACGGGCTGCGCACCGGCGAGGTGCAGTTCCGGATGGGCTTCATCCTCGGCCTGAAAGCCTTCACCGCCGCAGTCCTCGGCGGCATCGGCAACATCTACGGTGCCATGCTCGGCGGCCTCGTCCTCGGCGTCGCGGAAGCGCTCGCCACCGGCTACGTCGAGGAGATCCCCGGCATGCAGCAGTTCGGCGGCGGTGCCTGGAAGGACGTCTGGGCCTTCGTCCTCCTCATCCTCGTCCTCCTGCTCAGGCCACAGGGCCTGCTCGGCGAACGCGTCGCGGATCGGGCGTGATAGCGATGACCACCACCACACCCGCCAACGGCGGCAACGGCACCGGGAAGACAACCGGGACCGCGACGCGGCGTCCCCCGGGGGTCCTCCCCCTCCCCGAACGCGGCGCCCTCCTCGCCACCGCGGCCGCCGCCCTCGCCACCGCCGCCTCCACCGCCCTGGCCTGGACCTGGAGCAGCGACTTCCCCGGCGACCTCACCTACTACGGTTCCCCCGCCGGCCTCCAGTTGATCACCTTCGCCGGCGGCGTCCTCACCCTCCTGTTCGCCCTCGCCGGCCTCGGCGTCCGCGGCTTCGGCTGGCTCACCCCGGCCGGCCGCACCGCCCCCGTCCTGTTCGCGTCCCTCGCCACCCTCGCCGCCACCTGGTTCACCCTCGGCGCCATCGCCGTCCAGTTGGGCGGCCTGGTCAACCTCGAAGCCGGCGGCTTCATCGCGGGCGTCGCCGCGCTCGCCACGTTCCTGGGCGCCCTCGGCCTGCCCGCCGACCGCCCCGCCCCGGCGGGCCCGGAGGCCGCCCCGGCGCCCGGCGCCCGGCAGCGCTTCACCGGCGCCCTGGCCTCCGTACCGCCACGCAAACCCGTACGGCCCCTGCCCTCCTGGGGCGAGATCCTGGTCATCGCCGCGGCCTTCGGCGCCGGGCTGTACGTCTTCACCTACGGCATCGACGCGGAGGACGGCGCGCCCTTCGTCGGCTACCTGATCTTCGTCGCGCTCGCCGCGCCCGCCCTGCTCCGCGCCGGACTCGTCCGCCGCCTCACGGAGATCACCGCACGGCACCGCGGCGTCGCGCTCGCCGCGGCCTTCGTCGCCGCGGCCTGCTTCCCGTTCACCCAGGACACCGACCAGTACACGATCATCGGCGCCAACATCCTGATCTTCGCCACCGTCGCGCTCGGCCTGAACGTCGTCGTCGGTCTGGCCGGCCTCCTCGACCTCGGCTACGTGGCCTTCCTCGGCGTCGGCGCCTACGCGGCCGCCCTCGTCTCCGGCAGCCCCGAATCGGCCCTCGGGCTCCACTTCCCGTTCTGGGCCGCCCTGCTGACCGGCGCCGCCGCCTCCCTCGCCTTCGGCGTACTGATCGGCGCCCCCACCCTGCGTCTGCGCGGGGACTACCTCGCCATCGTCACCCTCGGCTTCGGCGAGATCTTCCGTATCGCCATGCTCAACCTCAACGGCACCACCGGCCCCGACGTCACCAACGGCGCCATGGGTATCCCCAACATCCCCAACCTGGAGATCTTCGGCTTCAACTTCGGCGAACCCCACGAGATCCTCGGCTTCACCATCGCCACCTACGGCAACTACTACCTCCTGATGATCCTCGTGACCGCCGTCGTCGTCCTGGTCTTCCGCCGGGCCGCCGCCTCCCGCATCGGCCGCGCCTGGATCGCCATCCGGGAGGACGAGACCGCCGCCGTCGCCATGGGCGTCAACAGCTTCCGGCTGCGCCTGCTCGCCTTCGCCCTCGGCGCCGCCCTCGCCGGGTTCGCCGGCACCGTGCACGTCCACGTCGTCACCACCGCCACCCCCGAGCAGTTCCAGTTCGCCGGGCCCACCCCGCCCAACTCCGCGTTCCTGCTCGCCGCCGTCATCCTCGGCGGCATGGGCACCCTCAGCGGTCCCCTGGTCGGCGCGGCCCTGCTCTTCCTCATCCCCGCCAAACTCGACTTCCTCCAGGACTACCAGCTCTTCCTGTTCGGCCTCGCCCTCGTCCTGCTCATGCGCTTCCGCCCCGAGGGCCTGATCCCCGACCGCAGGAAGCAGCTCGAATTCCACGAGACCGGCCAGCTCGACGTACCCGATACGCGCCTGCCCGCCGGGGACCAGGCCCTCGGCGGCGGCACCCAGGCGAAGGCGTGACGAGACCATGACCCCACCCACGGCATCCACCAGCACCGCCGACACCGTCCTCGAAGCCGCCGGCGTCACCATGCGCTTCGGCGGACTGACCGCCGTACGCGGCGTCGACCTGACCGTCCGGGCCGGCGAGATCGTCGGCCTCATCGGCCCCAACGGCGCCGGGAAGACCACCTTCTTCAACTGCCTCACCGGCCTCTACGTCCCCACCGAAGGCACCGTCAGCTACCGAGGCACCCGCCTCTCCCGCAAACCCCACCTCGTCACCAAAGCCGGTGTCGCACGCACCTTCCAGAACATCCGCCTCTTCGCCAACATGACCGTCCTGGAGAACACCCTCGTCGGCCGCCACACCCGCACCAAGGAAGGGCTCTGGTCCGCCCTCCTGCGCGGCCCCGGCTTCCGCAAGGCCGAACGCTCCTCCGAGGAACGCGCCATGGAACTCCTGGAGTTCACCGGCCTCGCCGCCAAACGTGACCACCTCGCCCGCAACCTGCCCTACGGCGAACAGCGCAAGCTGGAGATCGCCCGCGCCCTCGCCAGCGACCCCGGCCTGCTCCTCCTCGACGAACCCACCGCCGGCATGAACCCCCAGGAGACCCGCGCCACCCGCGACCTCGTCCTCGCCATCCGCGACCAGGGCACCGCCGTCCTCGTCATCGAGCACGACATGCGCTTCATCTTCAACCTCTGCGACCGCGTCGCGGTCCTCGTCCAGGGCGAGAAACTCGTCGAAGGCAGCTCCGAAACCGTCCAGGCCGACGAACGCGTCGTCGCCGCCTACCTCGGCACGCCCTTCGAGGACGCACCCGGCGCCGAAGAGGCGGCCGAGGTACGGGCCGCGGAGGAACAGGCCCGCGCCGCCGGCCACGGCCCCGCCGCCCAGGAGGAGGCCCCCCGCGCCGACTCCCCGCCCGAAGACCGCCCGCCGGGCGACTCCGCACCCGGCGGCCCCGCCCCGGAAGGAGACGCCCGATGACCACATCCCCGCTCCTCCGGGTCGAGGACCTGCGCGTCGCCTACGGCAAGATCGAAGCCGTCAAAGGCATCTCCTTCACCGTCGAGGCCGGCCAGGTCGTCACCCTCATCGGCACCAACGGCGCCGGCAAGACCACCACCCTGCGCACCCTCTCCGGCCTCCTCAAACCCCTCACCGGGAAGATCACCTTCGACGGCGCGCCGCTCACCGGCGTCCCCGCCCACAAGATCGTCGAACGCGGCCTGGCCCACTCCCCCGAAGGCCGCCGCCTCTTCCCCCGTCTGACCATCGCCGAAAACCTCAAGCTCGGCGCGTTCCTGCGCAAGGACCCGGACGGCATCGAGGCCGACATCCGGCGCGTCTACGACCTCTTCCCCATCCTCGGCGAACGCAGCCGCCAGGCGTCCGGCACCCTCTCCGGCGGCGAACAGCAGATGCTCGCCATGGGCCGCGCCCTGATGTCCCGGCCCAAACTGCTGATGCTGGACGAGCCCTCCATGGGCCTGTCCCCCATCATGATGCAGAAGATCATGGACACCATCCGCGAACTGCGCGCCCAGGGCACCACCATCCTCCTGGTCGAACAGAACGCCCAGGCCGCGCTCTCTCTCGCCGACCACGGCCACGTCATGGAGACCGGCACCGTCGTCCTGTCCGGTTCCGGGGAGGAACTTCTGCACGACGAGTCCGTGCGCAAGGCCTATCTGGGGGAGGACTGAGGAAGGCGGGCCGGGGACACGGGAGTTCGGGGTACCTGGGGTGCGGGAGTTCGGGGTATCGGGGCTGCGGGGTTCCGGGGCAGCGGGGTTCGGGACTGCGGGGGTTCGGGACTGCGGGGGTTCGGGACTGCGGGGGTCCAGGACTGTGGGCGATCGGGGCTCCGGCCGAAGAAACACCGGCCCGGAGCCCCACCCGGCCCCGGGCCCTACAGAGTCGCCACCACCGCGTGATACAGCGCGTAGAGCACCGCCGGCAGCGCCCCGATGAGAACCGCGACGGCCGCGAGCACCGCCGGCAGCCGACGCGTCGACTTCAACTCCCGTACGAGGTAGGCGACCAGCCCGAAGAAGGCCAGCGTCACCACCACCCCGGCGGCAAGCCACATCCAGACATCCGAGTGCATGACGCACTCTCCCTTCGACCATGCCTAGTCCAGCGGGCGACCTCGGCGCACGACCGCGGAACGCTCCGGACAGGCCCGTGGTAAGGGAGCCCGCGGCCGGAACACGGCGACGCGAAGAGTCGGAACGACGGTAGCCCAAACCGCGCCCCATGGGCCACAGTTGGGAAAGAAAAACGGCGAGGCAGGGCTCCCGGGCTACCACCCCCGGGGCCCCGCCGAAAGCGCGCCGGACCAGGCATGAGTCTCAGGACGCTGTCATGCAAGAGTGGATGCACCCTGTAAACGAACGATGAACGCATCACACACCCCCTTTATACCGCCCCGACCAAGGCTCCAACCAGCATTGATCCACGCTCACTTAACGTCCACTGAATGCACTGTTAAGTTCATCGGCAGCGCGTACAGCGCACTGGAGCACCGGAAGGGGCACACCGACATGGCAACGCTCCGCTTCGGCCTGCTGGGGCCGGTGACCTCCCACTACGGCGGCACGCCCGTCGCACTGGGCCCCCCGCAGCGCAGAGCCGTCCTCACCGCCCTGCTCCTCCAGCCCGGACAGGCCCTCACCGTCGCCGCGCTCCGCGAACGCGTCTGGCCCGGCCCGCCACCCGCATCGGCGATCTCCGCGATCCACCTGCACATCCACCACCTGCGCCGCACCCTGGCGCGGTACGAAGGCCCGGGCCGCGAGCACCCGGCACGCCTGGCCACCCACCCGGGCCACACCCCGGAGAACGTCAGCTACGTCCTCCACGTCGCCCCCGGCCACGTGGACACCGACCGCTTCCGCCACCTCGCCGACGACGGCGCCGACCACCAGGCCCGAGGCGACCACCACGGCGCCCTCGCCCGTTTCGACGCGGCACTGGCCCTGTGGCGCGGCGAACCCCTCACCGGCCTCCAGCCCTCCGCCTTCGTACGCGCCACCCGGCGCACCTTCACCGAGATCCACCTGGACACCGGCAAACGCCGGGCCACCGCGCTGCTCGCCACCGGAGCGGTCACCCGCGCCACCCTCGCCCTCCAGGACCTGCGCGACCGGCACCCCGACGACGAGAGCATCGTCGTCGCCCTGGCCCGCGCCCTGTGCGCGGGCGGAGCGGAGAGCCGCGCCACGCGCCTGCTCGGCGAAGAACTCGAACGACGGCACCGCACCGACGGCATCCGGCCGCCCGCTCTGGCACACGCCCACGCGGCCCTCCTGCACGGCACCGCGCTCCACGACACGGCTCCACACGGCACCGCCCCGCATCACGCAGCCCTGTACGACGCCGCCCTTCACGACACCGCGGACCGACGCGATGGATCTTGAAGCGCGGGTCCTCGGACCACTTCAGCTCACCCTGGACGGCGTCGACATCACCCCGTCCGCCATCCGCCAGCAGGCACTGCTCGCAGCCCTGCTGCTGCACCACGGCCAGACCGTCCCCCTCCCCGCCCTCACCACGGACATCTGGGGCACCGACCCACCCGCCACCCCCAGAGAACAGATACAGACCCACGTCCACCGCATCCGCCGGCAGTTCGACAAGACCGCCGGCCACGGCACCGGACGCCGGCTCCTCACCTGGGCGCAGGACGGCTACGCCCTGCACCTTCCCGCGGACCACATCGACCTGAGCCGCTTCGTCACCGCCGTCGACAAGGCCAGGGTCCACCTGACCGAAGACCGCCCCGCCGTCGCCCACACCCTGCTGACCGACGCCCTCGCCATCTGGCGGGGCCCGGCCCTCGCCGGCCTCGCCACCGGCACCGGGCTCACCCCCCACATACAACGCCTGGATGACCTGCGTACCGAAGCCCTCGGGCTGCGCATCACAGCCGACCTCCGTACCGGACACGCCGCACGCACCATCCCCGAACTGCGCGCCCTCGTAACCGAACACCCCCACGACGAGACCTTCCACGCCCACCTCGCCACCGCCCTCCACAGGACCGACCGCACCGCCGAAGCCCTGCGCGTCCTCGAACGCTACGGAGCGGCCCTGGAGTCGGCACACGGCACCAGCCTGCCACCCCGCCTCCAGGTACTCCACACCGCGATCAAGAACGACGCAACGCCCCCGACCACACCCGCCCCGCCGATCACCACCGCCACACCCCACCCCGCCACCACTCAGGCCCCCCCGCCCCCCGTCAAAAGCCCCCCACCGAACCGCAGCGCACCCGACCCCCACCAGAACTCCGTCCGCTTCACCGTCCTCGGGCCCGTACGCGCCTGGCGCGGCGCGACACCACTCGCGACCGGCTCCCCGCAGCAGCGAACCCTCCTCGCCACCCTGCTGCTTCGCGGCGGCCGGACCACCACCGCGGCCGAACTCGTCGACGCCCTCTGGGGCGAAGAACCACCGCACGCCGCCCTCGCGGCCCTCCGCACATACGCCTCCCGCATCCGCAAAGCACTCGGAGCCGACGCGGACCTCCTGGTCGCCGAGTCCGGCGGCTACGCACTGCGCGGGTCGCGCAACCAGCCGCTCGACCTCGACCTCGATCACGCGGAAAGGTACGCGGCCGAAGCCGAGAACGCCCGCGCCGCCGGTGACCGCTGCGCGGCCCGCGACCTCCTGAACTCCGCCCTCGCCCTGTGGGACGGCGAACCACTGGCCAACCTCACCGGCCCCTACGCGGACAACCAGCGCACCCGCCTGGAGGAATGGCACCTCTCCCTCCTGGAGACGCGCCTGGAACTCGACCTCGACCTCGGCAACCACACCGAAGCCGTCCCGGAACTCACCGCGCTCACCGCCGCACACCCCCTGCGCGAACGCCTCCGCGAACTCCTCATGCTCGCCCTGTACCGCAGCGGCCGACAGGCCGAAGCGCTCGCCGTCTTCGCCGACACCCGCCGCCTGCTCGCCGACGAACTCGGCGTCGACCCCTCCCCCACCCTCGCCGCCCTGCACCAGCGCATCCTGACCGCCGATCCCGAACTGGGCCTCCCCGCGCCCCCGAACACCGACGAACCGCCCCCCGTCATCCCCTTGCAACTGCCCGCCACCGTCCCGGACTTCGTCGCCCCCGAAGCCACCCTGGCCCAACTCGGTGAACAGCTCATCTCCGCCCAAGGCCCATCCACGACGGTCTCAGCCATCAGCGGCATGGCCGGCATCGGCAAAACCACCCTCGCCGTCCACGTCGCCCACCTCGTCCGCGACCACTTCCCCGACGGCCAGCTCTACGTCGACCTTCAGGCCACCCATGCCCCCACCGCCCCCGAAGCCGTCCTGGGGTCCTTCCTTCGCGCCCTGGGCACCCCCGAAACCCACATCCCCGACGGCGTCCACGAACGCGCCGCCCGTTACCGCGCCCTCCTCGCCGACCGCCGCGTCCTCGTCCTGCTCGACAACGCCCGCGACGCCGCCCAGGTCCGCCCCCTCCTGCCCGGCACCAACGGCTCAGCGGCCCTCGTCACCAGCCGCTCCCACCTCGTCGGCCTCGACGGCGCCCAATTCGTCGACCTCGACGTGATGCCCCCGGACCAGGCACTTACCCTCTTCACCCGCATCGTCGGCGAACAGCGCGTCGCCACAGAAGTCGAAGCAGCCAGGAACGTGGTCCACGCCTGCGGGTACCTACCGCTCGCCATCCGCATCGCCGCCGCCCGGCTCGCCGCCCGCCGCACCTGGACCGTCTCCGTACTCGCCGCCAAACTCGCCGACGAACGCCACCGCCTCGACGAACTGCGCACCGGCGACCTCGCCGTCGCATCCACCCTGGAACTCACCTACCGACGACTGACACCCCGGCAGGCACAGGCATTCCGGCTCCTCGGCCTCGCTGACGGCCCCGACATCTCCCTCCCCGCGGCCGCCGCCCTACTCGACACCGACGCGCACGCCGACTCCGACTCCGACTCCGACTCCGACAAGGCCAACAGCACCGACGCCACCGAAGAACTCCTCGAATCCCTCGTCGACACATCCCTCCTGGAGTCCGCCGCCCCCGGCCACTACCGCTTCCACGAACTCGTACGCCTCTACGCCCGCTCCCGCGCCGGACGCGACGAGCCCCCACCGGCCCGCGAAGCCGCCCGCACCCGGCTGCTCCACCACTACCTCGCCACCGCCACCGACGCCCACCAGCTCAAATGCCCCGGCGACCGGCTCCTCGACCACCTCACCCCGGCCACCCGGCCCGGCACCGTCTTCCCCAGCCGCAGCGCCGCACTGGACTGGGTGTTCACCCAAGGCTCCAATCTCCTGGCCGCCGCACGCCAAGCCGCCGCCCCCGGACGGAGCCCCCACGAGCTGCGCCCGGCCACCGACCTGCTCCTCCTCACCCAGGACCTGCTCAGCTCCGCCGTCCTCCTCCCCCAGTACGAGCAGACCGCCCACACCCTGGCCGAAGCCGCCCAGGAAGCAGGAGACACCCCGGCGGAAGCCCGCGCCCGCCTCCTCCTCAGCCGCGCCCGCGCCCGGCTCGGCCGCTTCCGGGAAGCCGAGATCCAGTCCCGCGCGGCCCGCACCCTCGGACAGCTCGCCGACGACCCCGTCGTACGCGGGCGAGCCCTGAACCTCCGCGGCGTCGAAGCACTGACCGCCCACCGCCTCACGGCCGCGCTCACCTACTTCACCCAGGCCCTCGACGCCTTCCGGCACGACGACGACCGGTACGGCGAAGCGGCGGCACTCGCCCATCAGTCCCGCGCCCTGCTCGGCCTCGGACGCAAGCGGGAAGCCCTGGCCGCCGCGGACCGCGCCCTCCGCCACTACCGCGCCCTCGGCGCCTCCGTCCGGCTGGCCCACGGCCTGTACACGACGGGAGTCACCCTGGCCGCGGCGGGCAGACCGGACGCGGCACGGTCCCGGTACGCCGAAGCTCTGGCGCTCTTCCACGAAGAACGCCAGAGCCTGTGGGCCGGGCTCACCCTCTACCGGCTCGCCGAAGCCCTCCTCGAAGCCGGACAGCCCCGCGAAGCCGCACGCCACGCGGAAGACGCCCTCAGCACTCTCCGGATCAACGGCGGCACCTGGCGACGCGCCACCGTCCTCGTCACCCTCGGCCACGCCCTGCGGGCAGCCGGCCGGCCGGAACGCGCGCACGTCACCTGGGAGGAGGCGCTACGGCTCTTCACGACGCTGCGCGTCCCCGAGGCCGACGACGTACGCGTCCTGCTCGGCCTCCCGGCACCGCGCACCCCCGCCGCCGCGCGCCTGCCCTGACCGCTACTCGCCTTCCTTGGCCTTCTTGTCCTTGTCCTTCTGCTGGTCCTTCTGCTGCTTCTTCTCCTCGGCGTCCTCGATGACGGCCTCGGCGACCTGCTGCATGGACAGCCGGCGGTCCATCGACGTCTTCTGGATCCAGCGGAAGGCGGCCGGCTCGGTCAGCCCGTACTGCGTCTGCAGGACGCTCTTCGCCCGGTCCACCAGCTTGCGGGTCTCCAGCCGCTGGGTGAGGTCGGCGACCTCCTTCTCCAGCGTCTTCAGCTCCGTGAAACGGCTCACCGCCATCTCGATCGCCGGCACCACGTCGCTCTTGCTGAACGGCTTGACCAGGTACGCCATGGCCCCGGCGTCCCGCGCCCGCTCCACCAGTTCGCGCTGCGAGAACGCGGTGAGCATCAGCACCGGCGCGATGCTCTCCTCGGCGATCTGCTCCGCGGCGGAGATCCCGTCGAGGACCGGCATCTTCACGTCCAGGATCACCAGGTCCGGCCGGTGCTCCCGCGCCAGCTCCACGGCTTTCGCCCCGTCCCCGGCCTCGCCGACGACGGTGTACCCCTCCTCCTCCAGCATCTCTTTGAGATCGAGACGGATGAGGGCCTCGTCCTCGGCAATGACCACACGGGTCGTCTGCGGCGGGACATGCGACTGATCGTCCTCGGCGACGGGCTGCTCGGGCTCGGCGGCGCTCACGGGTCTCCTCGTTCCAGGCAGGTGGTGCCCCATGAGCCTACCTATCTCCTGTATGTTTGAGGCACGGCGGGTCTCCGCTAGCCTTGGTTTTCAAGGTAAGCCCTGGTAGTCCAGCGGAAGAGACACGGTGCTCAAACCACCGACAGCGTGGGTTCGAATCCCACCCAGGGCACTTTACCTTCGATTCGAAGGTAATCCAGCGGTTGGCGATCTTCACTCTACGCGGTGAACGCAGTAGCGAATCAGTCCGCTCGGGCAGCCATCCCGCCAAGCTCGTATTCATGTACGACCTTGATACGCGTCAGCGAGCTCTGACTCCCCTACGGCAGGGCGTCACCAATCGCGTGGTGGCGCAGCAACTCGGCGTCCCGCGCGGAACCGTCGGCTGGTGGCGCCACGAAGACCGCAAGCGCCGCGGCGAGCCGTTCGAGCGCGCCCACGATTGCCCCCGTTGCGTTCCCCGGCCCTTCGACCGCAGGGCCTATGCGTACTTACTCGGCCTCTATCTCGGCGACGGCCACACCGTCTCGAAATCGAAACAGCACCACTTGTCCGTCTACTGCGGTGGTGCCTGGCCCGGCCTCGTCGACGAGGCCGAGGAGGCCATGCGCAAAGTGATGGCCATGCCGTCCACCGGCCGACGCCAGAAGACGGGGTGCGTGGAGGTGAAGTCCTACACCCGGCACTGGACGTGCCTGTTTCCCCAGCACGGCCCCGGCAGGAAGCACGAGCGGCCCATCGTCCTGGAGCCGTGGCAACAGGAGATCGTCGACGCCTACCCGTGGGAACTGATCCGCGGCCTGATCCACTCGGACGGCTGCCGGGTCACCAACTGGACCAGTCAGCTCGTCGGCGGCCAGTCCAAGCGGTACGAATACCCGCGCTACTTCTTCACCAACAAGTCCGAGGACATCCTGAGGATCTGCTCCGACACCCTGACGGCCGTGGGCATCGAATGGAAGGCCACCCCGAAGTTCGACGCCCCGTTCAACATCTCCGTGGCCAAGCGCGCCTCCGTGGCACTCATGGACACCCACATCGGCCCGAAGTACTGATCCCCCGAAGGCGGAACACGACCGTGTACGACCTCGCCACCCGCAAACGCGCCCTGGCCCTCCTGGCCCAAGGGCGCAGCCTCAACTCCGTCAGCAAGGAGACCGGGATATCGCGGTCGGCGATGCGCGAGTGGCGGGTCAGGCTGGAGCCGCTCGCCCGCCCGAGGACGGAGTGCGTCCGGTGCGCGAGTGTGCCGCGGCCGCCCGCCGACGCCGCCGCGTACGCGTATCTGCTCGGGCTCTACCTGGGGGACGGCTGCATCAGTCCGCACCCGCGCGGCGGCTTCGTCATGCGGATCGCGTGTGCGGATGCGTGGCCGGGCCTCATCGATGCTTGCCGTACGGCTGTACTGCGTGCGGGAACCGGCAACAGCGTCTGCCTGGTGCGTAAGCAGGGCTGCGTCATGGTGTCCTGTTACAGCGCGCACTGGCCCTGTCTCTTCCCGCAGCACGGGCCCGGTAAGAAGCACGACCGCCCGATCGTCCTGGAACCCTGGCAGCAGCACGTCGTCGACGCCCACCCCTGGGATTTCCTCCGTGGCCTCTTCCACTCCGACGGCTGCCGGATCACCAATTGGGCGACCCGCCTCGTGGGCGGCGAGCGCAAGCGGTACGAGTATCCGCGCTACTTCTTCACCAATGCGTCCGCAGACATCGTCCGGCTCTGTACGGACACGCTGGACGCGGTGGGTGTGGCGTGGCGTCAGGCCCGTCACAGCCGCCGCGCGCAGAACGTGTCGGTGGCCCGCCGTGCCTCTGTGGCGCTGATGGATGTGCACGTCGGGCCAAAGTACTGAAGTGCCGTCCGCGGATGACGGGTTACTTCGGGAAGTCGTCCTCGCCGATGTAGTGGACGCGGACCAGGTTGGTGGAGCCGGCTACGCCGGGTGGGGAGCCGGCGGTGATGATGACGACGTCGCCGCGTTCGCAGCGGCCGATGCGCAGGAGTTCTTCGTCGACCTGGGCGACCATTTCGTCGGTGGAGTCGACCTTGGGGCCGAGGAAGGTCTCGACGCCCCAGGTGAGGTTGAGCTGGGAGCGGGTGGCCGGTTCGGGGGTGAAGGCGAGGAGGGGGATGGGTGAGCGGTAGCGGGAGAGGCGGCGGACGGTGTCGCCGGACTGGGTGAAGGCGACGAGGAACTTGGCGCCGAGGAAATCGCCCATCTCGGCGGCGGCGCGGGCGACGGCGCCGCCCTGGGTACGGGGCTTGTTGCGGTCGGTGAGCGGGGGCAGGCCCTTGGTGAGGATGTCTTCCTCGGCCGCGGCGACGATGCGGGCCATGGTGCGTACGGTTTCGGTGGCGTACTTGCCGACGCTGGTCTCGCCGGAGAGCATCACCGCGTCGGTGCCGTCGATGACGGCGTTGGCGACGTCGGAAGCTTCGGCGCGGGTGGGCCGGGAGTTCTCGATCATGGAGTCGAGCATCTGGGTGGCGACGATGACCGGCTTCGCATTGCGTTTGGCGAGTTTGATGGCGCGCTTCTGGACGATCGGGACCGTTTCCAGGGGCATTTCGACGCCGAGGTCGCCGCGGGCGACCATGATGCCGTCGAAGGCGGCGACGATGTCGTCGATGGCGTCGACGGCCTGAGGTTTTTCGACCTTGGCGATGACGGGCCGGAAGCAGTTCTCCTGGCGCATGATGCGGTGGACGTCGTCGATGTCGTCGCCGCTGCGGACGAAGGAGAGGGCGATGATGTCGGCGCCGATGCGCAGGGCCCAGCGGAGGTCTTCGCAGTCCTTCTCGGAGAGGGCGGGGACGGAGACGGCGACGCCGGGGAGGTTGAGGCCCTTGTGGTCGGAGACCATGCCGCCTTCGACGACCTTGGTGTGGACCTCGGTGTCGCGGACGTCGGTGACCTGGAGGGTGACCTTGCCGTCGTCGACGAGGATGCGTTCGCCGGGGGTGACGTCGTCGGCGAGGCCTTCGTAGGTGGTGCCGCAGCAGTGGCGGTCGCCTTCGACGCCGGGGCGGACGGTGATGGTGAAGGCGTCGTCGCGTTCGAGAAGTACGGGGCCTTCGCGGAACCGGCCGAGTCGGATCTTCGGACCTTGAAGATCGGCGAGGACGCCGACGCTGCGGCCGGTCTCCTCGGATGCTTTGCGTACCCGCTCGTACCGCGCCTCGTGGTCGGCATAGGTGCCGTGGCTGAGGTTGAAGCGGGCCACGTCCATGCCGGCCTCGACGAGTGCCTTGATCTGCTCGTACGAGTCGGTGGCGGGTCCCAGTGTGCAGACGATCTTTGCTCGGCGCATGCTTCGACCCTACGACCTACTCATAGGTAGGGAACTGTGGGGAAGTGACTGCCCAACGGCCTTTACGTGAAAGGCTCTTGACAAGTAGTTGAATGCGCGCGCCGGTGCTCCGATGAGCGGATAAGCGAACGTCGCAGCGCTCGGGTCACAGGACGGGGCGGGTCATCGTGAAGCGGGCGTTGATCTGTGCGTACACCTCTTGGCGCGCGGGTTCGAGGTCGAGAGCGGGGGCGCTTTCGGCCGCGTCCGCTCCCCCGTAGGCGACGGACCGGAACGCGCCGCCGGGCAGCGGCATCGGCGTGGCGTCGTCGGCGCCGGTGTC
This sequence comes from Streptomyces sp. NPDC026394, assembly GCF_055567735.1. Classification (NCBI taxonomy): domain Bacteria; kingdom Bacillati; phylum Actinomycetota; class Actinomycetes; order Kitasatosporales; family Streptomycetaceae; genus Streptomyces; species Streptomyces sp. NPDC026394. The sequence continues at coordinate 241,728 of NZ_JBVHPX010000014.1, forward strand.
GGCGAGTTCGAGGACGGCGTCGAGGCGTGCGCCGAGGGCTTCGGCGTATTCGCGGGCGCGTTGGACGGCTTCACGCACGGCCTGCCGGCGGGCTTCGCGGTGGGCGGGCGAGTCGGGGCGCAGGGCCCACCAGGGGCCGTCGACGCGAGTGAGGTCGAGGTCGGCGAGGCGGGTGGTGAGTTCACCGAGGGCGGTGAAGTCGGCGAGGGTGGCGGTGATGCGGACGCGTCCGTGGTAGGCGCGTACGCGTTCGTGGCGGCCTTTGGCGGTGATTTCGGGAGTGACGGAGAAGGCGCCGGTGTCGAGTTTCTCGACGGCGTCGCCGTAGCTCTTGACGAGGGTGAGGACCTGGTCGTTGCGGTGGGTGAGGTCCTTGAGGGTGGCGGTGCGGTCGGTGCCGCGGGCCTGGACGGTGATGTCGATACGGGCGATCTCGGGGTCGGCCTCGATGCGGGCTTCGCCGCGTACGGCGAGGCGGGGTGCGTCGGGGGTGCCGTACGGGAGGGCGGCGGGCCGGGTGTCGGGGTCGGTCATGGGGGCAGCCTGGCACGGGGCGGGGTGTTTGTCAGGGAAGGGCCGGGGGAAGGGCCGGGCGGTCATCTGATCGCAACCTGTGGGGACTGTTGCGGGTGGGGCTGCTGAGTCAGAATCTACGCGCGTTGTCCATGAGTGTCGCGGTGGTCGGAGTGTTGTGGTGGGCGGAGTGGTCGGAGTGTCCCGGTGGGCGATGGTCCCGTCGCGTTGCCGCCGGGGCCCGTCGCCGTCGCCGATGTCCGCTGCCGCCGTGTTTCGTCGAAGGAGATGTTCATGCCGCTCGGCCGTAGGAAGTTTCTGGGGAGTTCGGTCGCCACGGGCGCGGGGGCCGCGCTCATCGGTACGGGGGCGCCGTCGGCGGCGGCCGCACCGGTGTCCGGCGGTGGGGCACGGTCCGCGCGGCGTTACGCCTTCACGGTCATGGGGACCACGGACCTGCACGGCAATGTCTTCAACTGGGACTACGCGGCCGACGCGGAATTCGACGACAAGGACCACAACGATGTGGGGCTGGCGAAGATTTCCACGCTGGTGCGGCGGATACGGGAGGAGAAGGGGGCGCGCAATACGCTGCTGATCGACGCGGGTGACACGATTCAGGGTACGCAGCTGGCGTATTACTACGCGAGGGTCGATCCGATCACGGGTCCGAACGCTCCGGTGCATCCGATGGCGAAGGCGATGAACGCCATCGGTTACGACGCGGCGGCGCTCGGCAATCACGAGTTCAATTACGGCCTGGGGGTGCTCCGGAAGTTCGAGGAGCATTGTGACTTCCCGTTGCTGGGGGCGAACGCGGTGGACGCGAAGTCGCTGCGGCCGGCTTTTCCGCCGTACTGGATGAAGCGGCTCCGTACGCCGTGCGGTGGTCAGGTGAAGGTGGCGGTGCTGGGGCTGACGAATCCGGGTGTCGCGATCTGGGACAAGGCGCATGTGCAGGGGAAGCTGGCGTTTCCGGGGCTGGAGGAGCAGGCGGCGAAGTGGGTGCCGAAGCTGCGGTCGATGGGCGCGGACGTGGTGATCGTGTCGGCGCATTCGGGGACGAGCGGCACGTCGTCGTACGGGGACCAGTTGCCGCACGTGGAGAACGCGGCGGCCCTGGTGGCGGAGCGGGTGCCGGGGATCGACGCGGTTCTGGTGGGGCACGCGCATGTGGAGGTGCCGGAGCGGCGGGTGGTGAACCGCGGGACCGGACGCACGGTGGTGCTGTCGGAGCCGTTGAAGTGGGGGCAGCGGCTGACGGTGTTCGACTTCGAGCTGGTGCGGTCGCGGGGGCGCTGGTCGGTGGATTCGGTGTCGGCGAAGGTGCTGAATTCCAATACCGTGCCGGAGGATGCGCGGATCACTCGGCTGCTGCGTGCCGAGCAGCGGAAGGTGGTGGCGTACGTCAATCAGGTCATCGGGCGGTCGAAGGCGGAGATGACCGCGGCGCAGGCGCCGTACCGGGACACGCCGGTGCTGGATTTCATCGCGTTCGTCCAGGCGGAGGCGGTGCGGAAGGCTTTGGCGGGTGGTGCGTACGCGAAGTTGCCGGTGCTGTCGCAGGCTTCGTGCTTCTCGCGGTCGGCGGCGGTTCCGGCGGGTGAGGTGACGATCCGGTCGATGGCGGCGTTGTATCCGTTCGACAATACGCTGGAGGCGCGGGTGCTGACCGGGAAGCAGTTGCGGGAGTATCTGGAGTTCTCCGCGCGGTATTACGTGCGGACGCCGGCGGGCGGTCCGGTCGATCCGGCGAGGCTGACGAATGCGGACGGCATTCCGGATTACAACTACGACGCGGTGAGCGGTGTCTCGTACGAGATCGACATCGCGCGGGAGCCGGGGCGGCGGATCGGGAAACTGTCGTTCGAGGGGAAGCCGGTGGCGGACGACGCGCGGTTCGTGCTGGCGGTGAACAACTACCGGGCGAGCGGCGGCGGCAATTTCCCCCATGTGGCGAAGGCGCCGCAGGTGTGGTCGACGTCGGAGGAGATCCGGAATGTGATCATCGGGTGGGTGAAGGAGACCGGGGAGATCGACCCGGCGCGGTTCGCGGCCGAGGACTGGCGGCTGACCCGGGACGGGGTGCCGGTGTTCTGACCCCGGGGTGCGCTGATCCGGCGCGGTGTGCGGCGGCCCAGGTGTCCGTAGGGGCGGAGCCTGGGCCGGGTGGGTCAGGGGTTCTCGATGAGGGTGGAGTTGGGGCGGGGGATGTCGGTGAGGTTGCGGGGCGGGGAGGGGCGCAGGCCGAAGGTGGTGAAGGCGGTGCGTGAGGGGAGGGAATAGGTGGTGCTGTCGGTGAGGGAGTTGAGGATGGTGGCGCTGCGCCAGGCGGAGAGGCCGAGGTCGGGGGTGCCGACGCCGTGGGTGTGGTGTTCGGCGTTCTGCACGTAGACGGAGCCGGTGACGCAGGGGTCGAGGAGGAGGCGCTGGTCGGCGTCGATACGGGGGCGCCCGGCGGCGTCGCGGCGCATGTAGGGGTCGAGGGCGGCGAGCAGGGTGTCGGTGCGGCCTTCGCGGTAGCCGGTGGCGAGGACGACGGCGTCGGTGGTCAGGCGGGAGCGGGCGCCCTGGTGGGGGTGGTCGAGGTGGAGTTCGACCTTGGTGGTGCCGACGCGTCCTGCGGTGCGGACGGTGACGCCGGGGGTGAGGGTGGCGTCGGGCCAGCCGCCGTGCAGGGTGCGCCGGTAGAGCTCGTCGTGGATGGCGGCGAGGGTGGCGTGGTCGATGCCCTTGTGGAGCTGCCACTGGCCGGGGAGGAGCTGGTCGCGTACGGGTTCGGGGAGGGCGTGGAAGTAGCGGGTGTAGTCGGGGGTGAAGTGTTCGAGGCCGAGTTTGCTGTATTCCATGGGGGCGAAGGCGGCGGTGCGGGCCAGCCAGTGGAGGCCTTCGCGGCCGGTGGGGCGGGAGCGCAGCAGGTCGAGGAAGACTTCGGCGCCGGACTGTCCCGCGCCGACGACGGTGATGTGGTCGGCGGCCAGCAGGCGTTCGCGGTGGGCGAGGTAGTCGGCGGCGTGCAGGACGGGGACGGCGGGGGCGTCGACGAGGGGTTTGAGGGGGTCGGGTACGTGGGGGACGGTGCCGATGCCGAGGGCGAGGTTGCGGGCATGGGTGCGGCCGAGGGCTTCGGCTTCGCCGTCGTCGCCGAGCTGGGTGTAGTCGACCTCGAAGGAGGCGCGGTCGCTGTTCCAGCGGACGGCGTCGACCTGGTGGCGGAAGTGCAGGCCGGGGAGGTTTTCGCTGACCCAGCGGCAGTAGGCGTCGTATTCGGCGCGGTGGATGTGGAAGCGCTCGGCGAAGTAGAAGGGGAAGAGGCGTTCCCGGTACTTGAGGTAGTTCAGGAAGCTCCAGGGGCTGGCGGGGTCGGCGAGGGTGACGAGATCGGCGAGGAAGGGGACTTGGAGGGTGGCGTCCTCGATGAGGAGGCCGGGGTGCCAGCGGAAGGCGGGGCGCTGGTCGTAGAAGGCGGTGCGCAGGTGGGTGAGGGGCTGGGCGAGGGCGGCGAGGGAGAGGTTGAAGGGGCCGATGCCGATGCCGGCGAGGTCCAGGGGGGTGTCGGGGTCGGTGGGCGGCCGGGGGGTGGCGGGTTCGGGGTCGGGGGGCCGGGTGGCGGCGGTGCGGAGGCCGGTGTGGGCGGGGCGTCCGGGGTCCGGGGACGGGAGTTGGAGGGTGATGGCTTCGGGGTGGGGGGTGGTGCTCATCGGGGGGTGTGGCCTTCCACGAGTTTGAGGAGCGAGGCGAGGTCGTCGGTGGTGGTGTAGGGGTTGAGGAGGGTGGCTTTGAGCCAGAGGCCGGTGGGGGTGGCGGCGCGGCCGAGGACGGCGCGGCCCTGGTGCAGGAGGCGGCGGCGGATGGTGGCGACGGTGGTGTCGTCGGCGCCGGTGGGGCGGAAGAGGACGGTGCTGAGGGTGGGGTGGGAGTGGAGTGCGAAGGCGGGGTGGTCGTCGATGAGGCCGGCGAAGGTGCGGGCGGCGGCGAGGGTGCGGTCGACGAGGTCGGCGAGGCCCGTACGGCCGAGGGCCTGGAGGGTGACGGCCATCTTGAGGATGTCGGGGCGGCGGGTGGTGCGCAGGGAGCGGCCGAGGAGGTCGGGGAGGCCGGCTTCGGTGTCGTCGTCGGCGTTGAGGTAGGCGGCGCGGTGGGTGAGCGGGGCGAGGTCGGCGGCGCGGGGGACGGCGAGGAGGCCGGCGGCGACCGGTTGCCAGCCGAGTTTGTGCAGGTCGAGGGTGACGGTATGGGCGCGGTGCAGGCCGTCGAGGAGGGGGCGGTGGGTGGCGCTGAAGAGGAGCGGGCCGCCGTACGCGGCGTCGACGTGGAGCCGGGCGCCGTGGGTGCGGGTGAGGTCGGCGAGGGCGGGCAGCGGGTCGATGGCGCCGGTGTCGGTGGTGCCCGCGGTGGCGCAGACGAGGACGGGGACGGTGGGGGCACCGGGGCTGCCGGGGTGGCAGAGGTCGGTGAGGGCGGTGTGGAGGGTGTGGGGGTCGAGAGTGCCGTCAGGGGTGGGGAGGGTGAGAGGTTCTGGGAGGCCGAGGAGCCAGGCGGCGCGGTGGACGCTGTGGTGGGCGTTGGCGCCGCAGACGACGCGCAGCGGTTCGGTGTGGCGGGTACGGGCGTGTTCGCGGGCGAGGAGGAGGCCGAGCTGGTTGGACTCGGTGCCGCCGGTGGTGACGAGGGCGTCGGGCTGTTCGTCCTCGTGTGTACGTCCGGGGTTCGCGGGGGTGCCGGGCCGGTAGGGGCTGGGGTGGTCCGTGAGCGCGTGGGAGGCGTGCGGCTGTCCGGCGCTCGGGGAGGTGCCGGGGCCGTACGGGTGGGGGGAGCCGTCGGGGTCGTATGGGAGAGGGGGGCCGACGGGGGCGTACGGGGGTGCGGGGGCGTACGGGGGCGGGGAGGCGTGCGGTCCGTACGGGGGTGTGGGGCCGCCCGGCCTGTACGGGGGTGCGGAGGCGTCCGGTCCGTGGGGGTGCGCAGGGCCGTCCGGTCCGTACGGGTAGACGAGGGCGGCGAGTTCGCGGGCCGTGCGGGCTTCGAGGGCGGAGGCCGCCGGGGCCTGGTCCCAGGAGTCCATGGACGGGTTGAGGGCGGCGGCGGCCAGCTCGGCCGCGGCGGCGAGGGCCAGCGGCGGGCAGTGCAGATGGGCCGCGCAGTGCGGGTCGGCCGGGTCGGCCGCGCCTTCGGCCAGGGCGCGGACGAGGGCGCGCAGCGCTTCGTGCGGACCGTGGCCGGTCTCGGGGAGGACGGGCCCGGTGGCCTCCCGCAGCCGTGCGGCGACACGGCCGGGGCCCCCGGCGGGCAGGGGGCCGCCCCGGGCTTCGGCACCGTCGCGCAGCGCGTCGAGGACGGTGCCGAGGAGGGGGCGCAGGGCATCGGGGCCTGCGGCTCCGCCGGCGAGGGGCGGGGTGTTCATGGGCGGTCCTTCGGGTGCGCGACAGCGGGCACACCACAGACTGGCCGGGGCCGGGTGGCGTACCTGCCGAGCTGGGCGAGCTCAACCCGAAAGGGGTACCCATGTGCTGGGTGGGGCGGCGGTGATCGGATTGCCTGCTATGCAGTCCGTAGGGGTTGCGGGCGGGGGTCGGGGGCGCGCAGGGACCGGATGCGGCCGGGGCCGGGAGCGGATGCGGCCGGGGCTGGGGGCGGAAGCGGGGCCGGCGCGTGACGGAACCTTTCCTCTTGTACGCGCTCGTCTCCGCGGGGCCCGGCGCCGCCCCGGCGATGCTCGCGTCCCGGCGGGCTCGGCGGCCGTCACTCCCCCGGCGGCCCCGCCGGACCTACCGGGCCTGACGAGGCCGCCGGACCGCGCGTCTCGCCGCGCCTTCCGAATCCGCCGGACCCGTCGAATCCGTCGAGCCTGCCGAAGCTCGCCGAGCCCGTCGGCCCGCCGCCACCGCGCGCCGCGCCGTCACTCCCCCCGTACCCGCAGCGCCCTCCTCAGATCGTCGAGTTGGTCGATGAGCTTGCGGCGCAGGGCCGGGGACGGGTCGGCGGTGCGCAGGCACTCCTCGCCCAGTTGGAGAGTGGCCGTGTCGACCAGCGGTGTGGGGAAGGCGTAGCGGCCGGCGGAGTCGGCGAGGGCGGGGCCGCGGCGGGCGGCGAGGGCCACGGCTGCGGGGAAGTAGCGGGTGACGTAGGGGCGTACGAGATCGAGCTGTTCGGGGGCCCAGAAGCCGACGGCGGTGGCGTTGAAGAGGTAGTTGGACAGGTCGGTGTGCTCGTCGGTGGCGAACAGGGCGTCCCAGGCGGCTTGTTTGGCGGCCGGGTCCGGCAGGGCGGCGTGGCAGGTGGCGGCGCCCTGCCGGCCGGTGGCGCTGGGGTCGCGGGCCAGTTCGTCCTCGATGGCGGCGGGGGTGGTGGCGCCGAGGACGGCGAGCCGGCCGAGGATGCGCCAGCGCAGTTCCGGGTCGAGGGCGGGGCCACCGGGGACGCTGCCGCCGGAGAGCCAGTCCTGTATGCCGTCGGGGGTGGTGGCGCTGTCGATGAAGGTGCGGACGGCGGCCAGGCGCAGTCCTTGGCCGTCGCCGTTCTCGGAGCCTTCGGTGCGGCGCAGGATGTCGCGGGCGATGGTGCTGAGGCTGTTCAGTGCGGCGGGCCGGTCGGCGGCGGGGAGGTAGCGGTCGGCGATCTGGGCGCGGGCGAAGGCGAGGGCGCCGGAGACGATGGCGATGTCGGTCTCGTAGGGGAGGTGGGCGCGGGCGGTGTCGAGGTAGGCGGTGGGGTGCAGTTCGCCGTCGCGGACCATGTCGCGGGCGGCGTTCCAGGCGACGGCGCGGGTGAGGGCGTCGGGCAGGCCGGAGAGGGCGGTACGGACGGTGTCCCAGGAGGTGGGGTCGAGGCGGACCTTGGTGTAGGTGAGGTCGCCGTCGTTGAGGAGGACCAGGGCGGGGCGGGGGCCGGGGGCGGTGTGGAGGCGCTGCGGGGCGCCGTCCCGCGCGCCGGTGGAGTTGGTGCCGGCGGCCCGTGTGGCGCCGGACGCACCGGGAGCCGCGGAGGTGCCCGGCGCGTCGGCGGCCGTGGCGGTGCCGGGGTCCTGGGGTGTCGCTGCGGGGATGTCCCAGGTGAGGTGGTCGCGGGCGACGAGGCGGGTGGGGTCGGTGGGGTCGCGGTCGTAGAGGCCCGCGGTGAGGTGGTGGGGGCGGCTGCCGTCCCGGTCGACGCGGAGTGTCCAGCCGCCGCCGGGTGCGGTGCCGACGACGGGGGTGAGGGTGTCGATGCCGGTGGTGCGCAGCCAGTTCTCGGCCCAGGCGTGTACGTCCCGGTCGGTGGCCTGGGCGAGGGAGTCGACGAAGTCGGCGAGGGTGGCGTTGCCGAAGCGGTGTCGGGTGATGTGGTCGTTGACGCCGGCGAGGAAGTCCTTCTCGCCCATCCAGGCGACGAGCTGGCGCAGGGCGGAGGCGCCCTTGGCGTAGGAGATGCCGTCGAAGTTGAGGAGGGCGGAGTCGGTGTCGGGCACGTCCGCGGGGGCGACGGGGTGGGTGGAGGGGCGCTGGTCGGCGTCGGAGCCCCAGCCCTTGCGGGCGATGCCGAAGTCGGTCCAGGTGTCGGTGTAGCCGGTGGCTTCGGACAGCACCTGGTAGCTCATGTACTCGGCGAAGGACTCGTTGAGCCAGATGTCGTCCCACCACCGGAGGGTGACCAGGTCGCCGAACCACATGTGGGCCATCTCGTGGGCGATGACCAGGCCGCGGGTCTGGCGCTCGGCGTGGGTGACGGCGGAGCGGAAGACGAACTCCTCCCGGAAGGTGACCAGGCCGGGGTTCTCCATGGCGCCGGCGTTGAACTCGGGGACGAAGGCCTGGTCGTAGGAGTCGAAGGGGTAGGGCTCGTCGAAGAGGGTGTGGTAGCGGTCGTAGCAGCGGCGGGTGATGTCGAAGATCTCTTCGGCGTCCGTGGTCAGGTGGGGGGCCAGGGAGCTGCGGCAGTGGATGCCGAAGGGCAGTCCGGCGTGTTCGGTGCGGACGGTGTGCCAGGGGCCGGCCGCGACGGCGACGAGGTAGGTGCTGATGGGCGGGGTGGGGGCGAGGACGACGTGGTTCGCCTCGCCGTCCTGGCGGGTGGCGGTGCTGTTGCCCAGTACGGTCCAGCCGCCGGGTGCGGTGACGCTCAGGTCGAAGACGGCCTTCAGGTCGGGCTGGTCGAAGGCGGCGAAGACGCGCTGGGCGTTGTCCAGGAACAACTGGGTGTAGACGTAGGTCTCGCCGTCGGCGGGGTCGGTGAAGCGGTGCATGCCCTCGCCGGTGCGGGAGTAGGGCATGGTCGCTTCGAGGCGGAGTTCGTGGTCGCCTTCGGTGAGGCCGGTGAGCGGCAGGCGGTTGCCGTCGAGGGTCGCCGGGTCGAGGGGGCGGCCGTCGAGGGTGGCGGAGCGCAGCTCGTGCGGTGCGATGTCGATGAAGGTGTCGCCCGGGGTGCGCGCACTGAAGCGGACGGCCGTGCGGGACACGAAGTGCTCGGGGCCGTGGGTGAGGTCGAGGTCGATCACGTAGCGGTGGACGTCGAGGAGTCGGGCTCGGGTCTGCGCCTCGTCGCGCGTCAGTGCGGGCATGTGCTCATGCTGCCGTACGGCACTGACACCGCGCACTCGACCCGTGATTTTCCCGGTCCGGCCGGGCCCCTCGGTGCTCCGCGCGTGCCCCGGGCGTGCCCCGCGTGCGTGGCGGCGTGCCCTGGGCCGTGGCCGTCTCAGCCGATCCGCGGCGGGTCGTCGGGGTCGGGTACGCGGGTGGACCAGCCGCCGGGGACGTGGTGCCCCTGGCGGGCGCGGAAGTGGACGGGTGCGGTGCCGACGCGGCGGGTGAACAGGCGGCTGAAGTAGGCCGGGTCGGTGTAGCCGACGCGGCGGGCGACGGCGGCGACGGGGAGTTCGGTGGCGGCGAGGAGTTCTTTGGCGTGGCCGAGGCGGATGGCCAGGAGGTAGTCCTTGGGGCTGCATCCGGCGCCGCGGCGTACGGCGGTGCGCAGCGCGGCGGGGGTCATGCCGTGGCGGGCGGCGTGTTCGGCGACGGACAGGGGCAGGAACGCGTCGCGGGCGAGGGCCTGGAGTACGGGGTCGCCGTCCGCGTCGGTGTCGGCGCGGGCGCGCCGCAGGGCGACGAGGAGTTCGTGGACGGCGGCGGCGGTCTCGACTTCCAGGAGCGGGTTGCCGCGGCGGGCGGCGCGGGTGATGCGGCCGATGGCGGTGCGGGCGGCGGCGGTGTCGGCGAGCGGTACGAGGGAGCGGTCGGGTTCGATGTAGCCGAGTTCGGTGTAGGTGGTGGTGGCGGGGCCGGTGAAGTCGACGAAGCTTTCGTCCCAGCCGGTGTGCGGGTCGGCGCCGTAGTGGTGGGGGACGCCGGGGAGGAGCCACAGGAGGGCGGGGGCCGTGACGGGGGCCCGGGTGCCGTCGGGGGTGGTGAACCAGCCGCGGCCGGCGTGGACGACGACGGCGACGTGGTGGTCGAGGACGCGTGGGCCGACGGGTGGCAGGGTGCCGTGCTGAAGGCCGACGCCGAGGCAGACCAGGCCGAGCCGGTGGTGGACCGGGCGCGGTGTGAAGTACCGCATCCAGGTGTGGTACATGCGGGCGTCCTCCCGTCTCCGCGTACGGGGGCGTGTTCGTACGGGGTGGCGCGCCGCGCCGAGTCCGTCCGTGGCGCGGCCGTGTCCGCGTCCGTGTGCGGTCGGCCGGTTGCTTGCGCTTACTGGCCGGTCTTGCCCCTGTGCCGCCCGAGTTCCGTCCGAGTTCCGTCCAATCACTGCCGATCTTTGTCCATGGATTCCCGTGCCGCCAGAGGTGAGGGTGACCGGGACGGCGGACGGGCCGAGCACCGGGCGGGCCGGGACGGCGGAACGGGACAGGGTGGGCGGTATGGGCGAGTTCGTGGTGGGCGAGCGGAATTTCGAGCGGGACGGGCGGCCGATGCGGCTGCTGTCGGGGGCCCTGCACTACTTCCGGGTGCACGAGGCGCAGTGGGGGCACCGGTTGGCGATGCTGCGCGCCATGGGGCTGAACTGCGTCGAGACGTACGTGCCCTGGAACCTGCACGAGCCGCGGCCGGGCGTCCACCGCGATCCTGAGGCGCTGGGCCGCTTCCTGGACGCGGCGCGGGCGGCGGGGCTGCTCGCGCTGGTCAGGCCCGGTCCGTACATCTGCGCGGAGTGGGAGAACGGCGGGCTGCCGCATTGGCTGACCGGCCCGCTGGGGCGGGGGGTGCGGACCCGTGACGCGGAGTTCCTGCGGGCGGTGGACGCGTGGTTCGGGCGGCTGCTGCCGCAGGTGGTGGCGCGCCAGTACGACCGGGGCGGTCCGGTGGTGATGGTGCAGGCGGAGAACGAGTACGGGTCGTACGGCAGCGACCGGGAGTACCTGGCGCACATGGTGGATCTGCTGCGCGGTCTGGGGGTGAGCGTGCCGCTGTTCACCTCGGACGGCCCGGAGGACCACATGCTCACCGGCGGTTCGGTGCCCGGTGTCCTGGCGACGGCCAACTTCGGTTCGGGGGCGCGGGAGGCTTTCGCGGCGCTGCGCCGTCATCAGCCGGGCGGCCCGTTGATGTGCATGGAGTTCTGGTGCGGCTGGTTCTCCCACTGGGGTGACGCTTCGGTGGCGCGCTCTTCGGGGGACGCGGCGGACGCGCTGCGGGAGATCCTGGAGTGCGGTGCGTCGGTCAACGTCTACATGGCGCACGGCGGTACGAACTTCGGGGGCTGGGCGGGGGCGAATCGTTCCGGCGAGCTGCACGACGGGGTGTTGCAGCCCACCGTCACGTCGTACGACTACGACGCGCCGATCGATGAACGCGGGCACCCTACGGAGAAGTTCCGCCGGTTCCGCGAGGTCCTGGCCGCGTATGCGCCGGGCCCGCTGCCGGAGGTCCCCGTACCGCCGCCGGTCCTCGCCGCGCCCGTACGGGCGGAGTCCGGCGGGTGGGCGCCGCTCACGGACGTGCTGGAGGTCCTCGGTGGTCCCGAGGTGGCGTCAGGTGTGCCGCCGACATTCGAGGAGCTGGACGTGGACCGTGGTGTGGTGCGGTACCGCTTCGAGGTCCCCGGGCCGCGCGGGCCGCTTCCGCTGCGGGTGGCGGGGCTGCGCGATCTGGCGGTGACGTACGTGGACGGGGCGCGCGGGCCGACCCTGTGCGAGGAGGACGCGGAGATCGGTGCGGCGGTGTCCGGGCCCGCCACTGTGGAGCTGTGGGTGGAGTCGCTGGGGCGCGTCAACTACGGTCCGCGGCTCGGGGAGCCGAAGGGCATCAGGGGCGGGGTGCTGCACGAGCGGCAGTACCTGCACGGGGTACGGGCGCGGGGGCTGCGGCTGGACGCGCTGGAGGACGCGGCGGCGGTGCGGCGGGTGCCGTTCAGGGTATACGGCGACCGCCCCTTCGGTTCCGGGCAGCCGGGCCTCCACCGGGCCACGCTGTCCGTGCCCTCCCCCGGCGACGCCGCCCTCGAACTGTCCGGATGGACGCGCGGTTTCGCCTGGGTGAACGGGTTCTGCCTGGGCCGCTACTGGGCGGCCGGTCCGCAGCGGACCTTGTTCGTCCCCGGCTCGGCGCTGCGTCCGGGCACCAACGAGCTGCTCCTGCTGGAGCTGGAGGGCGCCCCCGCCCTTGAGGGGGAGCGGGCAGAGGCGCCCCGCCTGGTGCCCTGACGCGTCGGTCTTCCGTTGCCGGGCCGGCCGGTCGCCGGTGCCTGACGTGTCAGGCTTCCCGTACCTCGAAGGCGTCCAGGACAAATTCCGCCTTTCCGTCGCCGCCCGTCTTGCGCAGTCCCACCCACGCCTCGCCGCTCTCCGGGGCGGTGAACTCGTAGGCGTGCGAGGTGGGCCGCGTGGCGACGGGCAGCGGGGTGCGGCTCAGTTCGCGGGCTCCGGGGTCGTCGACGGCCGTGATCCAGGCGTACTGGCCGGCCTTCTCGTTCTCGTAGCGGAAACTGACCCGGTAGCGGCGTCCGGGGAGGAAACGCACGGTGTGCGGCACGGTCCGGTAGACCAGTCCCGTGTTCTCGCCGCGGGACTTCAGGGACTGGCCGCCGTCGATGACGTCGTCGACGCTCTTGCCGTTCCAGCCGCGCTGGGTGAAGGGCGCGTGCCGCTGCGCGATGTGCGTGCGCGGGTCGGTGACCTGGCCCGCGTCGCCCTTGACGAAGGGGCCCCAGCCCTGCGGTACGTGCTCGAAGTCCTCGTACGCGACGGTGCCCGGCCGGCGGGCGGGAACCGCGGCGACCACCCGCACGTTGTCGAATCGAATACGCGGAGTGCCCGCCGCGGTGCGGAGGGTGAGGGTGGCGGGACCGCCGCCCTCGGGGACGGTGAAGGGGGTGAACATCCGTTGGAAGCGAGTGCCGTGCTTGCGGTCGGCGGCGACGAAGTTCCCGGCAGTGGAGGTCTCCGTCCAGTTGGCGGCCGTGACGCCGTCGCCGGTGCGCACCTCCAGCGTGGCCCGGCGCCGCTCCCCCGGCCGCGCGCCGACCTCCACCTGCACGGATGCCGTGTAGGTGCCGGGCGCGAGGCGGGCGAGCCGCTGGCTGACGGCTGCCGCGCCGCCCGCGCCGACGACCAGTTCGTAGTCGCCGAGGGCGCTCGGCTCGACGGTGGCGGGCCCGCTGACCTGCCAGGCGTCGAGAGTGCCGGAGTGGAAGCCGGGGTCGGCGAGCGGCGTGCCCTCGCCCCAGCCGGGTCCGGTCCGCCCGGCCCCGTGCCGGCCGTGTCCGCCGCTCCCCTGGCCCCAGCCGCGGCCGCCCTGGGCTGGTGCGGGGCGGCGGTAGAGGACGTACGGCCGGCCGGCCGCGGCGGTGACGGTGACCTTGCCGCCGCGTACGGTCAGCCGCTCCGGCCGACTCCGGCCCTGGTCGGTGAGCCGGTAGGCGTACACGCTCCGGGTGCCGGACCAGCCGCGGGGCAGCGTCCAGGTGGTCGTGCCGCCACCGGGGTTGTAGTGGTAGAGCTTCTCGGGGTCGGTGGCGCGGCGGGGTTCCCAGGGCAGCAGGTAGGTGCCGCCGTCGTACACCAGGCGTCCGTCGGTGGTGATGCGGCGGGTGCCGCCGGTGTCGGTGACGGTGGTGCCGGTCGGCCCCTCGAAGGTGATCTCATGATCGCGCCAGGTGCGGATCGGGTACGCCTGGAGGTACTTGGCGGGCAGCGCGTCCACCCAGATGACGGTGTAGAAGGCGTGCCAGTCGGTCTTGCCGACCCAGCCCTCGAAGTTCCCCATCCGGGCGCCGCCCAGCAGCGTGGGCCACTTGTCCGCGAACACGTCCTTCTGGTGGTTGCGGACGAAGCGGATGAGCCGGGAGTTGATGCCGCGGGAGGTGTCGCCGCCGTAGTCGGTCTCGTTGGCCCAGTGCGACCACAGGGCGGAGCGCTCCAGGCCGTGGCCCCATTCGGTGGTCACCTGCCAGCCCTGGGCGCGCAGGTGGCGCTGGAGGCGGTCGGAGTTCCAGCCGGATTCGCGGAAGACGTCGATGTAGAGGGTGTTCAGGGCGGGGTCGGTCTCCTCGCGGAGCTGCCGGAAGCGGCGGACGATGTCGCCGGAGACCAGGTCGCGGCGGGCGTCGATGCGGTAGGACTGGTCGAGCCAGTCCCACTGGGCGTCGTTCTTGTCGACCAGGGTCTCGGAGAAGGCGTGCGCGACGGGGTAGGACTCGGTGGCGTTGACATGCACGGCGAAGTCGCTGTGCCAGACCTTTCCGGCACGCAGCAGGGTGTTGAGGTCGGCGAGGCCCCCGGCGCGGGTGTTGTGGTTGCCGCCGTAGTCGGGGTGGGCGGAGTCGTGGCCTTCGGACTGGTAGCCCTTCAGGAGCGTGAACTGCCGCAGCCCGTCGGTGGCGAGCGCGATCCGCTTGACGTTGTCGAGGGTGGCCAGGAAGGGGTTGGTGGCCTGGCTGGCGAAGTTGAAGGGGATGTGGGCGACGACGCGCAGGTGCTGGTCGTCGGCGCCGAGCGGGTCGACCATGATGTCGCGCAGCGCGATGGCCGCGTCCTGCCAGTCGGCGGTGCCGTCGCCGTTGCGGTCGCGGGTGAGGACGACGGTGGCGTACGGCAGGGGTTCGGTGTCGTCCAGGGGCGCGGTGGCCGCGCGGTGGGTCCACTGGCCGCAACCGAGGCGCGCGTAGCGGTGGCCGCCGCTCGCGGTGGTCTGCCGCCACAGCCGCCCGTTCTCCCAGGTGGTGGCGCCGCTGGGCGTGTCGTACACGGTGTTGGTCTCGACGGCGGCGGCCAGTTCGCCGGTGGCGGCCACCGCGTACGCGCATCCGGTAGGGGCGGCGTCCACCGGGGTGACGGGCGTGATCCGGACGAGGGTGTCACCGCTCTTGGCCTTGTCCAGGTCGATCCGGGCGGCCAGGAGGGCGGCGCCGGGCTGGTCGCTGCGGACGCTCAGCAGGGCGAGCCCGGGGATCTGGAGGGTTCCCACGCGGAGGGCCGGGGTGTCGGCGATTCTGGTGACGCGCCAGTCGACGTGCCATCCGCCGACGGTGATCTCGGCGTCGATCTCGGTGCCGCCGTCGAAGGCGAGGGTGTAGGTGATGCGGTCGGCGGCCGGGCGGGAGGTGACCCGGGGCGTGCGGACGGTGCCGTCGATGAGGAGCCGGGTGACCGGGTCGGGCTGGCCGTGCAGGACGGCTCCGGTGCCCCGGTCGGTGTAAGAGAGGACGCGGGGGAAGCCGGTGTCGACGCGGACCTCCAGGGCGCCGGACCGCAGCACCGCCTCACCGGCCCGGGGCCGCGGGTACGGTGCGGTGCCGGTGCTTGCGGCGTACGCGCTGGTGCCGCCGAGCGGGAGGGTGGCGGCGATTCCGGCGAGCGCGGTACCGACGACGAGCTTCCTGCGGGTGGGGCCGGGCTCGGCGTCGGGCGGGGTTCCGGGGCCGGGCGGGGTTCCGGGGCCGGGCGGGGTGGCAGGGCCGGGCGGGGTGGCGGCGTCGGGCGGGATTCCGAGGCCAGGCGAGGTGGCAGGGCCGGGCGGGATTCCGAGGCCAGGCGAGGTGGCGGCACCGGGCGGGGTGTCGGCACGGGGCGGGGTGTCGGCGTCGGGCGGGGTTGGTACGAACGCCGGTCCTCCCCCGGCGGTCGCGGCACCCGCGCCTGCCGCCTGCCCCGCGTCCATCGGCTCCCCGCCCGCCGGTCGCCCCGCACCCGTTGGCTGCGCTCCGGCCGGTTGTTCCGCTCCTGTCGGTCCGTTCACAAGCGCTCTCCGTCCTTCGCACCGGCTCTGTCCGTCGCGGGACAGGGTGCTGGGTGCGCGGCGGGCGCGCCCATGGACAAAGGGGCGGGAGGTGTTGGACTAACGAATCGGTGCCGAGGAGGTCTTGTACGGCTCGTACGACTCGTACGGGCCGCTGGGGCCACCGGGTTCACCGGACCAGCGGGGCCAGCCGGGGCAGCCGGGTCAGCCGGGGCAGCCGGGGCAGCCGGGGGGCTCCTTCCCGTACCCCCCGTCCTCTTCCCCTACCTTTGCCTCCCCCTCCCCCAGCGGCAGCACGGCCCGTACCTCCCAGCCGCCCTCCGGTGCGGGGCCTGCGGTCAGCCGGCCGCCCATCGCCTCGGCGCGCTCGGTGAGTCCGGCCAGGCCGAAGCCGCCGCCGCTGGCCTGTTCGGAGAGGCGGACGGGGTGTCCCCCGTCGTCGGCGACGCGCAGTTCCAGGCCGGACGGGACGGTACGGAGATTGATGCGGACGACGGTGGCGTCCGCGGCGTGCTTGCGGATGTTGGTGAGGGCTTCGCGGACGATGCGGTAGACGGCGGTGGCGACTTCGGCGGGAACCGTCCCGTCGAGGCCCTTCTCGATGTGCAGGGCGACGGGCGGGCCGGTGCGGGCGTATGCCTCGGTGAGGGTGTGCACGTCGGCCAGTCCGGCGAGCGGCCGGCCGCGGACAGCGCTCTCCCGCAGGACGTGGACCAGGCGGCGCATCGCGCTCAGCGCCTCGCCGCCGGAGGTCTCGATCCGTTCGAAGGCGGCGTCCGCCCCTGGCCCGTCGAGTGCGGTGAAGCGGGCGGCGCGGGCCTGGACGACGATGCCGGTGACATGGTGGGCGACGACGTCGTGCAGTTCGCGAGCGAGTTCCAGGCGTTCGGCGGTCCGTACGGCGGCCAGGTCACGCATCCGCTGGGCGTCCTGCCAGCGCAGGATCAGCGAATAGGCGCTGACGACGACGGTCAGTACGCCGTAGACGACGGTCCACAGGCCCAGCCGGATGTCGCGCATCGGGGCGAGGACGCAGGCCAGGCCCAGCAGGGGACCGAGGATCGCGGCGGTGCGGCCGGGGGCGCGGTGCACCACGCCGGTGAGCAGGACCAGCAGGGCGATGCCTTCGCCGAGTCCCCACACCGCGAGAGCGTGCTGTCCGGCGATCAGGACCACCGAGGCGGCGAGGGAGACACTCGCGGCGGTCCAGGCACGGACGCGCAGTGGCACGCGCGCGTTGGGTACGGCACACAGGCAGACGACGACAGCGGCGGCGACGACCGTGGCGTGCGGGCGGGTGGGCTGCCGGGCCAGCGCGACGCTCTCGAAGCCGATGAGGAAGAGCAGGACCGCGGCGAGGGCGGCCTTGCCGGCGGTGGCCTTGCGCGGGTGGGCACGGGCCCAGCCGGTCAGCGGGCTCACGATACGGCCGGCCCGCCGCCGGTGCCGCCCGCGGCGAGCCCGCTCTTCCAGGCCCAGGCGGCGATCTCGACGCGGTTGCGGGCATCCAGTTTGGCCTGGACGTTGGCGAGGTGAGTCTTGACGGTGGACAGCGAGACATAGAGTTCGGCGGCGATCTCGGCGTTGGTCCGGCCGCGGGCGAGGGCGCGTACGACGTCCTGTTCGCGTTCGGTCAGCGGCTCGGTGAGGGTACGGGTGGTGCCGGCGGCCGTGGCGGGGGCCAGTTCGCGCAGCAGCCGTACGGTGATCGCGGGCGAGATCAGCGCGTCACCGGCCGCGGCGGCGCGTACGGCCTCCACAAGCATGGCGGGGCTGGCGTCCTTGAGCAGGAAGCCGGAGGCACCGCCTTGCAGCGCGGCGTGCACATACGCGTCGAGGTCGAAGGTGGTGACGATGACGATGCGCGGCTTGTGCCCGTACTCGGGGTGGGCGGCGGCGCGCTCGGCGAGCCGACGGGTGACCTCCAGGCCGTCGGCCTCGGGCATCCGGATGTCGAGCAGCAGGACGTCGGGGCGCAGCCGCTCCACCGCGGACAGGGCCGCCGCGCCGTCCACGACGTCGGCGAGGACCTCGATGTCCGGCTGGCTCTCCAGGATCATCCGGAAGCCCGTCCGGACCATCTCCTGGTCGTCCGCGATGACCACGCTGATCGCCATGTGTCCCTGTGCTCCTGTGCCCCTGTGTTGCTGTGCTCCTGTGCTCCTCGCGCTGTCCGTGCGCCGTACGTCGTGCGCCGCGTCCCGTTCCCGGTGCCCGGCATCGGTCCGGGTCCCTCCGCTGCGTTCCATCTGACCTGCGGTGATCGCGCCCCGCAACCGCTGGGCCGGGCCCGGCCCGGTCACCGGCGGGCGGCGTGTGGGGCGCAGTGACCGTCGTGGTGCGGAGGCCGGCAGCAGACGGGCGGATGCGGGATTCGGCAGCAGGCCGGTGGGTGCGGGCCCGGGCGTCCGGCGTGCTCGCAAGCGCGGGGGCCGGGAGCCCGAGCGGCACAGTGCGGCTCCGGGCCGTCGCGGGACGGCCTGGGTGCTCGTACGGGACAGTCGCCGCCGGGGCGGGCGGCGCTGCCGGACTGGGCGGTCCGGTTGAGCCGGTCGAACCGGACGACCCGATCGGTCCAGTCAGTCCGGTCGGTCCAGTCAGTCCGGTCAGTCCGGTCGGTTCCGGCAAGGGTGGAGGCCGTCGTGGGAACGGTCTGAAGTTCGTGGCCGCCGCTGCCGAGCAGCAGCCAGGTGACGGCTGCGGCGGAGGCGGCCAGCAGCAGGACGGCGATCGCCGTCGTCCGGTGGTCGCCAGGGTGGGCGGGACCGTGACCCGGAGGCTGTGGCGTGCGGCGGAGGCGGGGCTCGGTGGTCACCCGGCCCACGCTAGGAAGGAGGCGCGCCTGCGGGTATCGGCCTTCCGGCCAAGCGTCGGCGCCCGCACCCCGGCCGAAAGGACGAGCGGGGTACCTCTCCGGTAGGACACGGTGGGCCAGTAGTACCCAGTGGGCCCAGTAGTACCCGGTACAACTCAGCCGGGCCCCAGTAGGCCCCAGTACACCCGGCCAGGCCCGGCCAGGTCCGGCTAGGGCCTTTCCTTCGGATCATCTCGCCGACCAGATGAAGATGGCGGCGAGGTGGAGTCCGGCGAGGTAGATGGTGGCGGTCTTGTCGTATCGGGTGGCCAGGCCGCGCCACTGCTTGAGCTTGTTGATGCAGCGTTCGACGGTGTTCCGCTGCTTGTAGGCGACACGGTCGAAGGCCGGCGGACGGCCGCCAAGCCGGCCGAGCCGTTTGCGATTGGCGGCCTGGTCGGCGGGCTGCGGGATCACCGCCCGGACCCGCGCTGCCGCAGGTGATGGCGGATCGCCCGGGATGAGTAGGCCTTGTCGGCCAGGACCGCCTCCGGTCTGACCCGCGGACGGCCGACCCGCCGGGGCACCCTTAACCGAGCCATGACCTGCGTGAACGCCGGTGCGT